>CAYQDR010000056.1:0-28000 GCA_964416315.1 uncultured bacterium
GCCGCATGAAACTTGACTCATCCACGACAAGTCCGGTCCTTCAAGGACTCTAGCGCCACCGCGCGGGAGTTCCAGCGCGTGGCCAGTCAGCTCGGGTTCGTGAGGCGGCGCCAGACCGGCAGCACCCTCAACATGATCCAAGCCAAGATCGAGGGCGGAGCCGTCGCTGAGGGCTCGGTCTCCGCGGCCGCCAGCGTGGGCGACCCCGACCGCGCCGACTCGGGCGACGACAGCGTCAACGGGATCGTCGGGCGCCTCGGGAGCGTTGCCAACGTGAGCGCCGTCGTGGGTGGGCGCCTCAGCGCCATCAACGCCGTGCTGGGCCCCGTACCCGACGACGGCAAGCCCGCCCTCCTGGCGAAGGTGGGCGTCATCCGGGCGAACTGCTCGGCCGCCCTCGCCACCCTCGCCCTGATCCAGGACAAGATCGGTTAGTGGGCTGGCCGCCGCCCGCGGCGGCCAGCGCCGCCCGGCCAGGCTTGGGCGTCCCGCCGCGCGAGCCGCCCGGCCCAGAGCGTCACAAGGCGGTCGGCGTCGAGACCCTCGAGCGTCGAGACGATCCAGTCGGCGCCGGCGAGCCGGGGCGGCGGGAGCGAGGTCGCGACGGCGAGGGCGCGCATCCCCGCAAGATGTGCCGCCTCCACGCCGAGGGGCGAGTCCTCGACGACGAGGCAGCCCGCCGGCTCGATCGGCGGCGCGGGGGCGGCCGCCGCGTTCAGGCGGACGAGCGCCGTTCGGAAGACCTCCGGATCCGGCTTGCCCCGCTCGAGATCCTCGAGCGCGACGACGGCGCGGAAGCAGCCGGCGAGCTTCGTCGCCCTCAGCACGGCCGTCACCTCGCGGCGCGGCGCCCCCGCGGCGAGGGCGCACGGCCAGCGCGCCGCTGCTCCGCGGACCAGCTCGGCCGCTCCCGGCGCGAGCGGCGGCGCGGCCGCCACCTCCCGGAGGTAGCGCGCCGTCTTGGCGCGGACCAGCGCGGCGATCGTTCTCGGGCGCGCGTCGTGCCCGTGAGCCTCGAGGGCGCGGGCGAAGAACTCGCGGTCGGAGAGGCCGACCAGCCGGTCATAGGTCCCCCGGTCCAGGCTGATGCCGCGCCGCGCGAGCCCGTCCCGGCAGATGAGGTAGAGGCGCGGCTCGTCGAGCAAGAGGACTCCGCTGAAGTCGAAGATGACTGCGCGGAGTTCGGGCGGCGCCTCCCGGCCGCCGGTCAGTCGCCGAGCTCCGCGCGCACGTAGCGTGAGACGCACGGAGAAGTCCCCGGGGCCCTCGAGCTCCTCCTCCCGCGCGGCGCAGAGCCACTTCCGGTAGAAGAGCCGCTCCTTCTCCCGCTCCCAGATCTCCGGCGCGGAGTAGTAATGACCCGGCAGGCTCCGCTCGAGCCGGTTCAGCAGCCGGATCTCAGTCACCGGTCCATCCCTCGCTCGCCTCCCGAGGGCACCCGCGTCAGGCCCGGCGCGCCGTCGCGAAGTCCGCGTGGAGCGCGTAGTAATCGGCGTAGACCCGCTCGGCCGCGCGCCGCGCCGCGTCCCAGGCGACGCCGCCCGACCCGAACCGCGCGGTCCGGACGGGGCCGAGGTCCACCAGCGGCTCCTCGCCGAGGATCGTTGCCGCGACCGTCGCCCCGAGGCCGGCGGAGCCGGAGACTCCGTGGGCGCAGCACCCGGCCGCCATGACGAGGCCGCGCACGCCCGGCACGGGACCGAGGCAGAACTGGCCGTCCGGGGTGAACGTCGGCAGGCCGCGGAACGTCGCGCTCACGCGCGCCTCGCCGAGCCCGGGCAGGACCTCGAGGCCGTCCCGCCCGAACCCGGCCAGCGTCTCCCAGCTCGGCTCGACGGCCGGGCTCCGGTAGTCCGGGGGGAACTCCCGCGGATCGACACTCACCGGATCGGCCTCGAACCCGCCGACGATGAGCCCCTGGACCTCCGCCCGGACGTAGAGGCGGAGGTCGGGGATCCGCACGACCGGCAGCTCCGGGGACACCCCGTGGATCGTCTCGGTGACGAGGTACTGGTGCCGGACGGGAACGAGGGGCAGCTCGACGCCGGCCGTGGCCGCCAGTACGCCCGCCCAGGGCCCGGCGGCGATGACGACGGTCTCGGCCCGGATCTCGGCCTGCGGGGTCCGGATCCCCGTGACCACGCCGTTCCGCACGACCAGGCCGAGCGCCGGCGTCCCCGTGTGGATCCGTACCCCGAGCGCCCGCGCCCCGCCGGCGTACGCCATCGTGAGCCCGTACGGCTGGACGTAGCCGTCGCTCGGGCACCAGATCGCGGCACGGACGCGGGAGCGCTCGAGGAGGGGGAAGCGCCGCGCCGCCTCGGCGATCGACACGAAGTCCACGTCGAGCCCCTCCCGGCGGCCCACCTCCACCATGCGATGAAACTCCGCCTCCCGCTCCGCGCTCAGCGCGAGGCGCAGGCTTCCGACGGCCCGGTAGTCGGGATCGTGGCCCGTCTCCCCCGCGAGGGCGCGGAACGTCTGCACAGAGAACATCGCGATCCGCACGCGCGCCGGCGAGGCGCGGACCTGCCCGACGAGGCCGGCGGCCTGGCTCGTCGTCCCCGAGGCGAGCTCGTCCTTCTCCAGGAGGACGACGTCGCGCTTGCCGCCCCGGGCGAGGAAGTAGGCGACGGCGCAGCCGAAGGCGCCGCCCCCGATGATCGCGATCTCGGCGTCGCGGGGCGGGTTGCTCACAGCAGCGTGAGCCCGGCACCGGCGCCTAGCGGTGCCGCCAGGCCTGGGTCCGCCGCACGATGACGCGGGCGAGCCCGAGGTAGAGGGCGCGCGCGGCGACGTTCGTGCCGCAACGGGCCCCGGGCAGGGTCACCGTGAAGAAGATCCGTGGGGTGCTCGCGCGGGGTGCCACCGCCGCCTCGCGGGTGTGACGACAAGGTAGAGCCCGATCAGGGCCATGGAGGCGCGCATGACCCCAGTCGTCCCGGCCGAGCTTCACCTGCACGGGTGGGACAGCGACGGCAACGGCGCGCGCCATGGGCGCCGTCAGCCATGGACCGCGCTGCCCGGATAGATGCGGATCCGCTCCTTCGGCAGGCGGACCGGCAGGGTGTGCCCCTCGGCGAGGTCGAGCCGCCGCACCAGCCCGATCGAGAGCTCCGCGCGCAGCCGGCTCTCGCCGATCGCCTCCGCGGCGAGATCCGCCCGGAAGACGGAGCCGAGGAACGCCATCGTCTCGACGCGGGCCGGAAACGCGTTCGGCTCGCCCCCGCGGATCCCCTCGAGCACGATGTCCTCCGGGCGGATCGCGACGGTCACGCCGGTCCCCGGGGGGAAGCCGTCCGCCTCGCACGCGAGCTCGAGCCGGCCGACCCGCACCCGGTCCGGCCCGACGATCGTTCCCGCAACGAAGTTCATCAGGCCGACGAAGTCGGCGACGAACGCCGAGGCGGGCTGCCGATAGACCTCCACCGGCGTCCCGATCTGCTCGATGACGCCGTGGTTCATGACCACGATGCGGTCGGCCATCGTCAGCGCCTCTTCCTGATCGTGCGTGACCATGACGGTCGTGACCCCGAGGCGCCGCTGGAGCTGGCGGATCTCGTGGCGGAGATAGACGCGCACCTTGGCGTCGAGCGCCGAGAGGGGCTCGTCGAGGAGGAGCAGGCCGGGGGAGGTGGCCAGCGCGCGGGCGAGCGCCACGCGCTGCTGCTGGCCCCCCGAGAGCTGGGCCGGGTACTTGTGCCCCTGATCCGGCAGGCCCACGAGGTCGAGGAGCTCGCGGACGCGGTGGTCGATGTCGGCCTTCTTCGCCTTCGCGCTCTCGAGCCCGTAGGCGACGTTCTTCCACACCGTCAGGTTCGGGAACAGGGCGTAGGACTGGAAGACGATCCCGAAGTCCCGCCGAGTGGGGGGCAGGGCCGAGACGTCGCGACCTGCCTGCCACACGCAGCCGCTCGTCTGGACGTCAAGCCCCGCGATGGCGCGGAGGAGCGTCGTCTTCCCGCACCCCGACGGGCCGAGGAAGCAGACGAACTCGCCGCCGTAGATGTCCAGCGAGATGTCGCTGAGCGCGATGAAGCCGCCGAAGCGCTTCGTCAGGCGCTCGATCCGCAGGTAGGGAGCGCGCTCCCCCCGACGCGGGGCCACGGTATCACTCATCCGGGAACCTCCCGCTGGCTCGCTATTTTTTCACACAACCGCCGCGGCTGCCACCGCGAAGGCGGCCGCGCAACACCGGCGTGGCCCGCGCTGGCGCATCGCGGCAACGCCAGCCTCGCCGACGGCCGGGCATCCCGGTCCAGACCGCGCCGGAAACGCCGGAGAGGGGCGCTAGTGACTTGCCAGTGCCTTACGCGCTATGCTCAGGCGTGTCGGGCACCCGGCACTCGGGCCGGGTGGCGTCGTGGCTCCACGGGCGGTCGCGGGCCGCCCCGAGAAATAGGACCTCAGCGCAGGAGGGACTCCGATGATGTCAACCATCGCAGCGGCGCTTGCCCTGGTGCTCGCCCTCCTCTGGCTCCCCGCCAGCGCGGGGGCCGACACCGTTCGGATCTACACCCACAACGACGAGAAGGAGATGGAGGCCTTCGTCGCGGACCTCAAGGCGGCCACCGGCCTCGACGTCCAGGTCCTCCGCATGTCGTCGAACGAGCTGCGGGCGCGCGTGGTCGCCGAGAAGGGCAACATCGGGGCCGACCTCCAGTGGGGGATGCCGAACAGCCACGCGCTCCTCGCCAAGCAGGAGGGGCTCCTCGAGCCTTACCGGTCGAAGGAGTGGGACGCCATCCCGGCCCGGTTCAAGGACCCCGAGGGCCACTGGCACGGATGGTCCTACTGGTTCAACGCGATCGCCGTCAACACGGACATCCTGCAGAAGAAGGGACTCCCAAAGCCGCGCACCTGGGCGGACCTGCTCGACCCACGCTGGAAAGGTGAGATCGTGATGCCGAACCCGGGGACGTCCGGCACCGCGTACCTCGTGGTGGCGACGCTGATCCAGCTGATGGGCGAGGACCGGGCCTGGGACTACCTCAGCCGCCTCGACAAGAACGTCGCCGAGTACACGAAGTCGGGGTCGGCCCCGGCCGAGCAGGCGGGCCGCGGGCAGTACGCCCTCGCGGTCACGTGGGATCAGGCCGTCATCAGCCGGAAGGCGAAGGGCTACCCGCTCGACCTCATCATCCCCGAGGAGGGGGTGGGCTTCGACCTCGACTCCGTCGCCATCTTCAAGGGGACGAAGAACCTCGCGGCGGCGAAGAAGGTCGTCGACTACGTCGGCTCGGAGCGCGCGATGAGGGTCGTCGCGAAGCACCGCTCCAAGGTCACGCGCCCGGGCGTCGAGGCCCTGGTCGCCTTCGACCCGAAGCTCTTCCCCTACGATGCGGCCCGCGCCGGCCAGGACCAGGACCGCGTCATGCTGGCCTGGAAGACCAAGTTCCAGAAGTAGCGCGGATGGTCGCGCGCCGCCTCGGGTATGGCCGTGGGGCGGCCCGCGCAGGCAAGCGCGCGCCCCGTGCCCCCCGGCGGCGGGCGGGGCCGTGGCCGCGCCGGGCGGCATGAGCACCGTCGCGCCACGCGCGGCGGCGCTGGCCCCGCGGCCGTGGGACGGGCTCCTCGAGGACGTCCGGCAGGCCGCCCGCGAGCCCGTGACGCTGGTGGTCGGGGGAGTGCTGGCCCTGCTCCTGCTCCTGTTCGTGCTCCTCCCGATCGGCGCCGTCCTCGTCCAGTCCTTCCAGACCCGCGCGGGAACGTTCACGCTCAGGAACTATGCTGACTTCTTCGCCCACCGCTTCTACTACCGGGCGCTCATCAACAGCCTGATCCTGGCGACGGCGACCACGGTCGTCGTGGTCGGGCTCGGCCTGGCCTTCACGCTCGTCAGCACGCGGACGCAGTCCCCTCTCCGCCACCCGCTGCGCTGGCTGGCCCTGCTCCCGCTCGTGGCGCCGCCGTTCATCTTCTCGCTCTCCCTCATCATCCTCGGCGGTCGGCGCGGCCTGATCGCCCAGGCGCTCGGCATCGACTTCAACGTGAAGGGATGGGCCGGCGTCCTGATCGCTCAGACGATCTCGTTCCTCCCGCTCGCGTACCTCATCGTCGAGAACGTGTTCGTGAGCCTCTCGGGAACCCTCGAGGAGGCGGCGACGGACCTCGGGGCGGACCAGTGGACCGTGCTCCGGACCGTGACGCTCCCGCTGGCCACCCCCGGGCTCGCCAAGGCCGCGCTCCTCGTCTTCATCATGTCGCTCGCGGACTTCGGCAACCCGATGCTGATCGGCGGCGGGCGGGGATTCCTCGCGACCGACGCGTACCTCCTCCTCATCGGCGAGCAGAACGCACCGATGGCCTCCGTGCTCGCGGTCTTCCTGCTCCTGCCCGCGCTGGGCGTCTTCGCCGTCCACCACGTCTTTCTGCGCGGCCGGGCGTTCACCACGATCACCGGGACCCCCGCGGTCGCGACCCGCCGGGACCTGGGCCCGGCGCTGCGTTGGCCACTGCTCGCGGTCTGCCTGGCGACCGGCCTCGTGATCGTCACGACGTTCGGACTCGTCGTCATGGGCGCGTTCACCGAGGTGCTCCTGATCCGGAACCGGTTCACGCTCGAGCATTTCCAGAGTCCGATCGGCTGGGCCGCCGTCACGACCTCGCTGAAGATGTCCGTGGGCGCCGCGACGATCGCCGCCACGCTGGGGCTCGTGCTCGCTTACCTGATCACGCGCCGGCGGGTGCCGGGGCGGACAGCGCTGGAGTTCGCCGCGCTGTTCGGGCTCGCCGTGCCCGGCACCGTCATGGGGCTTGGTTACATCCTGCTCTTCAACACGCCGCCGCTCGTCCTGACCGGGAGCCTGTCGATCCTGATCCTGAACACCGCCTTCCGCGAGCTGTCGGTCGGGATGGAAGCGGGGATCTCGAAGCTCCACCAGCTCGACCCGAGCATCGAGGAGGCCTCGCGGGCGCTCGGGGCAGGGCTCCTCGCGACGTTCCGCCGGGTCGTCGTCCCCTTGATGGGCTCCGCGTTCGTGGCCGGCTTCGTGTACACGTTCATGGTCGGGACGATCACCGTCTCCGCGGTCGTCTTCCTGGTTGCCCCCGGCATGAACCTCGCCGCCGTGTACATCCTGAACCTGGCCGAGACCGGCGCGATCGGGCTGGCCTGCGCGCTCGCCGTCGTGCTCATCGCGATCGTCCTCGGCTGCCTCGGCCTCCTCAAGCTCATCGTCCGGCGGACCGGGCTCGTCCTCGGCGGGACCTGAGCCGTGGACCCGCGACCGATGCTCGCGCTGGACGCCGTCACGAAGCGCTACGGCGGCACGGTGGCGGTCCGGGACGTCTCGGCCGAGGTCCCGCGCGGCGCCCTGGTCACCTTCGTCGGCCCCTCGGGGTGCGGCAAGACGACCCTGCTCCGGCTCGTCGGCGGCTTCGTGGAGCCGGACTCGGGCCGCGTCATCCTCGACGGCGAGGTGGTGAACCGCCACCCGCCGAACCGCCGCGCCACGGGGATGGTCTTCCAGAACTACGCGCTGTTCCCCCACCTCTCGGTCTTCGAGAACATCGCGTACGGCCTGCGGATCCGCCGCACGCCGGCCGACGAGGTCCGGCGACGGGTGATGGAGATGCTCGAGGTCGTCCAGCTCCAGGGACTCGGCGATCGGCGCCCGAATCAGCTCTCGGGCGGCCAGCAGCAGCGCGTCGCCCTCGCCCGCGCGCTGATCCTGCGTCCCAAGGTGCTGCTGCTGGACGAGCCGCTCTCGAACCTCGACGCCCACCTCCGGCTCGCCATGCGCGACGAGTTGCGGCGCCTTCAGCGTACCCTCGCGCTGACCATCATCTTCGTGACCCACGACCAGGAGGAGGCCATGGCGATCTCCGATCGCATCCTGGTCATGCGCGGCGGCCGGCTCGAGCAGGCGGGGACGCCCCAGGAGATCTACGAGCACCCGGCCACGGAGTTCGTGGCGCGCTTCGTCGGGCAGGCGAACTTCGTCGCCGCGACCCTCGACCGCGCCGGCCAAGAGTCCGGGCCCTCCGTGGCCAGGACGGCGCTCGGCGAGTTCGAAGTGGCACCCGACGCCGGGTCGCGCCTCGACGGCGCGGCCTGGGTGATCCTCCGGCCCGAGTCGATCGACCTCTTGCCCGCGGGCGCCGGGGTCGTCGCCGGCGAGGTGGTGTCGGCAAGCTACGTCGGCGCCGTGGTCCGCTACACGGTGCGGGTCCGCGGCGAGCAGCTGCTCGTGGACCAGTTCGACCCGCAGCGCCGCGAGCCCCTGCGCGAGGGGGCGGCCGTGTCGCTCGCGCTCCCCCGACGGGTCCACTGGATCCCGCGCACGGCCTGAGTCCATCGGGAGGGGGCCTCGACGGCCCCCTCCCGGACCTCCCCCCGGAGGGGGGTTGCGGCGGCGAAGCCGCCGCTCGGAGTGGAACTCCTTGACCGCGAGGCCAATGACCCAGGCGGGGCGAGAAGGCGGGCGGCGGCTGACGCTCCGCCCGGCGGCGAGGCCGCCGGACCGCGGGACGGGTCAGCGCTTGCGCCAGGCCTGGGTGCGCCGGGCGAGGCCCCGGGTGGCGAGCGCGTGCAGGATCCGCACGCTGATCGAGGTGTAGACGATCATCATCCCCATGGCCGCCGCCGAGGCCGTCTCGCCGGCGTCGTCCATGTTGAGGACCGCGACCGAGGCGAGCGTGGTATCGGGGGAGTACAGGAACACGACGGCGGACACCGTTGTCATCGCGTTCAGGAAGAGGTACATGCTGATGTCCAGGATCGCGGGCAGGCACACGGGCACGGTGACGCGCCAGACCGTCCTGTAGAACGGCATCTTGAGGGAGGCCGAGACGGCCTCGAACTCGGGGTCCATCTGCTTGAGCGCGGTCAGCGCGGTCAGGTGGGGGACCGTGTAGAAGTGGGCGATCGTACAGACGACCAGGATCGCCATCGTGTGGTAGAGGAGGTTCAGGGGGTTGTCCGGCGCGTTGAAGAAGAAGATGTAGGCGAGGCCCAGCGACAGACCCGGGACCGCCATCGGCACCATGCACAGGAGCTGCACGGCGGCGCGGACCAGCCGCACACCCTTCCCTTTCTCCAGCAGGTACGCCCCGCCGAAGACGACCGCGGTCCCGACGACCGCCGTCCACGCCGCCATCTCGACGGAGTTGTAGTACGAGGCCCAGCTCCCGCCGTCGCGCAGGTCGAAGTTGTAGTGGTAGGTCGACAGCGTCAGGTTATACGGCCAGAGCCGGACGAGCGAGGCGAAGGCCGCCATCCCGAGGACGGCGAGGATGCCGAGACCGACGAGCGCGCAAAACCCGAACAGGGCGGCGTCCCGTGCCCGCGCCGGCTTGGGCTGGTACGGGACGGAGCGGGTCGTCAGCAAGGCCACCTGCCGCCGCTGGGCGACGCGGTCCGCCAGGAACGCGATCGCCGCCGGCACGAGCAGCACCATGCTGACGACGGCCCCCATCTGGAAGTCCTGGCGGCCCACGACCTGCTTGTAGACGTCGGTGGCGAGCACGTTGTACTGGCCTCCGATGACCTTCGGCACCCCGAAGTCGGTGATGACCAACGTGAACACCGCGAAGAACGCCGACACCAGTCCGTACCGGATGCTCGGCAGCGTGACCGTGAAGAAGATGCGGAGCTTGCTGGCGCGCAGCGATTCCGCGGCTTCGTAGAGCCGCGCGTCGCTCGTCGACAGGGCGATCAGCAGGATCATGAGCGCGTGCGGAAAGACGTAGAACACCTCGCCGATGACGATCCCGATCGGCCCGTAGATCGAGGCGCCCATCAACCAGCTCTTGAGGACGCCCTGGTTCCCGAAGAGGTACACGAGCGAGATCGCCGGCAGGAGGGACGGCATGAGGATCGGGACCAGCGCCACGCTCTTGAACACGGACTTGAAGGGGATGCACGATCGGGTCAGGCTGTACGCGTACGCGGACGCGAGCAGCAGCGTGACCGCCGTGCTGACGAAGGCGACGGTGGCGCTGTGCTCGATCGACTGCGACAGCGCCGGGGTGGCCAGGAAGCTCCGGTAGTTGGCGAGCGCGACGAACGCCCCGTCGGCGTCCTGGAAGCTCCGGGACAGGAGCGTGTAGAGCGGGAGGACGATCGCGACGAGCAGGAAGGCGCCGAGCGCGGCCAGGCCCCCGCGCATGACCCAGTCGTCGGCGCTGACCTTCGGCCTGACGACGGGAGCGGTCGCGAGCAGCTGCGTCGCATCGGCCACGGCCGGCCCCCCCCTCAGGCGTGCCGAGCCGCGAACATGCAGTCCCCGCGCAAGAGCGCCATCACGAGGTCCCTTCTCGGAACCCGACACCCCTGCCGCCCGCGTGGGGCGACAGGGGCGCGCCGGGGTCGACGTCGTGCGGAGGCGACAGGGCTACTTCTTCGGCTCGGTCTTGGCGTCGTAGCGCTTCCGCCACTCGTCCAGGATGCGGATGCGATTGTCCGCCGCCCAGGCGAAGTCGTTCTTGATGAATCGCTCCTTGACCCCCTCGAGCTCCTTCGTCGGGTTCGGGACACCCGGCATGGCCACCGCCTCGTACCCCGGCGCGTAGAGCTTCATGGCTTCCGGCGAGACCGACCAGTCGGCGACCTTCCGAACGAGCTCGAGCTTCTTGGTGTTCCTGACGACGGCGAAGGCCTCGACCTCCCAGCCGAGCCCCTCGGACGGCAGGATGAGCTTCAGCGGCGCCCCTTCCTCGATCGACTTGACCACCCGGTAGGCGAACGAGATGCCGATGGGGATCTCGCCGGCGGCCGCCAGCTTGCACGGGGCCGAGCCGGAGTGCGTGTACCGCGCGATGTTCTCGTGCAGCGCGCTCATGAATTGCCAGGCAGCGTCCTCGCCCCAGATCTGTATCCAGCTCGAGACGTCGAGGAACCCCGTGCCCGAGGAGTTCGGGTTCGGCATGATGACGTGGCCCCGGTAGACGGGCTTCGTCAGGTCCTTCCACGAGGCCGGCACGGGCAGCTTCTTCTTCTCGCCTTCGACGGTGTTGTAGCAGACGGCGGCCCCGTAGGCCCGCTGGCCGACCCACAGCGGCGGGGTGTTCTTGGGGTCGTAGAACTTCTTGTCGAGCTTCTCGGCACCCTTGGGCGCGTACGGCTGGAAGTACCCCTGGTTGGCCAGCATCACCAGGTTACTCGCGGCCTGACCCCATACCATGTCGGCCTGGGGATTGTCCTTCTCCGCGAGCAGCTTGGAGGTGATGATGCCGGTGGAGTCGCGGACCCACCGAATGTTCACTTCCGGCACCGCCGCCTCGATCGCCTTCTTGAACTTTGCGAGCTCGTCGGCCTCGACGGCCGTGTAGACCAGAAGGTCCGTTCTCGCGGACGCCGGACCCGCGGCAAGCACGCCGGCGAGAGCCAGCAGGAAGGTAAAGACGGTGCAGACCCTCCACAATCCCCGGTGCTTCATCGCCTCCTCCTCTCTCGGTGAGAGTTCTGCGGGCACCCGCGCCTCTCGGCTGTCCGCCGGGGCGACCCGGGTGCCTCATTCTACCCCACTTCGGCGCGCCCCGACGGCCGCCACCGTGGTGTCATGCCGTCTTCGCACCGCCGTCATCCGGCGGTGAAGCCGCCGTCGACAACCAGCTCGGCACCGGTCATGAAAGACGACTCGTCGGAGGCAAGGAACAGGGCGGCGAAGGCGATCTCCCGCGGGTGGGCGATCCGGCCGAGCGGGATGCCGGTCTCGAACTCCTTGCGGAGGGCCTCGGTGAGGTAGGGGGCCTGGAGCGGGGTGTCCACGATCCCGGGGTGGATGATGTTGCACCGGATCCGGTCCTTCGCGAACTGGATCGCCAGCGACCTGGTGAGCGAGATGAGCGCCCCCTTGGCGGACGTGTACGCGTCCTGGGCCCGGGTGAAGCCGGCGAGGGCGGAGACGGAGCCGACGTTGATGATCGCGCCACCGCCGGCCGCCCGGAGATGGGGGATGCCGTGCTTGGTCACCCAGAAGACCGACTTGAGGTTGATCGCCATCACGCGCTCCCACCACCCATCGTCGGTCTCGAGGACGGAGCGGTCCCGGTCCTTCCAGAGGACGCCCGCGTTGTTGTAGAGGACGTGGAGGGCGTCGAACCGGCGCACGGTCTCGCCGATCATCCGCTCGACGTCGGCCTCGAGGGCAACGTCGCCGACGACGGCCACCGCCTGGCCGCCGGCCTTCTCGATCTGCGCCACGGTCTCCTCGGCGGCCGCCTTGTTGAGGTCCGCGACGCCGACCCGGGCGCCGTGCCGCGCGAAGAGCACGGCGGCCTCGCGGCCCATCCCCATCCCGGCGCCCGTGATGAACGCGACCTTCCCCGGCAACCTCGGTCCCAGCCCCGCCTCGTCCATGTCCATCTCCCGCGGTCTGAGCCGACGGGTCCTGTCTCCGGGTTCGCCCACAGCCGCGCCGCGCTCCGTCACCCGTTTACCTCCTCCCGCGATCCCGGGAATCGCGGGAGGAAGCTAAAGGGGTCCCACTTCGCGCGGCGCTCTGGGGCTCACCCGTCGCCACCCGTCGGCTCGGGCCGCCGGCCGAAGCGATCTCCGAGGATAACGAGTCACCTCGGCAGCGCCGCGGCCGCCGCGAGCAGTTCCTCGTCACCCGGGAACTTGTCCATGCCTGCCAGGCCTTCCCTGGCACCCTCGACGTTCGACCATCGGACAATGCCCTCGCGATCCACAAGGAACTGCCCGGTGAATTGGATCTGGTGCCGCTGGAATTCTGCATGCTCACTCGCGGCCGGCTCGAAGCCATCGAGTCGGCCGATGATCTCTCGCGCCTTCCCTTCGGCTACCTGCACTCCAAGCTCGCGCGCCAGATTATCGTAGGCGGACCCGATCGCGCCCCAGATCTCGGGCGTGACTGGACTGTGGGGCAGGCCGTAGGCGCGGTGCGTGCTCAGGTCAGGATCGGCGCCCAGCGGGCCGCGAACGGGACGGAACCGCAAGAAAAAGCGAACGCGCTCCACCCCCGAGCCGACGATCCCCAGCGTCTCGACCCCCAACCGCCCGAGCTTCTCTGCCGTGATCTGTAGCCGCACGACGTGCCGCCGGCAGAAGGGTCAGTAGAGTCCCCGATAGAGGGCGAGCAACAGCGGGCTCCGGCCCCGGTAGTCGGCGAGGGACACGGTCCCCTCGCGGTGCACGGCCGGCACCGCAAAATCCGGCGCCGCCTCTCCGGGCTGTACTGGCGGCCGAGATCCCATGAGAGCCATCGCTTGTCTCCCCATCTTGACTGGACGTTGCAGCGACTTGGTCCCCGCCCTTCCAAAGGACGCCAGGCCGGCACCCCCTAGATCCGCTCAAAGTTGCGGGTGAGCTCCCAGCAGGTCACGATCTGGTCGAAGGCCTGCTGCTCGAGCCGCGCCGTGTGGAGGTAGTGCTCGACGACCTCCCGGCCGAACGCCTCCCGCGCGACCCGCGACCGCTCGAGCTCCCCGATCGCCTCCCGGAGGGTCTTCGGCACCTGCGGCAGGCTCGCGTCCTCGTATGCGTTGCCCTCGTAGATCGGTGGCGCCTTCAGCTTCTTCTCGATCCCGTGCAGCCCGGCCGTGATCGTCGCCGCGAACGCGAGGTAGGGGTTCGCGTCGGCGCCCGGGATCCGGTTCTCCACCCGGAACCCCCGCCCCTCGCCGCAGAGCCGGAAGCCGCACGTGCGGTTGTCCCGGCCCGCGACGATCCGCGTCGGCGCGAAGGAGCCCGCCTGGTAGCGCTTGTAGGAGTTGACGTACGGGGCGTAGAAGTACGCGAGCTCGCGCGCCATCGCCATCTGTCCGGCGAGCCAGTGGCCGAAGAGCGCGGAGCCGTACTGCTTCCCCTTCTCGTGGAAGAGGTTCCGGCGGCCCGCTCCGTCCCACAGGCTCGAGTGGAGGTGGAAGGACGAGCCCGCGGCCCCCATGTCGTACTTCGCCATGAAGGTCACCGACAGCCCCTGCGCGTGCGCGATCTCCTTGGCCCCGTGCTTGTAGAGCGTGTGCCGATCGGCCATCTCGAGGGCCTCGGCGTAGCGGAGATTGATCTCCTCCTGCCCGCAGCCCCACTCGCCCTTGGAGAACTCGACCGGGACGGCCGCCCCCTCCATCCCGTTCCGGATCGCGCGGACCAGCCCCTCCTCCTTCGTGGTCTGGAGGATGTGGTAGTCCTCGAGGTAGTCCGAGACGGGCGTGAGGCCGTGGTAGCGCTTCGCGCGGGCCTCGGCGTAGGTCTCCTTGAAGATGTACAGCTCCAGCTCCGAGCCCACCATCACCCGGTAGCCCGCCTTCCGCGCGCGCTCGACCTGCCGCTTGAGGATCCAGCGCGGGCTCACCGCCACCGGCTCGCCCTCCTCCGTGTAGACGTCGCAGAAGACGAGCGCCGTCTTCGGGAGCCACGGGATGCGCCGCAGCGTCACGAGGTCCGGCACCGCCTTGATGTCCTGGTAGCCCGTCGCCCACGACGCGAACTTGTAGCCGGGGAGCGGCTCCATGTCCACGTCCACCGTGAGGAGGTACGCGCAGGCGTGGACGGCCTCCGCCGCGACGTGGTCGAGGAAGTAGCGACCGACCACGCGCTTCCCCATGAGGCGCCCCTGCAGGTCGGGGAAGACGGTCAGGACGGTGTCGATCTCGTCACGGCGGACGAGCGCTTCGAGCTCCTTCAGGTCAAGGTTCCCGGGCATGGGCGATCCTCGGAGCCCGGGTCCGGCGGCGCCGTCACCGGGGGCCCGTCAGAACGTGAAGAGATCCGCGCGCCGGTGCTGGAGCGCGGGGAGCGAGAGGCGCAGGCGCTCCTGCTCGGCGAGGTTGACATCGGCGACGACGACGCCCTCGCGGTAGCCGGCGCGCGCGAGGACAGTGCCCCACGGATCCACGATCATCGCGTTGCCGTAACAGGCGTTCGCCGGCGGGTGCGGGCCGCACTGGGCCGCGGCGAGCACGCAGACCTGGTTCTCGATCGCCCGCGCGCGCAGCAGCACCTCCCAGTGGTCCTTCCCCGTCTCCATGGTGAAGGCGGAGGGCACGGTGACGAGCCGCGCGCCGCGCGCCGCGAGGCGCCGGTAGAGCTCCGGGAACCGGAGGTCGTAGCAGATCGTGAGGCCGACCGGGGCGCCGCCGAGCTCCGCGACGACGACCTCGTCGCCCGGGGCCATCGTCGCCGACTCCGCGTAGACCTTCCCGTCCACCTCCACGTCGAAGAGGTGGAGCTTCCGGTAGCGCGCGACGATCTCGCCGTCGGGGTTGAACGCGAGGCTCGTGTTGTAGAAGCGCTCGCTGCCCTCGACGGCCTCGAGCCACGAGCCGCCGACGAGCCAGAAGCGGTAGCGCGCGGCCAGGCGCGCGAGCAGCTCGGAGGTCTCCCCCGGGATGGGCTCGGCCACCTCCGCGTGGCGCTTGCGGGGGCCGAGGTACGTCCACAGCTCCGGCAGGACGACCAGGTCGGGCCCCCACGCCGCCGCCTGCGCCACGAGGCCTTCCGCCCGCTCGAGGTTGGCGGCCTTGTCGTCCTGGCTGTTCATCTGGACGAGCGCGACGCGCACAGGTTCCTCCGATCTAACGCACGGACAGCGGGACCGGCGGCAGGAGGACGAAGAGGAGGATCAGGCTGAAGATCCCGAGCGCGCGCCGCCAGGGGTCGAGCGGCGTGATGTCGTCCATCGGCGGCGCGTGCTGGAAGCCCATCAGCACGACGATCAGCGCGCCCCAGACGAGCCAGTTCAAGCTCCCGAACGCGATCCCGATGGCGACGAGGCCCCCGACCGCCAGCTTCGAGATCAGGGCGTGTCGGCGCCCGAAGAGGGCGTAGACCATGTGCCCGCCGTCGAGCTGGCCCGCCGGGATCAGGTTCAGCACCGTGACGAAGAAGCCGAACCATGCCGCCACACCGACCGGATGGAGCTGGACATCGTGCCCCGGCGGGAGCGGGCCGAGCACGAGCCAGCCGATGAGCCGGGTGAGGAGCGCATCGCCGAACTCGATGTAGAGCCCCTCGCCCTGCGGCGGGATGCGCACGATCGAGGAGAGCTGGAGCCCGACGGCGTAGATCGGAATGGCCACCGCGAGCCCGGCGAGCGGCCCCGCCACCGCCATGTCGAACAGCGACCGCCGATTGCGGACGGGGCCGCGGAGGCGGATGACGGCGCCGAGCGTCCCGAGAAGGAACGGGGGAACCGGCGGGACCGGGATGAAGTACGGCAAGGTGATCGGCATGCCGTGACGCCGGCCAAGCGTGTAGTGCCCGAACTCGTGCACCACCAGGATCGCGAGCAGGGAGGCGGAGAACGGCGCGCCCGCGAGGAGCCGGCTCGGGGCGCTCAGGAGCTCCGTCGGGGACACGCCCCCGAGGGATACGGCGCCGGCCAGGAGCGTCGTCAGGACCGTGGCGAGGAACAGGCCGAGATTCACGAGCGGGTTCGGCCGGTCGCTGAGCTCCGCCCGCGGCAGCGCGTACACCCACGCCGTCCCGCGCTCCTCGCGGACGAAGGGTGAGTACCCGTGGGGCGCGAAGCGCCCGTCGAGCAGTTCGAGCGCGCGGCCGGGGGTGACCCGGAGCCGGCCGCCGAAGGCGAGGGAGTGCCCCCAGACCTGCCGCTGCTCCACCGCGAGGACGTCCTCGAGCTGTCCCCGGAGCAGCGGCTCCAGGAGCAGGAGGTCTTCCGCGGGAGCCGGGGGCTCGGGCGGGCGGCCGGACCAGAATCGCATGCGGCGTGACCCGTCGCTCACCTTAGCATGGGTCCCCTGGCACGGCAACGCGCGCGCTCGCAGTGGAGACCCTGGGGTCCTGTCACGGCGAACAGCCCACGCCGTCCTCGCGCCACCCATCCCCCAGTGGGGCCCTGTCGCTGCGGGCGGCGTCGGGTACCCGCTTGCGGGTGCCCGTTCGCCGTGCCACCCGCCGCGCCGGCTCCCCTACGAGCTATGGGACCGGCACTACCGGCAGCGGCCCGCGCCGTCGGGCAGGAGCACGTAGCCGACGCGCAGCACCCGGGAGGGCGCGAAGCGATACGGCGCCTCGACGAGGCGCGCGGACGGGACGTCGCCGAGCTCGACCCCGAAGGCCGAGGCGGCGAACTCCCGGAGCTCCCTCGGTACCCCCCGAGCGCGCTCCCAGACGACGAGACACTGCCCCCGCCCGAACCCGGGCGGCACGTAGTAGGGACTTTCGAGCGTGACAACGCGGGCCCGAGGAAACCAGAGCCGGAGGTTTCCGCCGATCGGCCCCTCCCCCGCCACGATCGTCCCGCCCGTGAATCCCGCCGCCCCGAGCTCGGCAGCGACGGCGTCATACGGGGCGTTGAGGCGGGATGGTCGTCCGAGCCGGTCGCCGCGGTAGACGTTGGCGGCGAAGGCGGCGGCGACGCCGAGCTCGAAGACGAGGAGGATCGCGGCGAGTCGCCGCATCCGGGCACCGTCCAGACGCGCGGGATCGAGCCGCGAGAAGATGTAGAGCGGCGCCAGGACGAACGCCGGCATCATCCACCGGAACTTCAGGTACGTGAGGCCTCCGACCAGCGCCGCGGCGAGGAGGAGGCCGAACTCCGCGAGAAAGAAGCGCCCGAGCAGCCGGCGGCCCGTGGCCCGCGGGTCGTCGGCAGCCGCCGGCGATCGCCATCCCTCGGGGAAGAGCACGAGCAGCACGATCCCGAGGGGCGCCAGGTAGTAGAGCGTGACCCGGACGATGTAGTAGAGGCCCTCGGCCAGGCCCCGGAAGTAGCCCGTGCGGAGCTCCGCGCGCACCTCGAGGGCGTACAGGCGCGCCAGCGAGAACTCGTGCCCGTAGAACCAGACCAAGTACGGGACCAGCAGGATGCCCGCCACCGCCAGCGACAGCAGGAGGCGCCGGTCGAGGATCCGGGCGCGGAACTCCGGCACGGTGACGCCCGCGACGAGCAGCGCCGCCGCAAAGAGCGCAAAGCTGAACTTGGAGAGCATGCCCGCGCCGAGCGCCAGGCCGAGGACCAGGTAGGCGCCGGGGCTCCCGGACGCGGCGAGCCGGACCAGCGCGTGGAACGTCGCCGCGGCGGCGGCGAGCACCGCCACGCTGTGCGTCAGGTCCGCGTGGGCCACCCAGCCGATGGGGATCATCAACAGGAGGCTCGCGGCACCGAGGACCGCCAGCCGCGCGTCCGGCAGGATCCGCCGCCCGCTCAAGTACACGAAGGCGTACGCCAGCACGAGCAGCGCGTACTTGACCGCCGTCAGGCCCAGGAGCCCGACGCCGAAGAGCCGGAACGCGCCCCAGACGAGCCAGTTGTAGAGGGGCGGCTGCCGCGGGAGGTAGCCCCACTCCAGCGTCTGCCCGAAGACGGCCTCCCGGGAGTCGTCGATCGTCAGGACCGGGGAGACCGCCAGGCGCAGCAGGATGTGACCGACCGCGAAGCCGGCCAGGACGAGGAAGAAGGTGCGCGGCCGCCAGAGCGGGGCGACCGGCGCCTCGCCGGGCGCCGCGCGCACCTGCGCCGCGACCGGCGCTCCGGCGTCTCGCATCTCAGGGCGACTCCACGCCCGCGAGCGCGGCGACGAGGCGTCGGGCCGGCTCGAGCCCAGCGTCGAGGTAGACCGCCGCCACCACCGCCTCGAGCGCGGCGGCCAGGATCGACTCCTTCCCCCGCCCCCCGCTCTGCTCCTCGCCACGACCGAGACGGAGGCGGTCGGGCACCCCGAGGCGCGCCGCCCACGCGGCGAGGTTCCGGTCCGAGACGAGGGCCGCGCGTCGCTGGGTCAGCGGTCCCGCGCCGTCCTCGGGGGTCCGGGCCAGGAGCCACTCGGCGACGAGCAGGCTCAGCACCGCGTCACCGAGGAAGGCGAGCGCCTCGTTGTGCGGCGTCGGGGGGTGCTCGTGGGCGTACGAGGGGTGCGTCAGGGCGCGCGCGAGCAGGTCGGGGTCGTGGAAGGCGTGACCGAGCCGGCCCTGGAGGTCTCCGAGGGCCGCTGCCTGGGTCACGGGCGAAGGGTGCGAATCCCGCGCCGAGAACCGAGCAGATCCGACCGGAGGGACGGGACGTCCGCGAGGCCGCAGGCCGAGCGCGTCCCGGCGAGCCGGAGGACGCAGGGAAGAGGCGGGCCGAGACGTACGACCCGGCCCGCCAGGGGCGGGACCGGGTACCCCGCAAAGGTACGGCCCGCCGACGACCCGGCCGGAGGGATTGGACGCCCGCGAGGCCGCAGGCCGAGCGCGTCCCGGCGAGCTGGAGAACGCCGAGATGCGACGGTTATCGGCGCGGGACTACTCCTGAAATCGGCGGAACGCCAAGGTCGCGTTCGTCCCGCCGAATCCGAACCCGTTGGACAGGGCGACGTCCACCTGCGCCTTGCGCGCCGCGTTCGGCACGTAGTCGAGATCGCAGTTCGGATCCGGTGTGTCGTAGTTGACGGTGGGCGGCAGCACGCCGTGGTAGAGCGCGAGCACCGTCACGACCGCCTCGACGCCCCCCGCCGCGCCGAGGAGGTGGCCGATCATCGACTTCGTCGACGACACCGCGAGCCGGTGCGCATGGTCGCCGAACACCCGCTTGATCGCGAGCGTCTCGGTCTTGTCGTTGTACGGGGTCGAGGTCCCGTGCGCGTTGATGTAGCCGACGCTCTCCGGAGGGATGCCCGCATCGCCCACGGCCGCGGCCATGGCCCGCATCGCCCCGTCCCCCTCCGGATCCGGCGCGGTCATGTGGTACGCGTCGGCCGTCATCCCGTAGCCGACCACCTCGGCGTAGATCCGCGCCCCGCGCCGCCGCGCGTGCTCCAGGCTCTCGAGGACCACCACCCCCGCCCCCTCGCCGACCACGAACCCGTCCCGGTCCCGGTCGAAGGGGCGCGAGGCCCGGTCGGGCTCGTCGTTCCGGGTCGAGAGGGCCTTCATCGAGCAGAAGCCCGCGACGCAGAGCTCGTTGATGATCGCCTCCGACCCGCCGGCCAGCATGAGGTCGGCGTCGCCCCGCTGGATGATCTTGAACGCGTCCCCGATCGCATGGTTGCCCGTGGCGCAGGCGGTGATGACGGCGGAGTTCGGCCCCTTGAGCTTGTAGCGCATCGAGAGCTGGCCGGCGGCCATGTTGACGATCAGCGAGGGCACGAAGAAGGGGGAGATCCGGTCCGCCCCCCGCTCCCTCAGGACGTCGTACCAGCGCAGGATCGAGTCGATGCCGCCGATCCCCGAGCCGACCAGGGCCCCGGCCCGCGTCGGGTCCACCTGCGCGAAGTCGAGCTTGGCGTCCTCCACCGCGTCCACGCCGGCGGCGAGAGCGTAGTGGATGAACAGATCCATCTTCTTCGCGTCTTTCTTGTCCGTCAGGCGAAGCGGGTCGAACCCCTTGACCTCGGCGGCGATCCGGGTGTCGAGGCGCTTCGGGTCGAAGTGGGTGATCGGCCCGACCCCCGAGCGCCCCTCGCAGACCGCCGCCCAGAACTCCCGGGCGGAGTTGCCAACGGGCGTCAAGGCCCCGACGCCCGTCACCACGACTCGCACCGTGCCGCGCTCCACCGCCGTGCCTCCGTCGCGCCGCCGCCTCACCGGCTCAGGTGTTGTCCTTGATGTACTGGATCGCGTCGCCGACCGTGGCGATCTTTTCCGCGTCTTCGTCCGGGATGTCGAGCCCGAACTCCTCCTCGAACGCCATGACCAGTTCCACCGTGTCGAGGGAGTCAGCTCCGAGGTCTTCGATGAACTTGGCGGACGGGGTCACCTCGCTGTCTTCCACGGAAAGCTGCTCGCAGATGATCTCCTTCACCCGCTCCTCGACGGATTTGGTCGTCATCGCCGATCCTCACCTCCTCACATGTACAGCCCGCCGTTGACGTGGATCACCTGACCCGTGATGTAGGAGGCGCCGTCCGAGGCGAGGAAGCGCACGACCTCCGCCACCTCCTCCGGCGTCCCGATCCGCTTGAGCGGCACCTGGGCAATGTACGCCTCGCGCATCTCGCTCGACAGCGCGGCGCTCATGTCGGTTGCGATCAGCCCGGGCGCCACGGCATTGACCAGGATACCCCAGTGCGCCAGCTCCCGTGCGGCCGACTTCGTCAGCCCGATCAGCCCCGCCTTGGCCGCCGAGTAGTTCGCCTGCCCGGCGGTCCCCATCGCGCCGGCCGTGGAGACGATGTTCACGATCCGACCCGAGCGCTGCCGCACCATGACGCGAGCCGAGGCGCGCAGCGCCTGGAAGGCGGCCCGCAGGTTGACCCCGAGGACCTCGTCCCAGTCGGCGTCCTTCATCCGGATGAGGAGCCCGTCCCGCGTCATGCCGGCATTGTTGACCAGGAGGTCGATCCGCCCGAACCGCTCCTTGGCCTCGTCGACCATCCGCTGGATGTCCTCGCTCTGGCCCATCTCCGCGACCAGGCCGAGGGCCTGCGCCCCTCGCGCCTCGGCCTCGCGTGCGGCCTCGGCCACGCGCGCGGGGTCGCGGCCGGTGAGCACGACGGCCGCCCCGTCCCCGGCGAGGGCGCGAACGATGGCCCGCCCGATGCCGCGCGTGCCGCCCGTCACGATGGCCACCCGTCCGTCCAGCGGTCCGCCCACGGCGACCCCTCAGCCACCCAGGGCCGCCACGGCCTTCTCGAGCCCGCCCGGATCCTCCACCGCGAACCCCGCGAGGGACCCGTCGATCCGCCTGAGCAGCCCCGTCAGGACGCGCCCCGGACCGACCTCGAGGAACGCCCGCGCCCCCTCGGCCGCCATCCGCCCCACGCACTCTGTCCAGCGCACCGGCGCCGTGACCTGCCGCACGAGGAAGGGCGCCACCTCGTCGGCGCGGGTCGTCAGCCCGGCGTCCACGTTGCGGACGACGGCGAGGCGCGGGGGCGCCGTCGGCACCCCGGCGAGGACGGCCGCGAGCCGCTCGGCGGCCGGCGCCATGAGCCGGCAGTGGAACGGCGCGCTCACGGGCAGGAGGACGCTCCGCCTCCCGCCGCGCTGCGCGGCGAGGGCGACCGCGCGCTCGACGGCAGCGAGGTGGCCCGCGACGACGACCTGACCCGGCGCGTTGATGTTGGCCACGTCCACGACCTGGCCGGCCCCCGCCTCCCGGCAGATCTCCTCGACGACGGGCAGGTCCAGTCCCAGGATCGCCGCCATGGCTCCCGTGCCCACCGGCACCGCCTCCTGCATGAACTCGCCACGCCGCCGCACCAGCCGCACCGCGTCCCGGAAGGCCAGCGCGCCCGCCGCGACCAGTGCCGAGTACTCCCCGAGGCTGTGACCGGCCACGACCGAGGGCTCGAGACCGCGCTCGGCGAGCAGCGTCGTCGCAGCGACGCTCACGGCCAGAACCGCGGGCTGCGTGTTCGCGGTGAGCTGGAGCGTCTCCCCGGGGCCCTCGAAGCAGAGCTTCGCCACGTCCAGCCCGAGCGCGTCGCTGGCCTCCTCGAAGACCGCACGCGCCCCCGGCGACGCGTCGTGGAAGCCGCGCCCCATCCCGACCGACTGGGAGCCCTGCCCGGGGAAACAGAAGGCCAGGCGGAGGTCACCCTTCATTGACACACGTCGAGGGACGTGTCAAGCCCGGCCGGGCACGCCCGCCTTCCCGGCCTGGTCGTCGGCGCGGCCCCGGCGCGGCTCGGCTGCCGCCTGCCCGAGCTCGCCAGTCAACGCCGCGCGGATGTGCGCGTTCACCTCGAGCCGCACCCACTCGGCGGCGACTCGGATGGCGTTCTTGACCGCGCGCGGCGGCGACGCGCCGTGGCTGATGATGCAGGCGCCGTTGATGCCGAGGAGGGGCGCGCCGCCCAGCTCGTTGTAGTCCACGCGCTTCCAGAATCGCCGGAACGCCGGGCGGACGAGGAGGGCGCCGAGCTTCGCCATGGGCGTGCGGATCAGCTCCTCGCGGATCAGGTGGACGAGCATGTCGGCGAGCCCCTCCGAGATCTTCAGGGCGACGTTGCCCGTGAACCCGTCGGTCACGACGACGTCCGCGTTGCCGTTGTAGATGTCGCGCCCCTCGACGTTCCCGATGAAGTTCAGCGGCATGGCCTCGAGCGCCTTGAACACCTCGCGCACGAGCTCGTTGCCCTTCCCCTCCTCCTCCCCCACCGAGAGCAGCCCGATCCGAGGCGAGGCGACGCCGAGAATGTCCCGCGCATAGACGTGACCCATGAGGGCGTACTGCACGAGATGCCGCGGCTTCGGGTCCATGTTCGCCCCGACGTCGAGCAGGATCGTGCGGGCTTTGAGGTTGGGCAGGGGCACGGCGATCGCCGGGCGGTCCACCCCGGGGAGCACGCCGAGCGTGAACATGGCGATCGCCATCGCCGCCCCCGTGTTCCCGGCCGACACGAACGCCGCCGCCTCGCCGTCCCGCACCAGCTCCGCTGCCACGCGCATCGAGGAGTCGCGCTTCCGGCGGAGCGCCTGAGCCGGGGGCTCGTGCATCTCGACGACCTGGGAGGCGTGGCGGACGGTGAGGGAGAGGCCCTCGGGGCGATGGCGCGCCAGCTCGCGCTCGATCGCCGCCTTGTCCCCGACCAGGACGACCTCGACCCCATCGTCGCGCGCGGCTGCGACCGCTCCCTCGACGGTGACGGGGGGTCCCACGTCACCGCCCATCGCATCGACCGCGATCTTCATGGGGTCAGGCGGCACCGACCCCCCCTCGTCGCGGACGCGGCCACCGCTCGGACGCGGCGAGGCCTAGGCGCCCTCGACGGAACTCGGCCGCGCGGCACGAGGGTTGCCGGACGTGCGGGGCCAAGTGACGAGCATAGCTAGGACGCAGGGAGGAGGACTGGCGAGGCGTATGCCGCATACGTTGAGCCGGGCCGACGACCGAGGACGACGCTAGGCGAAGTCAATTGGCCCCGCACTAGGCGCCCTCGACGGATAGGACCTCCCGCCCCTTGTAGTAACCGCAGTGCGGGCAGACGCGGTGCGGCGGCTTGGCCTCGCGGCACTGGGGGCAGATGGAGAGCGTCGGTCCGGCCAGCTTGTAATGCGTCCGGCGCTTCCGGCCGCGAGTTCTGGAGTGGCGGCGCTTCGGTAGAGGCATCGACGGAATCTCCTATCGGGGGCGTCGCAGCGCCTCGAGCGGCGCGAGGCGCGGGTCGACCGAGCGTGCCGCGCACGCGCAAGGCTTCAGGTTCCGGTTGCCGCCGCAGACCGGGCAGAGACCCCGGCACTCCGCGCGGCAGAGCGGCTTCATCGGCAGGGCCAGGTGCACCTCGCCCCGGAGAAGCCCGTCCACGTCCAGGGTGTCCCCCTGATAGAAGTCCACCTCGAGCTCGTCGCGGCCCAGCTCGACCTCCTCGTGACGGGCCCTCGGCGACGGGAGCAGGTGCACGTCCACGGCGGGAGCGACCCGGGTGACCAGGGGCTCGAGACACCGGCTGCAGTCGAGCCGCGCCGTCGCCTCGAAGGACCCCACCACGACCACCTCCTGACCCTGACGCTCGATCAGGAGCCCGATCCGGTCGAGGGTCCAGCCCGCCTCGGGAAACACGCCAGGCAGGTCCGGGGAATCCACACGGACACCCTCGTCCGGAATCTCGGAAACGCGGATCAGCATGCTGGCCACCCTGTCCGGCGACCCGGAATAAGTGCCCGAAAAATAGGACCTTTCCGAATCCAGCGCATTATAGAGTCCGCCCTCCCGAGTGTCAAGGGAAAAGGCGCCCGGGGGCGCATGATGACGCGCCGCGGCTTCCTTGACCCCCTCCGGAGCGTCTGCTAGGCTCGGGGTGAACGTTCGAAGGCGACACGGGAAATCCGTGCTCGCCGCCAGGAGGGTGTCGGCCATGCAGAACACGCTCAAGACCACCCTGCTCCTCGGCCTGCTGATGGGGCTGTTCCTCCTGATCGGGGGAGCGCTCGGCGGGCGGGGGGGCATGGTGTTCGCGTTCGGGCTCGCAGTCGTGATGAACTTCGCCGCGTTCTGGTTCTCGGACAAGATCGTCCTGGCGATGTACCGGGCCCGCCCGGTCGACGAGACCGAGGCGCCCGAACTTCACCGGATCGTGCGGACTCTCGCGACCCGCGCGCGCATCCCGATGCCGCGGCTCTACGTGATCCCCTCCCCCGCCCCGAACGCCTTCGCGACCGGGCGCAGCCCCCAGCACGCGGCCGTGGCCGTGACGGAGGGGATCGTCCGGATCATGAACGCGAGCGAGCTGGAGGGGGTCCTCGCCCACGAGCTGGCCCACGTCCTGAATCGCGACGTGCTGATCTCGACCATCGCGGCGACGATGGCCGGCGCCATCATGATGCTCGCGAACATGGCCCGCTGGGCCGCGTTCTTCGGCTCCTCGCGCGACGACGACGGGGGCGGAATGAACCCGATCGCGCTCGTCGTCACGGCGATCCTCGCCCCGTTCGCGGCGATGCTCATCCAGCTCGCCGTCTCCCGCTCGCGCGAGTACGGGGCGGACGCCACGGGCGCCCACCTCACGCGCCGCCCGGATACCCTCGCCTCCGCGCTCGAGAAGCTCCACGAGGCGAGCCGGATCGTGCCCATGGACGCGAGCCCCGCGACCGCGCACCTCTTCATCGTGAACCCGCTCTCGGGCCGGAGCCTGCTGGCCCTGTTCTCGACCCACCCGCCGATCGGGGAACGGGTCGCCCGCCTGCGGGCGATGCGCATCGTCTAGACGCCACGGAGGGGGCCCCGCCCCCCTCCGGCCGCTCTCGCCCCGCGCCCGGGGATGGTATCGTGTTGGCCGGGGCCATGATCGAAGTCTCCGGGCTGACGAAGGTCTATGGCGCGCAGCCGGCGCTCGTCGGCCTGAGCCTGGCCGTTCCGGCCGGCAGCGTCCTCACCGTCTTCGGCCCCAACGGCTCCGGCAAGACGACGCTCCTGCGGCTGCTCGCAACCCTCATCCGCCCGACCGCCGGCGGGGGGCGCATCGGCGGTCACGACCTGGTGGCGGAGCGCGAGGCGGTGCGCCGGCTGGTCGGTGTCGTGGGCCACGGGACCCAGCTCTACGACGACCTCACGGCCACCGAGAACCTGACCTTCGCCCAAGCCCTCGCGGGCGCGCCACCCGACCGCCAGGCGCTCGCCGCGGCGCTCGCGCGCGTCGGGATCGAGGCGCAGGGGGACGCCCGCGCGCGGGAGCTCTCGAGCGGGACCCGGCGGCGCCTGGCGCTGGCCCGGGTCATGCTGCGGCGCCCGCGCGTGCTTCTCCTCGACGAGCCGTTCGCGGGGCTCGACCAGGAGAGCATGAAGCGGCTCGAGGAGTACATCCACGGCTTCCGAGCGGAGGGCGGCGCCGCGATCGTCGTGACCCACTCCCTCGCCCGCGGCCTCGCGGTCGCGGACCGCGTGGCGATCCTCGCCGGTGGGCGCCTCGCCGCCGATCAGCCCCGGAGCGCGCTGACGCAGGACACCCTCCAGCGCCTGTACGTCGCGGCCACCGAGGCGGGCGTGTGACCGGGGTTCCGCCGTGAGCACCTTCGCCCGCACGGCCCGCGCGGTCTTCTGGAAGGACCTCCTGGTCGAGCGACGCGCCAAGGAAGGGGCGAACGCCCTCGCCTTCTTCGCGATCCTGCTCCTCTTCATTTTCTACTTCGCCCTCGGCCCCGATCGCGACCGGATCCGGGCGGCGCTGCCCGGGCTCTACTGGCTGGCCTTCATCCTGGCGGGGCTCCTCGGGCTCGGCCGCGCCTTCGCGCTCGAGCGCGAGAACGACTGCCTGGACGGGCTGATCCTCGCGCCGGGAGACAAGGGGGCGATCTACGCGGGGAAGGTCGCCGCGACCACCGCGCTCATGCTCGCGATGGAGGCCGTGTTCGTCGCGGCCACCGGGTTCTTCTACAACCTGGACCTCTGGCCTGCCCTGCCGGGGCTCGCCCTGGTCGCGCTCGGCGGGACGGTCGGCTTCGCCGCCGTCGGCACGCTCTTCGCCGCCATGACCGCGCAACTCCGGGCGCGGGAGGTGCTGCTCCCCGTGCTGCTCCTGCCTCTGGCCGTCCCCTTGCTGCTCGCCTCGGTCCGCCTCACCGAGGCGGCGCTCGCCGGGGAGCCGTGGGCGGCCACGGCGCCGTGGTGGCAGCTCCTCCTTGGCTTCGACCTCGTGTTCCTCGTCGCGGGGCTCCTGACGTTCGAGTTCGTCCTCGAGGCCTGATCGTGGCCCGGGCTCTCGGGATCCTCACGGTCCTCCTGCTGGTCGCGGGGCTCGGCGCCGGACTCGGCTGGGCGCCGCGGGACGCCGTGCAAGGCAACGTCCAACGCATCATGTACCTCCACGTTCCCGCGATCCTGACGGCGTACCTCGTCATCGGCGTCGTCCTGGTCGCGAGCATCGCCTACCTCTGGACCCGTCGGATGGCGTGGGACCGCCTCGCCGCCGCCTCGGGCGAGCTGGCCGTCTGCTTCATCGGGGTCGCCATCGCGACGGGATCGATCTGGGGCAAGCCCACCTGGGGCACCTGGTGGACCTGGGACGCGCGGCTGACCTCCACGGCGCTCCTCTTCGTCATCTACCTCGGCTATCTCCTGCTCCGGACCGTCGTCGAAGACCGCGAGCGGGCGGCGACGTACGCCGCCGTCGTGGGGATCGTGGGCGCGCTCGACGTGCCGATCATCCACTTCTCCGTCCAGTGGTGGCGGACCCTCCACCAGCCCGCGACGCTGCTGCGGCCCCAGGCGCCCACGATGGACCGGGCGATGTTCATCGCCCTGCTCGTGAACGTCCTGGCCTTCCTTTGCACCTACGCCTACCTGGCCGCCCGGCGGTACCGGCTGCTCACCCTCGAGGCCGAGGCCGCGAGCCGCGCCTGGCGGTAGTAGAATGGGACAGCGCCCGTTGACCCGCCGATGGCCGCGTGGCGCCCCGGGCGGTCCCGGCCAGCCGCGCCTCCCCTCCCCCCGAAGGGTGGGAGGGGGCGGGGGTGCGGGGGGTCTCGAATGACTGAGGCCTCGTCCCGCCGCGGCTTCCCGGCCGGCGTCCGGAGCCCCGGCCTCCCCTCCCCCCGAAGGGTGGGAGGGGACGGGGGTGCGGGGGGTCTCGAATGACTGAGGCCTCGTCCCGCCGCGGCTTCCCGGCCGGCGTCCGGAGCCCCGGCCTCCCCTCCCCCCGAAGGGTGGGAGGGGACGGGGGTGCGGGGGGTCTCGAATGACTGAGGCCTCGTCCCGCCGCGGCTTCCCGG
>CAYQDR010000057.1:0-27895 GCA_964416315.1 uncultured bacterium
GCCGCGTCGGCGGCCGCGGCGTCGCGACTCGCGAGGTCGGCGGCGCGTGCCGCGGCCTCGCGCTCGCGCGCGGCGAGGTCGGCGAGGAGCGCCTCGAGACGCCGGGTCGCGTCGCCGAGGTGGGCGCGCGCCCGCGCGACGACCGGCGCGGAGAGCCCCAGTCGCTCCGCGATCGTCAGGGCGTAGCTCGGGCCCGGGCGCCCGTATTCGAGCCGGAAGGTGGGCTCGAGCCGCTCGGTGTCGAAGGCGACGGCCGCGTTCGTCATCCGCGGCTCGAGTTGGGCGAAGATCTTGAGCGGCTCGAGGTGCGTCGTCGCCAGGACCCGCGCCCCGCGGTCGAGCAGCGCCTCGAGCAGGGCGGCGCCGAGGGCCGCGCCCTCGGCGGGGTCCGTGCCCGCCCCGAGCTCGTCCAGCAGGACGAGCGAGCGCGGCGTGGCGGCGGCGAGGATGTCCCGCACCTGGGCGACGAACGAGGAGAAGGTGGAGAGGTCGTGGGCGAGGTTCTGCTCGTCGCCGATGACGGCGAGCACCTGGTCGCAGATCGGCAGGCGGCTCCCGGCCGCGGCCGGGATGTGGCAGCCGGCCTGCGCCATGAGGACGAGGAGCCCGGCCGTCTCGAGGGCCACGGTCTTGCCGCCCGCGTTCGGGCCGCTGACGAGGAGCCCCGGCCGGTCGCCGGGCACCAGGAGGTCGACGGGCACGACCGGTGGTCCCCCGTCCCATCGCTGGGCGCTGAGAAGCGGGTGGCGCGCCTGGCGGAGCTCGAGGTCCGCGCCGTCCCGCACCTCGGGCTCCGAGGCGCCGAGGCGCTCGGCGAGCGCCGCGCGGGCGAACGCCAGATCGAGCTGTCCGAGGCCGTCCACGAGCGTCTCGAGGGCGGGGAGGTGCTGGTGCACGCGGCGCGTGAGCTCCCGGAGGAGCCGGTCCGCCTCGTCCCGCTCCTCGAGCGTCCGCTGCGTCAGCCGGTTGTTGAGGTCGACCACCTCCTCGGGCTCGACGAAGAGCGTGGCCCCGCTCGACGACCGGTCGTGCACGATCCCCCGCACGGCGCGCCGCCCGTCGCCCCGGATGGGGAGGACGTAGCGCCCGTTCCGGATCGTGACGTAGCGTTCCTGAAGGACCGGCGCGAGCGACGGGCTCTGGAGCAGCGCCTCGAGGCGCGCCTGGAGCTCTCCGCGAAGACTCTGGAGCTGGCGGCGGAGGGCCCGGAGGCGAGGGCTGGCCCGGTCGAGGAGCTGCCCGTCGGGGTCGAGATCGTGGGCGAGGCGCGCGGCGAGGTCGGGGCACGTCGGCAGTCGCTGCCAGCGCTCGGAGAGGGTCGGCGCGCCGGCGCCGAGCCGCCGGCCGTACGCGGCGAGCCGCGCGGCCGCAGCGAGCGCGCGCCCCAGGGTGGCGAGCGCGGGGCCGTCCAGCACGGCACCCTCCAGCGCGACCTGGCGGAGCGCGGGGCGCGGGTCGCCGATACCCTCCCAGGGTGGCGGACCCTCCGCGGTGAGGGCCCAGCGGGCTTCCCGGGTCTCGGCGAGGGCGGCGTGGACGAGGGCGGGGGTGAGGCTCGACCGGAGCCCGAGCGCGCGGTCGCCGCCGAGGGGCGTCGCCGCGAAGCGGGCGAGGAGCTCTCGAAACGCCTCCCACCCGAGCACGTCGCCGCGGGTCAACGCGACCTCGACCGTGGTGGGTGGACGCTCAGCGGTCCCCGCCGTGGCACGCTGGCACCGCGGAGCACGGGGGACCAATCTCAGTCCGAGTACCGCTCCCGCCGCTTGGCCTTCTTGCGCGCCGCGAGGGCCTTGCGCTTGCGCCGGACGCTGGGCTTCTCGTAGTGCTGACGCTTCTTGAGTTCGGAGAGGAGACCGGCCTTCTCGCACTGCTTCTTGAAGCGCTTGAGCGCGCTCTCGAAGGACTCGTCCGGCTCCACGACGACCTTCGTCAATCCGCGTCCCCCCTTCCATCCTCATCCCGGCCGGATAAACGTATAGCTTATACCACAATCGCCCAGGTGTGTCCACGCGCGCGCGGGGTCCCCCACGCCCAAGGCGTGGGTGCGCCCCGGTGGCCATCGGGTTCACCCGGGTGGGCGGCGGCCGGCCAGCTCCAGCACAGCGTCGGCCGCGCGCTCGAGGATCTCGGGGAGCGCCTCCCGCTCGGCCGGCGTGAAGCCCGTGAGCACCCAGTCCACCACCGCGTCCTTGGTCTCGGGTCGGCCGATCCCGACCTTGACGCGGCGGAAGGCCTCCGTCCCCAGCGCCGCGATGAGGGAACGGACGCCGTTGTGCCCGCCGTGTCGGCCCTTCAGGCGGATGCGCACCCGGCCGACGGGGAGGTCGAGGTCGTCGGAGACGACGATGAGGGCCGCAGGATCCAGCCGGAGCTCTCCGAGGAGTCGCGCGACCTGGGGGCCGACGGCGTTCATGAACGCGATGGGCTTGGCGAGGTACAGCCGCGCGCCGCCCCACTCCGCCTGGGCGACGACCGCCGCCCCGCGAATGCGGAAGCGACAGCCGAGCCGCTGGGCCAAGCGGTCGAGCACCGCCTGGCCCACGTTGTGCCGAGTCTGCCGGTACTCCGGCCCCGGGTTGCCGAGCCCGACGACGAGTTGCGCCTCCTGGGACACGCCGGCCGTCCCCGGACCGCCCGGCAGTCGTTACTTCTCCTTCTTGGCCGCCTTGGGCTCTTCTTTCGGCTTGGCCTCCGGCCTGGGCGCCTTGGCCTCGGCCTTCGCCTTGGCCTCGGCCTTTTCTTCCTCCGTGCCCTCCTCCGCCTTGCGCTCGGTGAGGACCTCGGGCTCCGCGGCCGGCGCTGCGGCCGGCGCCGCCACCTCCTCCGCCATCGGCGGCGACACGGTCACGAGGGCGTGGTTGCGCGGCGTGATCGCGCGCACCCCTTCGGGCAGCTTGACGTCGGCGACCGTGAGGACGTCGTGGATCCGGAGCGACGAGACGTCGAGGGCGAGGCGCTCGGGAATGAGCGAGGGGAGGCACGCGACCTCGACGGTGCGCAGGAGCACGGCGAGGATCCCGCTCTGCTCCTTGACGCCCGCCGCCTCGCCGACGACCTGGATCGGCACCTCGACCGTGATCTCTTCGTCCATGCGGACGGCCTGGAGGTCGACGTGGAGGAGAGTCTCGCGCACCGGGTCGAACTGGAGGTCGCGCACCACGGCGGTGCGTGGCTCGGCCTCGCCGGCCACGCGCAGGCTCACCAGGACCCCGCCGCCGCGGGCGTGCAACACCCGCTGGATCTCCTTGGGGGCGACGGCCAGCGGCTCGGGGTTGCCGTGGGCGCCGTAGAGGATGGCCGGAATCCACCCCTCGCGACGGAGGCGGCGGACGGCGCCCTTGCCGATCGCCTCCCGGCGCTGAACTGAGAGTTCTCGGATGTTCATGACGGCGCTTCTCCTTCCCACCTCGGAGGGGGGCTCTGCCCCCCTTCCGAACCTCCCCCGGTTCGATTGCGCGGGCAAAGCCCGCGCTCGGAGCGCTTCGGTCAGGGCCGCGCGGATAATCCAGCCGCTGCCAGCCCTCTCACCAGGGAGGGGTTAGACGAACAGCGTGGACACCGACTCCTCGTCGTGGATTCGCCGGATCGCCTCGGCGAGCAGCGACGCCACGGAGAGGACCGTGATCTTCGGATGTTGCTTCTCCTTGCCGAGCGGGATCGAGTTCGTGACGACAACCTCCTCGATCGGCGAGCTCTCGATACGGGCGATCGCCGGTCCGGACAGGACGGCATGGACGCCGCACGCGAGGATCCGGCGTGCGCCCTCGCGCTTGAGCGCGTCGGCAGCCTGGACGAGCGTTCCGGCGGTGTCGATCATGTCGTCGATGATCAGGGTGTCGCGCCCCTTGACGTCGCCGATGAGGTGCATGAACAGCGACACGTTCGGCCCCTCGCGCCGCTTGTCGATGATCGCAAGGCCGGCCCGGATACGCTTGGCGATCGCCCGCGCGCGCTCGACGCCGCCGGCGTCGGGCGCGACGACGACGAGATCCGTCCACCTGCGCTTGTCGACGTACTCGATGATCACCGGGGCGGCGAAGAGGTGGTCCACCGGGATGTCGAAGAAGCCCTGGATCTGGCCGGCGTGCAGGTCGAGGGCGAGCAGGCGCTGGGCGCCGGCCACGGTGACCAGGTCGGCGACGAGCTTCGCCGAGATGGGCACGCGCGGCTGGACCTTGCGGTCCTGGCGCGCGTAGCCGTAGTAGGGGAGCACCGCGGTGACGCGCTGGGCCGACGCGCGCTTGAGCGCGTCGAGTATCACCAGGAGCTCCATGAGGTTGTCATTGACGGGCGGGCAGGTGGGCTGCACGACGAAGACGTCGGCCCCCCGCACGTTCTCGTTGATCTGGACGAAGACCTCGCCGTCCGAGAAGCGGCCCACCTCGGCCTCCCCGAGCCGCACGTCCAGCGCGGCGGCGATCTCCTCGGCGAGGGCGCGGTGGGCGTTCCCCGAGAAGAGCTTCAACTCGTACGGCATGGCGTCTCCTCACCCCGGTCCGGGCTCACGCCCGGACCGGCCTGCCCTGCGGCGATCTGGCTGGGGCGGGAGGATTCGAACCTCCGAATACGGGATCCAAAGTCCCGCGCCTTACCGCTTGGCCACGCCCCAGGTGCTGCCCGACCCTGCTCCCGCGCCGTGCGGACCCGCGCTCCGGACCACCGAGAGCGCCGGCCCCGCCACGGTCCGCGCGACCCACACCCGCCACCGCCGGTCCGCGAGCGCGGCGGCGATCGCCCGGGCCGCCGCGGGCGAGGGGGCGATGCCGATCACGGTCGGCCCGCTCCCCGACATGACGGCGCCCAGCGCCCCGGCCTCGACGAGGGCGGCCTTGACCCCGTCGAGCCCCGACCAGAGGCGCGACGCCGCCGCTTCGAGCCCGTTGACGAGCCGCGGGGCGATCGCCCGGGGGCCGCCCGGGAGCGCCCGCACGAGGGCGCGCACCCGGCTCCCGCGGCTCATGTCCCCGGGCTCGAGCCGCCCGTACACCTCCCGCGTCGCCAGCGGGAAGCCCGGGTTCACGACGACGAGCGGCACCCCCCGCCCGGCCCGTACCCGCCTCAGCCGCTCGCCGCGGCCTGCCGCCAGCGCCGGCCCTGTGCCCAGGAAGAACGGGACGTCCATCCCGAGTGCGACGGCGAGGGCGTGGAGGTGGGTCCCGTCAAGCCCGGTACCCCACAACCGGTTCAGCCCGACCAGCACCGCCGCCGCGTCGGCCGAGCCGCCGCCCAGCCCGGCCGCCACCGGAATCGCCTTGGCGATGCCGATGCGCCCACCCGCCTGCGTCCCCGTCGCGCGCCGGAGCAGTTCGGCCGCGCGCCACGCCAAGTTGTCAGGACCGGCCGGGACCCCCGGGGCGTCGCACGCGACCTCGATGCCCTCCCCTGTGGCCTCGAGGCGCACCCGGTCGGCCAGGTCGATGGCCGAGAGGCAGGTCAGCAGCTCGTGGTAACCATCGGGCCGCCGCCCCAGCACCTCCAGCCCCAGGTTGACCTTGGCCCGGGCGCGAATGGTCAGGCGCCGCCCGCGATCCAACCGCGAAAACGCTAGCATGACGGGGGTTTGAAGTCAATCGAGCTGCTGGATTGCGACCCCCGGCGGCACGACGATCTCGAACGCCTCGGAGGGCGGGGCGATGTGCTCGGCGGAGTGGTACCGGACGTGCGCCTCGACGGCGCGGCGGGGGGCGCTGACGGTGACGCTCTGGAGCACCCCGCCCACGGTCCACTCGAACGCCGCGGTGAGGATCTCCCCATTCTCGAGCTGGATGCGTGCGGGCCATCCGCGCTCCGTGACCCACACGCGCTGGCGGGGCGCCCCCCCCTCGGGGGCGACCTCGATCGCGCCGTCGGCGGCGACCTGGGCGCGGGCACCAGCCGGGGGAAGCGGCACGTGACCCACCAGGAGCCGGATGAGCGTGTCGGGCGGGACCGGGACTCCCAGCCAGCGGCCCATGGCCTCCGCCGTCGGGCGCGCGGCCCAGGCCCGGCCCTCGGCCGCGCTGAAGACCGTGACCCGGTCGGGCCCGGCGGAGACCACGAGGGCGGGCAGGCCCAGCGGGGTGAGCCCCTCGAAGCGGAGCTGCGTCGGGGAGATCAGGAGGACGCCCGCGCCGCGGTGACCGCGCCCGCGGCGGAGGAGGCGGAGGTCCACGGCCGCCCGCAGCCCCCGGAACTCGCGCCACTCGGCCTCCCACCGGCGCAGCAGCTGGCCGACCTCGTCCGCCGGGATGCCGCCGATGACCGCGGGCGGTGCCTCCGGCGTCGCGGCGCAGCCCGCGAGGGCCAGAGCCGCGAGCGCGCCAGCGAGGCGCCGCGGCGCGCCGGGCACTACTTCCGACCTTCGCGCCGGAGCCGGATCTGCTCGACCTTCCCCTTCACCGCTTCGTTCGCGGGGTCCAGCTCGAGCGCCTTCTCCCACGCGCGCAGCGCCTCGGCCTCGTTGCCGGCCTTGAGGTAGGCGTCACCGAGGTGATCGTAGATGACGGGATCCTCCTTGCCCTTGGTGAGCTCGACCGCGCGGACCAGTTCGCGGAGCGCCTCCTCGTAGCGGCCCTGCTGGTAGAAGGCCCAGCCCAGGCTGTCGATGAAGTAGCCGTTGTCCGGCTCGAGCTCGAGGGCCTTGCGGATGAGCCGCTCCGCCTCGTCGAGGCGGATCCCCTTCTCGGCGAGCATGTAGCCGACGTAGTTGTAGGCCTCGGCGTGCTTCGGGTCGAGCGTGATGACCCGCTCGAATTGCGTCACCGCGGCGTCGAACTTGCCCTGCTTCTCGTAGACGACGCCGAGCTGGAAGTGGAGGTCCCTGTGCTTGTCGTCGAGGGAGAGGCCCTCTTCGTAGGCGCGGACGGCCCGGTCGTACTGGTTCGACCGGTAGTAAGCCATCCCGAGGTAGAGGAACAGCTCGGGCCGCTTCGGATCGAGGTTGATCGCCTCGGTGAGGACGCGGATCGCCTCCTCGTAGCGCTTGGCGCGGCTGTGGAGGAAACCGAGCTGGAGGCGCGCGTCGATCGAGCGCGGGTCGGCCCGAAGGATGCGTGCGAGCTCGTCGAGCGCCTCGCCTTCGCGCCCCGCGTCGATGTAGGCGCCCGCGAGGTAGAACCGCGCCCGGAGGTTCGCCGGCTCGAGCTGGAGGGCGCGGCGCAAGGCCTCGATCGCCTTATCGTACGCCTTCCGCTCGTATTCGACCGCGCCGAGCTTGAGCCAGACGCGCGGCTCGTTCGGGAGCTGATCAGCCAGCTGGGCGTACTCCTCGCTCGCCTCCGCGTGACGACCGAGCCGGATCAGGAGCTCGCCGAGGCGGTCCCGGATCGCCGGGTTGTCTGGATTCGCCTCGACCGCCTGGCGATAGACTCGCACCGCCTCGTCCAGCTTTTTCTGCTGTTCGTAGACGAAGGCCAGCGCCGCCCAGGCGCCGTCCTGATCGGGGTCGAACTCGACGGCGCGCCGGAGCAGCGCGATCGCGTCGTCCCAGGCCTCCCGGTCGATCGCGAGGCGCCCGAGCAGATAGTGCGCTCGGGCGTGGCGCGGCTGGGCCGTGAGGAGCCGCTCGAGGACCGCCCGCGCCCGCTCGTGGTCCTTGCGCTCCGCGTAGTAGCGCGCGAGCATCTCGTACGGCTCGGGCGCGGGCGGGTTCAGGCGGATGGCGTGCTCGAGCTCCGCGGCGGCCTCGGCGTCGCGCTTCTGCGCGTGGTAGAGCTCCGCCAGGACCAGATGAGCCGCGACCGAGTCCGGGTCGAGCGTGAGCGCCTTCTGCGCGGCGGCCACCGCGTCCGCCCACCGCCCCTCCTCACTCGGCGGCCGGGAGGTCTCGCGCTGGCCCAGCCACCGCGCGAGGAGGAGCCAGAGCGCGGGGCTCTGCGGGTCCCGGTCGAGGGCCTTCCGGAGCTCCGCGATGGCCTCGGCGGGCCGGCCCGCCTGGGCGTGGAGGTGCGCGGCGGCGACGTGCCAGTAGACGGTGCCGTCCGCGGGGCGGCCCGGGCTCGCGGCCTGGGCGGCGGGCCCGGGCGTCGCCACGACCTCGTGTGCGGGCGCGCCGCCGCCCGGCGCCGCCGCGCATCCCAGGAGCGACAGGAGCACGAGGCCATGTGGCCACGCTCGCACGAGCCTTGTCACGATGCTTCTCCTCCGGGTCGCGCCTGCCGGTCGAGCGGCGCCAGACGGAATCGAATCCCGCGGATCGGGGCGATGGCGCGGCACCGCTCGAGGAGCGCCGGTTCCTCGAGGGTGAGGCGGTGAAGCCACCCCGAGGCGTCCACGGTCACCTGGAGGCACCCGGACTCGACGCCCTCCGCCCGCGAGCGCGCCGCGGCCGGGCCCGCGATCGCGGGCCAGGCCTGGACGAGCCGCGCCTCGGCCAGGCGCTCGGCGATGCCCGGGAGCGCGGCCAGCAATTCCCCGACGCGGACCGGCTCAGCCATGGGTGCCGCGGCCCGCCTCTGCGGTGGCGAGGCTCCGCTCGACGCGGCGCATGTCCGCGGCGACGACGGCCACGGCGGCCAGCGCGATCACGCCGGCGAAGAACACGATGACCGGGAGCAGGAGCATCGCGGCCTGGAGCGAGCGGCGCCGGTCGGAGATGAGCCCGACGACCGCCGGGGAGACGGCGTCACCGCCCAGGTGGATCAGGAGGACGAAGATGGCGATGGCGGTCGCGCGGAGCGAGGGGTGGACGACGTTGTGGATCACCGCGTTCACGCTGCCGACGTAGAGGACCAGGAAGAAGACGGCGAAGAACAGCGCGGGCACGAAAACGCCGGGACGGTCGTGCAGGAGGAACAGGAAGCCGCACGGCGCCGAGAGGATGAAGCCGCCCGCGATGGTCAGGAGGTGCCCCGCCGGGGTCCGGCGCGTGAGCGCGTCACCGATGAGCCCGCCCGCGACCACCCCGAGGAGCCCGGCCGCCGCAAAGACCGTCCCGTAGACGACCGCCGCCTCCCGGAGGCCGAACCCCTTGACGCGGAACAGGTAGGTGGGGAGCCATGCGGCGAACGCTCCGGTCGCGAACGCGACCAGCGTCCCGACGGCGCAGACCATGAGGAACGTCGGCGTCCGGAGGAGGCCCAGAATGCCCCCGAGGAGGCCGGGGACCGCCGTGACGGCGGTCGGCGCGGGGGCCGCTGCGGTGAGCGGGCCGTCGGCCCCGGCCACGTCGTGCGCGCCGCGCGGGGGGTCGCCGAGGCGCCACGCGAGGAGGGCGAGCAGCACGCTGGGCACGCCGACGAGGAGGAACGCCGCGCGCCAGCCGAAGCGCGCGCCCACCAGCCCCCCCACGGCGACCCCGATCGCGCCCCCGAGGGGGATCGCGGCGTTGAAGACCCCGTTGACGAACCCGCGGCGCGGCTTCGGGAACAGGTCCGAGACCATGGCGGTCGCCGTCGGGCCGTAGGAGGCCTCCCCGATGCCGACCAGGGCGCGCGAGAGGAAGAGCTGGCCGTAGGAGCGGGCCAGGCCCGACAGCAGCGTCGCCGCGCCCCAGACGGCGACCCCGGCGGCGATGAGGCGGTTGCGCGCGGTGCGGTCACCCAGGATGCCCAGCGGGATCGAGGCCACCATGTAGACCATCATGAACGCCGAGCCGAGGGCCCCCAGGGCGGTGTCCGACAGGGCCAAGTCGTCCTGCACCAGCGGGAACACGCCGAAGATGATCTGACGGTCCACGTAGTTGAACAGGTTGATCGCGAACAGCACCCCGAGCGCGTACCGCGCATAGGAGGGGGAGAGGACGACGGGGCTCGGGCCGCTCATCGAGCCCCCGCGCACCCCCGCCCGCTGTCGTCCAGATCGCCGGGACGGCTCGGGCCTGCGGCCCTCGCGACGTCCCGTCCCTCCGGCGGCCTCAGGGGGGGAGGGGAGCCGCCTGCCTCTCCGTCGCCGACGCGGGTGCGGGTTGACACAGGGTGTCTCATCTGGATCGCGTTCGCTATCGTAGCACGCGTGCGCAAACGCTCACAAGCGCGGCGCCGCGCGGCGCGCGTGTTTGACGCTTGTGGACCCCGTGGCGTAGCATGCAGGGCGAGATGGCCCACGCGCGCCGCGGCGACCTCCTGACGGTGGACGTGACCGACCTCGCGTTCGGGGGCGAGGGGGTCGCACGCGCGGGGGGATACGTCGTCTTCGTCCCGGGCGGCGTGCCGGGGGACCGGCTCGACGTCCGACTCGCGCAGGTCCGGCCGCGCTTCGCGCGGGGGCGGATCGAGCGCGTCGTGGACCCCTCCGCGCACCGCACGGATCCGCCGTGTCCGTACTTCGGCCGCTGCGGCGGCTGCCGTCTCCAGCACGTGCGGTACGAGGTCCAGCTCGAGTTCAAGCAGCGCCAGGTGGCCGAGTGCCTGGCTCGCCTCGGCGGGCTGGGTCCCGCCGGGGAGATCCCGCTCGCCCCGATCATCGGCGCGCCGGAGCTCTACGGGTACCGCAACAAGATGGAGTTCACGTTCGCCGAGGCCGACGGACAGGCGATCGTGGGGCTCCACGAGGCCGAACGTTACGACGCCATCCTCGACATCGAGCGGTGTCTCCTGCAATCCGACGCGCTCAACGCGGTGCTGGCGGAGGTCCGGGCGTTCGTCCGCGAGCGCGGCTGGCGGGTCTACCGGCAGGAGCCGGAGGACGGGCTGCTCCGGTTCCTGATGCTCCGGGAGGGGAAGGAGACCGGCGAGGTCATGGTGAACGTGGTCACCGCCTCGCCCGACGTCCCCACGGCGCGGGCCCTGGCCGAGCGGCTGCGGGCCCGGTGCCCGCAGGTCAGCTCCGTGGTCCTCAACGTCAACCCGAAGAAGGCGGCGGTCGCCGTGGGCGTCGAGGAGCACCCGATCGCCGGGAGCGAGGTGATCCGCGAGCGGCTGGGCGGCCTCGACTTCTCCATCTCGGCGAACTCGTTCTTCCAGACCAACACGCGGCAGGCGGAGCGGCTCTTCGCGATCGTCGCCGAGTACGCGGCCCTCAGCGGGCGGGAGGTCGTCTTCGACCTCTACTCCGGGACCGGGGCGATCAGCCTGCTCCTCGCGCGGCAGGCGCGGGTCGTGTACGGGATCGAGCTCGTCGCGGCGGCGATCGAAGACGCGGCCCGGAACGCCCGGGCCAACGGGATCGTGAACTGCACCTTCCTCCCGGGGGAGGTCCGACACGTCCTCCCGGAGCTGGTCCGGAAGGGGATCCGGGCGGAGGTCGTGATCGCAGACCCACCGCGCGCGGGGTTTCACCCGAAGGCGCTCCGCGCCGTGCTGGCGCTCGTCCCCGCCCGGATCGTCTACGTCTCCTGCAACCCGGCCACGCTCGCGCGCGATCTCGCCACGCTCCGCGCGGGCGGGTACCGGATCACGGCCGTCCAGCCGCTCGACATGTTCCCGCACACCCCGCACATCGAGGTGGTCGCGCGCCTCGAACGCCCCGCCTGAGCGCGGGCGATCCCCGCCGGCTCGCGCGCACCGGCCCCCCGTAACCCGTCACGCCTGTCGGGCGTCGGGCGCCGCCGCGAGGCCGAGGAAGAGCGCCGTGGTGACGCTCTGCGCGAGCTCGTAGGCCTCGCGCGCCTCGAGCCGCAGGAGCTGGCCGTCGACCACAAGGGCCGACAGGCCGTGGATCGCCGACCAGGCCGCCAGCGCCAGATCCCGCGGCTCCCCGGCCCGGACGTGCCCCGCCCGCTGGGACTCGGCGATCCCGTCCACGAGCAGCCCGAACGCCTCGGCCGCCGCCTCCTCCAGCGACGGGTAGGGGGAGCGGTCCGCGAGCTCCCGGCCGAACATGACCCGGAAGTGGGAGGGGTGGCCGGTGGCGAAGCCGACGTAGGCGAGCCCGAGGGCCTGGAGCCGGCCGAGCGGATCGGCCGCGTGCGCCGCCGCCGCCCGGCGCATGCCGTCGGCCAGCGCCCGGAACCCCTCCTCGGCCACCCCGGCGAGGAGCGCGCGCTTGTCGGCGAAGTGCCGCTAGGGTGCCGCCTGGGAGACGCCCGCCCGCCGCGCCGCGGCGCGGAGCGTCAGCGGCTCGGCCCCCTCGCGCTCGACGAGCTCCCGGGCGGCGTCGAGCAGCGCCTGCCGGAGATTGCCGTGGTGGTAGCGCCGGGACGGCCGCACGGCGGTCCGGGCGGCAGCGGGGCGGCGCCGGGAGCGTCGCATCGTCCGGGGTCCTCCATCCGGGAGGGTAGCCATTTCATGTTGACGGAGTCAACACCCTAATGTTAACCGCGTCATCGACGTGATGTTTACGTCGTAAACACTGGGGCGGCCGACGCGCCGTGCCCGGCGGGCGCGGCGCCGCACCCGGCCGCCGCGCGCCCGGCCCTGGCCGCCTGACGCGCCGCGGGGCCGGGAGGCAAGGAGCCCCCGGCCCCGCGAGTCTACGGGGGGAGGACGGCGCGGCCTAGCACTTCTGGTCGGCGAGGCAGATCCAGGGGCCGACGAGCTGCTCCGAAGACAGCGCCTGGAACTTCACGCGCTTCGACACGCCGTAGATGTCCATCTGCTGGTAGAGCGGGATGGCCGGCGCGTCATCCAGGAAGATCGCGAGCGCCTTCGAGTAGAGGGCGAGCCGCGCCTTCGGGTCCACGGTCGTCGCCGCCTCGTCGAGGAGGGCGTCGAACTGCGGGTTGCTGTAGTTGGACAGGATCTTCCCCGTCCGGAAGAGCGGCACCAGCGTGCCGTCGGCGTCCCACGTCGTGTTCCCCCAGCCGATCAGCGAGAGCGGTCCGCCGCCGTGGACGTAGGTCATCTGGTTCAGGTAGGTGCCCCACTCGTGGGTTCGGACGGTGGTGCGGATCGAGGCCTTGGTGAGCTGCCCGGCGATCGCCTCGGCAACCTCCTTGTCCTTGAGGTACCGTCCGTCCGGGGAGTTCAGGACGAGGTCGACCCCGTTCGGATACCCCGCCTCGGCCAGGAGCTGCTTGGCCTTGGTGACGTCCTGCCGGTACGGCTGGAGCTTCGGGTCGAAGCCGAAGTGCTTGCTCGTGAGGACCGTGGCGACGCGGATTCCGTTGCCCTCGAGGACGCTCTTGATCACCTCGTCCACGTTCACGGCGTAGTTGAGGGCCTGGCGGACCCGCTTGTCCTTCGTCGGCCCATCGAAGGGCCCGACGACCTTGTGCTCCTTGTCGTACTTGTGCGTGTACACCCAGAGGAAGAGCACGCGCACGCTCGGGGCCTTCGAGGTGTAGAGCTTCGGGTTGTCCTCCACCTGCTTGATGAGATGCGGCGGGACGTTCGTGACGATGTCCGCCTCGCCGGCCTGGAGCGCCGCGAGGCGCGTGGTGTGCTCGGGGATCGGCCGGAAGACGAGCGTCTTGACCTTCGGCGCGCCGCCCCACCACTGCTCGTTCGCCTCCATGGTGATGGCCTCGTCCTTCACCCACCGGACGAACTTGTAGGGGCCGGAGCCCACGGGGTTCTTCGCGAGGAGCGCGCCGTCCTTCTCCTTGAAGTACTTGGGCGGGACGATCGCCCCGCGCAGGGCGAGCTGGTTCTCGAGGGTCGGGAAGGGCTTCTTCGTCAGGACCCGGACCGTGTAGTTGTCGGGCGTCTCGATCCGGTCGATCAGGGTGAAGTTCGGCGCCTGCCGCATCTTCAGCTCGGGGTTGATGATGCGCTCGAGGCTGAGCTTCACCGCTTCGGCGTCCACCTCCTCACCGTTGTGGAACTTCACGCCGCGCCGGATCTTGAACTCCCACGTGGTGGGATTCACGACCCGCCAGGACTCGGCGAGCCAGGGGATGATCTTGAGGTCCTTGTCGCGGAAGAGCAGGGTGTCGTAGAGGTTCAACAGGATGTTGTACGCGGGCGTCTCCTCGTGGTTGTGCGGGTCGAGCGTGGTCGGGTCCACGCCCTGCGCGATGACGACGCGCCCCGTGGGCTGGGCGCCCGCCGGCAGCGCGAGAGCCGCCACGAGGAGCGCGACGGCGGAGAGGGTCGCGATGCGTCGCATGGGGGGCCTCCTTTCAGGGTTCACACCGTGAGCCGTGTACGCAACCGGCAGCGCGCCGACGCCGGGCCGAGAACCGAGCAGCCCTAGGACGCAGGGAGGAGGCCCGCCGAGGCGTATGCCGCATACGTTGAGGCGGGCCGACGACCCCGCCGGAGGGACGGGACGCCCGCGAGGCCGCAAGGCCGAGTGCGTCCCGGCGAGATGGACGACGCCGGGGTGCGACGGTTGTCGGCACGGCGGTCACACCTTGAGCCGTGGGTCGAAGGTATCACGAAGCCCGTCGCCGAGGAGGTTGATGCCGAGGACGGTGAGGAGGATCGCCAGCCCGGGGAAGGTCGCGAGCCACCACGCCGTCGAGAGGTAGACGCGCCCGTCGGCGAGCATGCCGCCCCACGTGGGGGTCGGCGGCGGGACGCCGAGGCCGAGAAAGGAGAGCGCGGACTCCAGGATGATGACCCGCGCCATGTCCAGGGTGGCGATGACCAGCCACGGGGTGAAGGCGTTGGGGACGATGTGGCGGAGGATCACGCGCCGGTTCGCGCTTCCCATGGCGATGGCCGCCTGGACGAACTCCCGCTCCCGGAGCGAGAGCACCTCGCCGCGGACGATCCGCGCGTAGACCACCCAGCCCGAGATCCCCACCACGATGATGATGTTGCGGAGGTTCGGCCCGAGCACCCCGATGATGGCGATGGCCAGGAGGATGAACGGGAAGGCGAGCTGGATGTCCGCCAGGCGCATGAAGACGTCGTCCACGCGGCCCCCGAAGTATCCGGACACGAGCCCGATGACGAGCCCGAGAATGCCCGCGATGACGACGGCCGAGAAGGCGACGAGCAGGGCGATCCGGGAGCCGAAGAGGATCCGGGAGAGGATGTCCCGGCCGAGATGGTCCGTCCCGAGCAGGTGGACGCGGCCGCGCTCGTCGGTTCCGCCGGGCGGCTTGAGGCGCTGCGTGATCTCCTGCTCGAGCGGGTCGAAGGGCGCCAGGAGCGGGGCGAGGAAGGCGGCCCCGACGACCGCGACGAGGACGACGAGGCCGAAGAGCGCCGTGCGGCGGCGGATGAGGCGCCGCGTCAGGGCCCAGGTCTCGCTGTGCCACCACGCCGCGGTCCGCGGCAAACGAAGCGTCTCGACGCCGCTCGCGTCCATCGCTCAGCGGATCCGGATGCGGGGGTCGAGGTAGGTGTACAGGATGTCCACGATCAGGTTGACGAGGACGAAGATCGAGGCGAGGAGGAACACGGCGGCCTGGACGACCGGGTAGTCCCGGTTGTAGATCGCCTGGACCGAGAGCCGCCCGACGCCCGGCCAGGCGAAGATCGTTTCCGTGATCACGGCGCCCCCGAGGAGGGTTCCCAGCTCCAGCCCCACGATCGTCACGACCGGGATCGCCGCGTTCTTCAGGGCGTGCTTCCAGACCACCCGCGGCTCGCCGACGCCCTTGGCGCGGGCGGTGCGGACGTAGTCCTGGCCGAGCACCTCGAGCATGCCTGACCGGGTCAGCCGCATGATGCGCGCCGTGGTGAAGAAGCCGAGCGTCAGCGCCGGCAGGATCAGGTTCGCGACCCCGCCGCGCCCGGAGGAAGGCAGGAGCTGGAGGCCGACCGAGAAGATGAGGATCAGCATGATGCCGAGCCAGAACGTCGGCATCGCCTGCCCGACGAGGGCGACGACCGTGCTGACGTAGTCGATGGCCGTGTTCCGGAAGGCGGCCGAGACGATTCCCGCGGGGATCGCCAGGGCCAGGGCGACCCCGAGGGCGACCGCCGTCAGCTCGATCGTGGCAGGCATGCGCTGCCAGACGAGCGCCAGCGCCGGCTCGTCGTGACGGAGAGAGTTCCCGAAGTTCCCCTGGACGGCGCCCTTGAGGAACCGCCAGTACTGGACGTAGAGCGGGTCGTCGAAGCCCATCGCGCGCCGGAAGCGCGCGATCTCCTCGGCCGTGGCGTCTGGGGGGAGCATGAGGAGCGTGGGATCCCCCGTGAGGTGCAGGATGACGAACACGACCGCGGAGATCCCCAGCAGGACGATGAGCGACTGGGCGAGCCGGCGAAGGAGGTACGTTCTCACAGGCAGATCTGGCCCGGTGTGCGATGTGGAACGATGATACCCCGAGCCCTGGACCCGTGAAACCCCCTCACGGCCCCCCGTCGGTCGCGCGCGGCCTGGGCCGCCCGCGGGTCCGCAGGCCCCACGCGGCGACGGCCGCGCCGGCGGCGCCCAGGAGGAGGTCCCACGCGGGGAGGCCCAGGCTCCAGTCCACGCCGGCCGCGGCGAGGCTCGAGGCCGCGAGGAGGCCGGCGACCCAGGCGCCGAGGTCGGGGAGGCGCCGCCCGAGCGGGGAGCCGGGCCGGAGGGCGGCGGCGGCGAGGACGGCGCCGGCCGTGTCGATCCCGACGTCGAGCAGGGCCGGCGAACGGTTCGGGGCGAGGCCCTGGCGCAGCTCGTCGGCAAGGGCGTAGAGGGCCGAGAGCGTGACCGCCCAGCGGGCGGCGCTCGCGGGCGGGTGATCGGGGCCGAGGGCGCGGAGCCACAGGGCGGCGAGAATGCCGTACTCGACGAGGTGGGCGGCCCTGCGGGCCAGGATGTGAAGCGCGTGGAGGGCGTCCGGCCCGGCCCACGGGAGGAGGCGGCCGAGGAGCGGCAGGAGCCAGGGCGTGGTCTGGTCAGCGCCGAAGCGCTCGCCCGAGAGAAGCGCGATCACGCCCATCCAGGCCAGCGGCGGGCCGTAACGCGCGAGGACGCGGGTCGCTGGGTCCGCTCGCGGCACCGTCACGCCGCCCGGCGGGCCACGCCCCGGTAGAGGTAGGCGAGCGGCTTCGGCCCGGGAGCGTAGCCCGTCTCGAGTTCCGCCAGCTCGAAGCCGGCATCCGCGATCAGCGCGTCCATCTTCCGGTTCAGGTGGCATCCGCCGGCAAGCCGGCTCCAGAGGCGGTCCAGCCGGTCCTGCCAGGCCCGCACCCCCGGGTCCGGCGACCAGCCGTGCTCGACGAAGAGCAGGCGACCGACCGTCCCCGACGCCCGAGGCAGGAACCGGGCGCGCTCGGCCCGCGCCGCCGGGTTTTGCATGGCGAGGTTGATCAGTCGGGGGAGGACGGACCGGGCGTAGACGCTCACGAACGGTTCCCGCGTGCCATCGTCGCCCTCTAGTCTGCCACGATGGCGCTCGACCCCGGGGGCATCGGCCGCCGCGGAACGTTGACAAGCCTCGGCGGGGCCCCCTAAGATGCGGGCGACATGGCGGCGCAGACCGAGCCTCGCGCCGACCTCGCCGAGCTGATCGATCGCCTCGCCGCCGAGGCCGGGGAGGCCGTCACGGCCTTCCGGCGCTTCCCGGCTCGTCCCGCCACCGCCGTGCCGATCCCCGACTCGGTGGACCCGCGGATCGCCGCGGCGCTCCGGCGCCGCGGCATCGAGGCCCTCTACAGCCACCAGGGGCGCGCGCTCGAGCTCCTCGACAAGGGCGGGCACTGCGTGGTCGTGACGCCGACCGCGTCCGGCAAGACGCTCTGCTACAATCTCCCCGTCCTCCAGGCGCTGGTCCGCGACCCCGCGGCCCGGGCCCTCTACCTCTTCCCGACCAAGGCGCTCGCCCAGGACCAGCTCGCCGAGCTGGAGGAACTGGCGCGGGCGCTCCCCGAGCTGCGCATCCACACCTACGACGGCGACACGCCCCAGGACGCCCGGCGCGCCGTCCGGGCGCGGGCGAATCTGGTGCTCACCAACCCGGACATGCTCCACTCCGGGGTCCTCCCGCACCACACGAAGTGGCTCGGGCTCTTCCAGAACGTCCGCTACGTCATCATCGACGAGCTCCACAGCTACCGCGGCGTGTTCGGGAGCCACCTCGCGAACGTGCTGCGGCGGCTCGCCCGGGTCTGCCGGCACTACGGCTCGGCGCCCCAGTTCATCTGCGCCTCCGCGACGATCGCGAACCCGCAGGAGCTGGCCGAGCACCTGATCGGCCAGCCGGTCGGCCTCGTCGCGGAGAACGGCGCGCCCCGCGGTGAGAAGGTGCTGCTCTTCTACAACCCGCCCGTCGTCAACGCCGAGCTGGGGATCCGGCGCCCGTACCTCAAGGAAGCGTCGCGGCTGGCGACCCCGTTCCTCCGGGCCGGCATCTCGACCATCGTGTTCGCGGGGAGCCGGCTCGCCCAGGAGGTGCTGCTCACGGCGCTCAAGGCGGCGGTCGAGCGGGCGCCGGCCCTGACCGACGTGGTCCGCGGCTACCGGGGCGGGTACCTGCCGGGTCGGCGGCGGGAGGTCGAGCGGGGGCTCCGGGAGGGCGAAGTGCTCGGCGTGGTCTCGACCAACGCCCTCGAGCTCGGGATCGACATCGGCCGCCTCGACGTGGCGGTGCTGGCGGGCTACCCCGGGACGATCGCCTCGACCTGGCAGCAGGCCGGGCGCGCCGGGCGGCGGAGCGGACTCTCGGCGGCGATCCTCGTCGCCTCCTCGACGCCGCTCGACCAGTTCATGGTCACGCACCCCGAGTATTTCTTCGGAGCCTCCCCCGAGCACGGGCTCGTCAACCCCGACAACCCGTACATCCTCGTGAGCCATCTGAAGTGCGCCGCGTTCGAGCTGCCCTTCGCCGACGGGGAGCGGTTCGGCGACCGGGACGTGACCACGTACCTCCGGCTCCTCGAGGAGGACGGGCTGCTCCACCGGACGGGCGGGCGGTGGCACTGGACCAGCGAGAGCTACCCCGCCGACCACCTGTCCCTGCGGACCGTCGCGAGCGACAACTTCGTCGTGGTGGACACGACGCACCGCGAGATGATCGGCCCGCAGCTCACGAAGAAGCGGCAGGTGATCGCCGAGGTGGACTGGAAGAGCGCGTTCGGGATGATTCACCCGAAGGCGATCTACCTGGTGGAGGGGGAGCAGTACGAGGTCCAGGAGCTCCGCTTCCGCGAGGACGAGGAGAAGGTCGCGTACGTCCGGCGGGTCGCGGTGGACTACTTCACGGACGCGGTGACGGCGAAGGGCGTCTGGGCGCTCGATCGCTTCCGGGACGCGCTGGCCGGTGCGGGCCGCGTGGAGCAGGGGGAGCTGCTGGTCGCCGAGCAGGTGGTCGGGTTCAAGAAGATCAAGTTCGACACGATGGAGAACGTCGGCGCCGGCGAGGTCGAGCTCCCGCAGCAGGAGATGCAGACAGCGGGGCTCTGGCTGACGATCCCGCCCGCGACGCTGGCGGCCGTGTCCGGGGACCGCGACGCCCTCGTGGACGGCCTTCGCGGCCTCACGCACCTCCTCCGCCACCTGGCGCCGCTCTTCCTCATGTGCGACGTCCGCGACCTCGGCTCCTGGCTCGGCGACGCGGCTCCGACGCCGGAGCCGGCGGCGCGCGAAGGGAGTACGCCGCGCGTGCTGACGGCCCAGGGAACGCGCGCCCGCCTGCTGGCCGCCGAGCGTTTCGAGCCGACCGTCTACCTCTACGACAACCACCCGGGCGGGATCGGCCTCGTGGAGCGGCTCTTCGAGCTGGTCCCGGAGCTCCTCGCGCAGGCGCGCGACACGCTCGCCGCCTGCCCCTGCCGCGCCGGCTGCCCCTCCTGCGTCGGGCCCGTGAACGAGGTCGGCCGCCAGGCGAAGCCGATCGCCGCGCGCCTGGTCGAACGGCTCCTCGGGACGGCGTGATCGACGCCCTCCGGCCGTCCCCGGCCGGCCGCCAGGCTGAGCTCGGTCGCCTGCGAGCGATGCTGCGCCGCCTGGAGACGAGTGCGCCCGCCGCGCGGCGGGCGCCGGCCCCCCGGGCGCTCGCCCTGGACCGCGTCGAGACGCCCCACGGCGTGGCACTCTGCCGGAGCGAGGCCGTCCCGCTTCCCGCGTCGGTGGCGGGCGCGATGGGTGGGGCGGGCACCCCCGACACCGTGTTCCTCGACACCGAGACGACGGGCCTCGCGGGGGGGACGGGCACCTACGTGTTCCTGGTCGGGCTCGCGAGGTGGGGCGGGGGCGGGCTCCGCGTCACGCAGTACTTCCTCGGGGACCTCGCCGCGGAGGCGGCGTTCCTCGCGGCGGTCCGTGAGGCCCTGGCCGGCGCAGGGCAGCTCGTCACGTTCAACGGACGGACGTTCGACCTGCCGCTCCTGGAGACCCGGTACCTCTTGAGCCGCGCGCCGTGGTGGGGGGCGGACGTGCCGCACCTCGACCTGTATCCTCTGGCCCGAGCGCTCTGGCGCGCGCGCGTCGCCGACTGTCGCCTCACGACGCTCGAGACCGCGCTCCTCGACCTCGACCGCGGGGACGATCTGCCGGGGTCGGAGATGCCGAGGCTCTACTTCCGCTACCTCCGCTCCGGGGATCCAGGCGTCCTGCCGCGGATCTTCGCCCACAACCGCTGGGACCTCGTCGCCCTCGCGGCGCTCGCCGCCCGGGCCGAGGCGCTCCTCACGGGCCCCGACCCGCGCCACGACCCGCGGGAGTGGCTGGGTGCGGCGCGCTGGCTCGAGCGCCGGGACTCGGCCCGAAGCGTGCGCTTCTACGAGGCCGCGCTCGGCGCCGATCTGCCCGGGGCGGCGCGCACACGTGCCGGCTGGCGGCTCGGCCGCCTCTGGCGGCGCGCCGGGCGGCTCGACGCAGCCCATGCGCTCTGGACGCATGTCGTGCAGGCGGATCCCGCGCCGCCGCTCGGGCTCCTGGTGGACTGCGCCAAGATCCGTGAGCACCACGCGCGGGACTACCGGGGGGCGCTCGCCCTCACGCGCGCGGCGCTCGCGCGCGCCGAGACCGAAGCGCCGGAGGAGCTCCGCCCCGCCGTCCTCGAGGCGCTGCACCACCGCGCCCGCCGCCTCGAGCGGCGCCTCGCGCGACGGCTGGTGCCGTAGGGCGCAGGGCCGGCGGTCCTGGCATCCAGGACCTCGATCTTCGGACTCCGCGGATCAGCTCCCCTCGGTCAGCGGGAACGCGACGACGTGGATCAGGTTGGCCACCAGGCGGACGCGCGTTCCGATCGAGTAGATCGCCGTGGACGGCTGGACCGAGTGGACGCGGGCTCCCGAGGCCAGGCGGAGCCGGTAGAGGTTCTCGGCGCCGTGGAACTGCCGGTCCACGACCATCACGTCGCCCTCGGGGTGGGGGATGAAGTCGATGTCGTCGGGTCGAATCATGATGTCCACCGGTATCCCGGTGGGGTGCGCGCCGGGGTTCGCCACGGTCCCGATCTCCGTGACGATCCCCTCCTCCTTCACGAAGCCACGGAGGAAGTCCGCCTCGCCGACGAACTCGGCGACGAACCGCGTCGCGGGGTGGTGGTAGACCTCGTAGGGCACGTCGAGTTGCTCGAGGTGCCCCGCGTTGAGGACGCCGACGCGGTCCGCGAGCGTGAAGGCCTCCTGCTGGTCGTGGGTCACGAAGATCGCGGTCGTTCCGGTGGTGCGGAGGATCTTCTCGACCTCCTCGCGCATCACGGCGCGCAGGTCGGCATCGAGGTTGGAGAAGGGCTCGTCGAGGCAGATCAGGGCGGGTGCGGGCGCGAGAGCGCGGGCGAGCGCGACGCGCTGCTGCTGGCCGCCCGAGAGCTCGTGGGGGTACCGGCCGGCGAGCACGCCGAGCCCGACCAGCTCGAGCACCTCGCCCACCCGCAGGGCGCGGGTCGCGCGGTCGAAGCGTCCGAGCCCGAAGGCCACGTTCTCGGCGACGGCCAGGTGCGGGAAGAGCGCATAGTCCTGGAAAACCATCCCGACGCCCCGCGTTTCGGGCGGGACTGCCGTGCCGTTGCCGGCCATCAGCTGGCCACGCAGCTCGACCGTGCCGCGGTCCGGGACCTCGAACCCGGCGATCAACCGGAGCGTCGTGGTCTTCCCGCACCCGGACGGGCCGAGCAGGGTCACGATCTCCCCGGGTTCCACGGTGAGCGAAAGCGCGTCCACGGCCGGGGGGTCGTGGGGTGCGAAGCGCTTGGTGACGTCACGGAGACGGAGGAGGCTCACGACCGGAACCAGAGGGCGCGGCCGTCGGGCGGGCCGCTAGGTCGGCTCATAGATCCAGATCTTGGCGGCGGCCGCGAGCCCCAGCACGATCGGCGTGCCGTCTCGCAGGGCGGTGATCGTCCCGGCCCACGGCGCGACCTCCTGGATCAGGAGGCGGGTGCCGGGCCTCACGTGGCTCCGCCAGAGGTGGTCGAGGAGCCGCCGGTCGGCCTCCGCCTCCTCGGTGATGCGCTCGACGACGACCGTGCTGCCCTCCCGGGCCTGGTCGAGCGGGAACGGTCGGATCGGGGCGGGGCGCGCGAGCCCGGGGATCGGGTTCCCGTGGGGGCACGTGCTCGGCATCCCCAGGATCGCGGCCAGCCGCTCCTCGACCCGGGGGGAAAGGGCGTGCTCGAGGCGGTGCGCCTCCTCGTGCGCGTCCGTCCAGTTCAGCTCGAGGATGTCCGTGAGCCAGCGCTCGAGGAGGCGGTGGCGCCGCGCCATCACCTCGGCCAGCGCCTTGCCCTTCTTCGTGAAGGCGATCTCCTTGCTCGCCCGGAGCCGGATGTAGCCGGCCCGGACCATGCGCTGGACCGCCTCCGTGACCGCCGGGGGCGAGACGCGCATGTGCTTGGCGAGGCGGGCGCCGATGACCGGCCCGCCGCTCCCGGTCAGGTCGTAGATGGCCCCGAGGTAGTCCTGGACCGAGGCCGTGCTCTCGGCCTCCCGAACCCCTTGTTTTCTGCTTGACACACTTTTTTTATTAGGCATGCTTAATACAGCGCCCACCGGGGCGCGATGCCATTGTAACGCCGGGGGGCGGCTGAGGCCAAGGCCGGCCCTGCACCTCTTGTCGAGGGAGGATTCCCACGATGCAGAGTCGCCTGGTCCGCGTGAGCTGGTTGACGACCGCCCTGCTCCTTGCGGCGGCGGTCGCCGCGCCCGGGGCCCGGGCGGCCGGGGGCGCCGAGGTCGTTGTCTACTCCGCGCGCATCGAGCAGCTGATCAAGCCGATGTTCGACGCCTTCACCGCGAGGAGCGGGGTCCGGGTGCGCCTGTTCAGCGCGAGCGAGGCCGAACTCTACGAGCGTCTCAAGGCCGAAGGGTCGAGCACCCCCGCCGACGTGCTCATGACGGTGGACGTCGGCAACCTGTGGCTCGCCCAGCAGGCGGGGCTCCTCCAGGGGTTCCAGTCGGCCGTCATCGAGCGGAACGTCCCCGCGCACCTCCGGGCGAAGGGGAATGAATGGGTCGGTCTGTCGGTGCGGGCGCGGACCATCGTCTACAGCCCCGAGCGCGTCAAGCCGGAGACCGTGCCCTCGTACGAATCGCTGGGCGACCCGCGCTGGCGGGGCCGGCTCTGCCTCCGCACCTCCAAGAAGGTTTACAACCAGTCGATGGTCGCGACGATGATCAAGACGCTCGGCGAGAAGCGGACGGAGGGGGTGCTCCGGGGCTGGATGGCCAACGAACCCCGGATCTTCGCGAGCGACACGAAGCTCCTCGAGGCGATCGCGGCGGGGCAGTGCGACCTGGGGCTGGTCAACACCTACTACCTCGCCGCCATCAAGGCCAAGGATGCCGCGTTTCCGGTGGCCCTCGCCTGGGCGAACCAGAAGGACCGCGGGGTGCACGTGAACGTGTCGGGGGCCGGCGTGACGCGTCACGCGCCGCATCGGGCGGAGGCGATCCGCCTCGTCGAGTTCCTGTCGATGCCGGAGGCGCAGAGTCTCTACGCCGACGTCAACTACGAGTATCCCGCCAATCCGGCCGTCAGGCCGAGCGCGCTGCTCGCCGCGTGGGGACCCTTCACCGCCGACCAGGTGGACGTGGCGGCGGCCGGCGAGTTCCAGGCGGCGGCCGTCAGGCTGATGGACCGGGTCGGCTGGAAGTGACGCGCGGGCCCGTGCCCGTCGGACGATGCGCGCCGCGCGCCTGACGGCGCGGACATGGCCCACCCGGAGGCGGCGCGCGCCGGACCCCTGGCCGGTCGCGGCCGGGGCGCTCGCGTTGCTCGTCTCGACGCCGGTCCTCGGCGTCTGCGCGGCGCTCCTCACCCCGAGCCGGGAGGTCTGGCGCCACCTCTGGGCGACACAGCTCCCGGAGCTCCTGGGGAACACCCTGGCCCTGATCGCGGGCGTGGGTCTCGGGGTCGGCGCGCTCGGCACGGCTCTCGCCTGGCTCGTCACGATGTACCGATTCCCCGGCCGACGCCCGCTCGAGTGGCTGCTGATCCTTCCCCTCGCCGTGCCGGCCTACGTCATGGGGTTCGTCTTCCTGGCGATCTTCGACTATGCCGGGCCCGTCCAGCGGGCGGTGCGCGCCGTCGTGGGGCCCCGGGCGTGGTTCCCCGAACCGGCCTCCTACGGCGGCATCGTGCTGGTCATGACGCTCGTCCTCTACCCGTATGTCTACGTGCTCGCCCGCGCGGCCTTCCTCGAGCAGTCCGAGGCGACGCTCGAGGCCGCGCGGGCGCTCGGGCTCTCGCGACGGCAGGCGTTCTGGCGCGTCGCCCTGCCGCTCGCACGCCCGTCGATCGCGGCGGGCGTGACGCTCGCCCTGATGGAGGCGCTGGCCGACTTCGGCACGGTGGCGATCTTCAATTACGCGACGTTCACGGTGGCCATCTATCGCGTCTGGTTCGGCCTGTTCGACCGGCAGGCGGCGACGGAACTGGCGAGCCTGCTGGTGCTGTTCACCCTCGTCGTGTACGTCCTCGAGCGCCGGCTCCGGGGCGGCGCGCGCTTCTACCAGCGGGGGGGCGGGCGCGGGGCCGCCGCCGTCCCGCTCACCCGGTGGCGGGCGGCCGCCGCGACCGGCGCGGCGGGGCTCGTCGTCGGGGTCGCCTTCGGCTTGCCGGTCCTCCGCCTCCTTGCCTGGGTCGCGATCGCCGGAACGTACGACCCGCGCTACGCGCAGTTCCTCGGCGCCACGGTCCTGGTGGCGGCCCTGACGGCGCTCCTCGCCGTGGCCGCGGCGGTGGTCGTGGGCTACGGCGTGCGCCTGAGCCGGCAGCACCTGGTGACCGGGCTCGCCCGCGTCGCCGGCATGGGATACGCGCTGCCCGGGTCGGTCATCGCGGTGGGGGTGCTCGGCCTGCTGGCGTGGGTGGACGCGGCCCTCGGAGCGGCGCTTCACCCGTTGGGCGTGTCCCCGGGGCTCTGGCTGACCGGCTCGCTCGCCGGCTTGGTCTTCGCCTACCTCGTCCGCTTCCTCGCGGTGTCGAGCCAGACGGTCGAGGCGAGCCTCGCCAGGATCACCCCCAGCATGGACATGGTCGCGCGCTCGCTCGGCCGGAGCCCGGCCGGCGTCCTCTGGCGCGTGCACCTGCCGCTCCTGCGTCGCGGCCTCCTCGCGGCGGCCCTGCTCGTGTTCGTGGACGTCATCAAGGAGATGCCGGCGACGCTCCTCTTGCGCCCGCTCGGCTACGAGACGCTCGCCGTGCGGGTCTGGCAGTTCACGTCGGAATCCCTGTGGGAGGCCGCGGCCCTGCCCGCCCTGACGATCGTCGCGGCGGGGATCCTGCCCGTCGTGGTGCTCGTGCGGGAGAGCGCGCGACCGGTCGCCGGGGTTACGAGCCCAGCACCTCGGGGTTGACCGGGTTCGGGGGGCGCTTGCCCTCGAGCACGGCCAGGCAGTTCTCCACCGCCATCGTCGCCATCTTCGTCCGGGTCTCGCGGGAGGCCGAGGCGATGTGGGGCGCGAGGACGGCGTTCGCGCACTCGAGGAGCCCGGGGTGGACCCGGGGCTCCTCCTCGTAGACGTCGAGGCCCGCCCCGGCGATCCAGCCCTCCTTGAGGGCCCGGACGAGGGCCGCCTCGTGCACGACCGGGCCGCGCGCGGCGTTGATGAGGTAAGCGGTCGGCTTCATCTGCCGGAGCTCCGCCTCCCCGATGTAGTGCCGCGTCTCGGGGAGGAGGGGGACGTGGAGCGTGATGAAGTCCGCCTCCCGGAGGATCGCGTCCCGGTCCTGGTACACGACCCCGAGCTCGCGCTCGGCCGCGAGGTCGCGGACCGCGTCGTGGTAGAGGACGCGCATCGAGAAGCCCCGCGCGCGCCGGGCCACCGCCTTGCCGATCCGGCCGAGCCCGAGGATCCCGAGGACCTTGCCGTGGACATCGTTCCCGAGGAGCAGCATCAGCCCCCACTCGGTGAACTTGCCGGCGCGGGTGTAGCCGTCCGCCTCCACGACCCGGCGGGCGGTGGCCAGGAGGAGGGTCCAGGTGAAGTCCGCGGTGGTTTCGGTGAGGACGCCGGGCGTGTTGGTGACGACGACCTTCCGCTGCGTGGCGGCCACCACGTCGATGTTGTTGTAGCCGACCGCCACGTTGGCGATGACGCGGAGCCGCGGGGCCAGGGCCAGGAGCTCGCCGTCGATCGTGTCGGTGAGGAGACAGACCAGTCCGTCGGCCTCCCGAAGGCGGGCGGCGAGCTCGGCCTTCTCGAGGGGGCGGTCCTCGGGGTTCACTCGGACGGTCGCCCGCCCCCGGGCCAGGTCCAGGGCCTGCTGGGGGAGCTGTCGCGAGATGAAGACCGTCGCTGGCATGGCGTCTCCTCCCTCGTAAGCTATTGTCGGACAAGATGAAACGGTGTGGCTGGGCCATTCGGAGGATTCCTGGGCCCCCCTTTCCAGTATCCCCTTGACGTGCGTCCGGGCGCCGGCTATATTAGCACTCGCCTCGCCCGAGTGCTAATACTCGGGAGTGAGGTCCCGTGACCGGTTGACCCGTTGTCGGACGATCACCCCATGAAGCCAGGAGGGAGGCACACGCGCTATGGCGACCGCAGTCAAGACGAAGCTTCGTCCGCTCCACGACCGCATCCTCGTCAAGCGGGTTGAGGAGGAAGAGGTGGGGCGCGGAGGCATCATCATCCCGGACACCGCCAAGGAGAAGCCCCAGAAGGGCAAGGTCATCGCCGTCGGCACCGGGAAGGTGACGGAGGACGGCAAGAGGGTCCCCTTGGATGTCAAGGCCGGGGACCGGATCCTGTTCGGCAAGTACTCCGGCAGCGAAGTGAAGATCGACGACGAGGAATACCTGATCCTCCGCGAGGAGGACGTGCTGGGCATCCTCGAGTAGCGATTCCCCATTCCCGAAACCCAAGGAGGAACGTACCCATGCCGAAGCAGCTCATGTTCGATCAGGAAGCCCGCGCGGCGCTCCTGCGCGGCGTGAACATCATGGCCGAGGCCGTGAAGGCGACGCTCGGGCCGAAGGGCCGGAACGTCGTCCTCGACAAGAAGTTCGGCAGCCCCACGATCACCAAGGACGGCGTCACGGTCGCCAAGGAGATCGAGCTGAAGGAGCCCAACGAGGACATGGGCGCCCAGATGCTCAAGGAGGTGGCCTCCAAGACCTCCGACGTGGCCGGTGACGGCACGACGACGGCCACCGTGCTCGCCCAGGCCATCTTCCGCGAGGGCCTGAAGAACGTGACCGCCGGCGCCAACCCGATGGCCCTCAAGCGGGGGGTCGAGCAGGCGGTCGAGAAGGTGGTCGAGGATCTGAAGAAGATGTCGAAGACCACCAAGGACAAGAAAGAGATCGCGCAGGTCGCGTCGATCGCGGCCAACAACGACAAGACGATCGGCAACCTGATCGCCGAGGCCATGGAGAAGGTCGGCAAGGACGGGGTCATCACGGTCGAAGAGGCCAAGGCGATGGAGACGACCCTCGAGGTCGTCGAGGGGATGCAGTTCGACCGGGGCTACCTGTCGCCCTATATGGTGACGGATCCGGAGCGGATGGAGGCCGTCTTGGAGGACGCGATCATCCTCATCCACGAGAAGAAGATCAGCGTGATGAAGGACATGCTGCCGCTCCTCGAGCAGGTGGCGCGCTCGGGCAAGCCGTTCCTGGTCATCGCCGAGGAGGTGGAGGGGGAGGCGCTGGCGACGCTGGTGGTGAACAAGCTCCGGGGCACCCTGGCCTGCTGCGCCGTGAAGGCGCCGGGCTTCGGCGACCGGCGGAAGGCCATGCTACAGGACATCGCCACGCTCACCGGCGGGAAGGCCATCACCGAGGACCTCGGGATCAAGCTCGAGAACATCAAGCTCGAGGACCTCGGCC
>CAYQDR010000058.1:0-27861 GCA_964416315.1 uncultured bacterium
GGCATGGGCACCACACTACCGGTAGGGGCGTGTGGAGTCAACCGGATAAGCATCATTATAATGTGGCCGGGGTCGTCCCCCTCGCGCGGCGTCCGCGTGGGCTCCGGGCGGGGAGGCCCAAGGGCTGGGGTCCCTTGACACCCGGGAGCGCAGTCGGTAGGGTGGGGTGGGGTTCGACCTGGATGATCGCCCTCGGCGCGGACCACGCCGGCTGGGAGCTCAAGGAGGAGCTGAAGGCCTGGCTCCTCGACCAGGGCCACCAGGTTCTCGACTTCGGCACCCATTCGCCCGAGGCCGTGGACTACCCGGACTACGCGGCGCAAGTGGCGGAAGCGGTGGCGGCCGGGAAGGCGGAGCGCGGCGTGCTGGTCTGCGGGACCGGCATCGGGATGGCGATGGTGGCCAACAAGGTGCCGGGGGTGCGAGCCGCCTTCTGCCCCGACCTCTACACGGCGCGGATGAGCCGCGAGCACAACGACGCCAACGTCCTGACCCTGGGCGGCCGGCTCATGGGGCGGGAGCCCGCGCTCGAGATCCTCCAGATGTGGCTCCGCTGCGAGTTCCAGGGCGGGCGCCACAGCCGCCGCCTGGGCAAGATCGCCGACCTGGAGCGGCGCCACGCGGCCGAGAAGGAGGCCTGACACGATGCAGCGGCTGGAGCAGGTCGATCCCGACGTCGCCAAGGCGATCCGCCTCGAGACGGAGCGACAGGCGCGGAACCTCGAGTTGATCGCCTCCGAGAACTTCGTCTCCGAGGCGGTGCTCGAGGCGATGGGCTCGGTGATGACGAACAAGTACGCCGAGGGCTACCCCGGCCGGCGCTACTACGGCGGCTGCGAGCACGTGGATACGGTCGAGGAGCTGGCGATCCAGCGCGCCAAGGAGCTCTTCGGGGCCGAGTACGCGAACGTCCAGCCGCACTCCGGCTCGCAGGCCAACATGGCCGTCTACTTCAGCGTGCTCCAGCCGGGGGACACGATCCTCGGGCCGAACCTCTCCCACGGCGGGCACCTCACGATGGGGAGCCCGGTGAACTTCTCCGGGCGGCTCTACAAGGTGGTCCCGTACGGGGTGCGCCGGGAGGACGAGCGGATCGACTTCGACCAGCTCCGCGTCCTCGCGCGCGAGCACCGGCCGAAGCTCATCATCGCGGGTGGCTCCGCATTTCCCCGGGCGATCGACTTCAAGCCGTTCCGCGACATCGCCGACGAGGCCGGGTGTCTCCTGATGGCCGACATCGCCCACCCGGCCGGGCTCGTCGCGGCGGGGCTTCACCCGAGCCCGATCCCGCACGCGGACTTCGTGACCACGACCACGCACAAGACCCTCCGCGGCCCGCGGGGCGGCATGGTGATGTGCCGCCAGGCGCACGCCCAGGCGCTCGACAAGGTGGTCATGCCCGGGATGCAGGGCGGGCCGCTCATGCACATCATCGCGGCCAAGGCGGTCGCCCTGCGCGAGGCGCTGACGCCCGAGTGGCGCGCCTACCAGCGGCAGATCGTCGCCAACGCGGCGGCGTTCGCCCAGGCGCTCGTCCGCCGCGGCTACCGGCTCGTGTCCGGCGGGACGGACACGCACCTCATGCTCGTGGACCTCACGCCGCGGGGGCTCACGGGCAAGGAGGCCCAGGAGGCGCTGGACCGGGCGTGGATCACGGTCAACAAGAACACGATCCCCTTCGAGACGCGGAGCCCGATGGTGACGAGCGGGATCCGCATCGGGACGCCGGCGGTGACGACGCGGGGGATGCGGGAGCCCGAGATGGAGGCGATCGCCGGCTTCATCGACCGGGTGCTGAGCCAGGTCGGCGACGCCCGCGTCGAAGCCGCGGTCCGGGACGATGTCGCCGCGCTGACGGCGCGGTTCCCGCTCTACCCGGAGCGGCTGCGCTGAGGCGCGCGGTCGTGATCTGTCCCCGGGGGAGGCAGGCCCGATGCGGTTGCCGAAGGGCGACCGCCCCGGCTTTGCCGGGAGGGCCGCCCGGCGCAGCCGCGCCGGTCCGAACGAAAGGGGGCGCAGCCCCCCTCCGAAGTGGAAGTGGCGGGAGGGCCCGGCCATGAGGTGCCCGTTCTGCGGCCACACCGAGGACCGCGTCGTGGACTCCCGCGTCGGACGCGACGGCGAGTTCATCCGGCGCCGGCGGGAGTGCCTGAAGTGCCAGCGCCGCTACACGACCTACGAGTACATCGAGGACGTCCTGCCGATGGTCGTCAAGCGCGACGGCCGCCGGGAGCCCTTCGACCGGGGGAAGCTCCGGAACTCGATCCTCAAGGCGTGCGAGAAGCGCTCGGTCGGGGTGCAGGCGGTGGACGACATCGTGGCCGACATCGAGGGCAAGCTCCACGAGCGCGCCGAGAAAGAGGTCTCGAGCCTGGAGCTCGGCGACATGGTCATGGGGCACCTCCAGCGCCTCGACCAGGTCGCGTACGTCCGCTTCGCGTCGGTCTACCGCCAGTTCAAGGACATCGCCCAGTTCATGGACGAGGTGAAGGGGCTGATCAAGGGGCGGGAGCAGAAGAAGCGTCCGAAGCCCCGCCCGTAAGCCCCGCCCCCGCCGCCCGCCGTGCTCGCCGTCGTCCCCGACGACTACGACCGCGCCTACGTCGCGAGCCCGCACCTGGACCGGCTCCGGGCCCGCGGCGAGGTGCGCGTCCACACCGCGGCGCCCCGCGATGAGGAGGCGGAGCTCCGGGAGCGGCTCGCGCCGGCCGAGGTCCTGATCCCGATCCGCGAGGGGACCCCGATCACGGCCGAGCGGCTCGCCGCGATGCCGGCGCTCCGGCTGATCTCCATGACGGGGACCGGGGTGGCGAGCCTCGACGGCGGGTGGCGACCGCGCGGGGGGTGGTCGTGACGCGACGGCCGGCCGCAGAACGTCGTCAACCCGGAGGCGCTGGGGCGGTAGGGGAGATCCTGGGTTCAGCCTGCCTCCGTTGCCGGGGGCGGAGAGGCGGGCTTGCGCGTCGCGAGGCCCGCCCCGACGATCACGATCAGCGCCCCGACCACGTGGATCCACGTCACCGGCTCGTGGAGGAACAACCACGAGAAGGCGAGCACCTCGAAGGGGATCAGGTTGACGGTGAGCGCGCTGACCGCGGCCCGCACGACGCGTGCCCCCCAGAAGAACCAGATGTGGGAGATCGTCACGACGATCGCCGCGTAGAGGATCGCGAGGACGGTCGAGGCCGTCACCGCCGGCAGCACCTGCCAGGGGCGCTCGATCAGCGCGAGGGGGACGAGGATGACCGCCGAGACGAGGTACATGCCCGTGGTCACGACCGTGGGTTGAAACCGCCGGGCGACCTGCCGGGCGAAGACCGAGTAGACGGCCCAGACGCCCTGGCCGGCCAGGATGACGAAGTCCCCGAGGTTCAGGTCCAGGTCGAGCAGCGCCCGGAGCGAGCCGCGGGTGACCGTGAGGAGGACCCCGGCCCAGGACAGCGCGATGCCGGCCACGTTGACCCACGAGAGCCGCTCGCGCAGCCACACGGCCGAGAGCAGGGCGACGAAGATCGGCCCGGTCGCGCCGACGATCGCCGCGTTGATCGCCAGGGTGAGGTGCAAGCCGTAGTACCAGAGCGTGGTGCTGCCGACGAGCCCGCTGAGCGCCAGGACGAGGAAGGTCCGCAGGTCCGCGGTGGTCGCGACGGGCCAGACCTGGTAGCTCCAGCGGACGTACCAGAGGAGGACGCCCGAGGCCAGGACCGCCCGGAGTGCGGTGAGGGTGATCGGACCCACGACCTCGAGCGCCAGCTTGCCGGCCATGAAGTTGCCGGCCCAGATGAGGCTGATGAGGAGGAGGAGGCCGTAAGCCTCGTGCTCGGACAGCTCGCGCTCCGCTCTGGCCATCGCGTCAGCGAGGTGGCGTGTGGGTCGCTGAGGCACGGAGGCCCCGGCGATGCGGGGCCTCCGAGGTCACGTGGGGTGACCGCGCTCCTACTTGCGCTTCTTGCCGCCCTTCTTCTTCTTCGCCACTCGCTCTCACCTCCTTTGAGCCATGCGTGACGGATCCCGAGGCGGCCGCTGCACCGACACGCCCCGGCCCTGGGCGGGACTCTAGGACGGGGCCGGGATGCCTGTCAAGGGAAAAATCCAAGCGGCGGGGTGGGTGGGGCGGCGCACCCCCCAGATCTTGGGGGTCGAGGCCCCCGGCCCGGGCCCTGACCGCCCTGACCGAGCGGCATTGACAGGGGGTTCCTGCGGTGCTAGCGTCGAGCATCCCTCGTGACGTCCACACCGGTTCGCACGCCAGCACGCCGCTCACGGAGGTCGGGATGAAGATCCTGTTCGTGAACCCCCGCTTCCCGAAGTCGCTGTGGGGCTTCCAGGGGATCGCGGATCTGGTGGGCGTCCGCTCCGGGCAGGCGCCGCTCGGGCTCGTCACGGTCGCCGGCTTGACCCCGCCCGAGGTGGCCGTCGAGCTGCAGGACGAGAACTGCTACCCCGTGCGGCTCGACACGGACGCCGACGTCGTGGCGATCGGCTGCTGGAACGTCCAGTACGGCCGGGCCCGGGAGCTGGCCCACGAGTTCCGCCGGCGAGGCAAGCTGGTCGTCGTGGGGGGCCCGTACCCCACACTCTGCCCCGAGCGGTTCGTCGACGGCACCTTCGACGTGGTGTTCGACGGGGAGGCGGAGCTGACGTGGCCCGAGTTCTGCCGGGACCTCCTGAGCGGCGCGCCGAAGCCGGTTTACAAGCAGGCCGGGAATGTGGACATCCGCCGCTCCCCCGTGCCGCGGTTCGACCTGCTCCGGCGGGGTGACTACCTCTACTACTTCGTGCAGACGACGCGCGGCTGCCCGTTCCAGTGCGAGTTCTGCGACATCATCATCACCGACGGCCGGGTGCCGCGGACGAAGGCGATCCGCCAGGTCCTGAGCGAGATCGAGACGATCGCGGCGCTCGGCGGGCGGTACGTCAGCTTCTCGGACGCCAACTTCATCGGGAACCAGAGGTACGCGGAGGAGCTGCTGCGCGCCCTGGGCGAATTCGGCAGGACCAACGGGTTCCCGGTGGGTTTCTCGGCCGAGATGACGATCAACGTGGCCGAGCGCCCGAAGCTCCTCGAGCTGCTCCGCGAGGCGAACTTCACGGGCATCTTCGTCGGGATCGAGTCGCCGCGGGTCGAGAGCCTGGTCGAGACCAAGAAGCGCCAGAACGTCCACAAGCCGCTGCTCGAGAGCCTCCGGCGGATCCAGTCCCACAACCTGATCGTCACCGCGGGCATGATCGTCGGCTTCGACCACGACGACGTTCGGATCTTCCAGGAGCAGTTCGATTTCCTGATGGAGGCGGGGATCCCGTTCACGACCTGCGGCGTGCTCACGGCCATCGAGAAGACGCCGCTCCACGCCCGGCTCCAGAAGGAGGGGCGGCTCTTGCCCTTCGACTCCGCCGAGCGGCTGGGCCACGGCGCGGCGGATCTCAACTTCGTCCCGAAGCAGATGAGCGTCGCGGAGGTCCAGGAGGGGTACAACTGGCTGATCCGGGCGCTGTACAAGTACGAGAACTACGGGGCGCGCCTGGTGCGCGTGCTCCGGGAGTTCCAGCCGCGGTGGCAGCTGCACGGGCAGGGCGCGGGTCGCTTCGACTGGCAGCAGTGCCGGATCGCGGTCAATGTCTTCCGACACTTCGTGCTGACGCGCTCCGGCGCGCGGCGCCGCGCCTTCGTGCGGACGCTCTGGGACGTCATGCGCGCCCAGCCCTCCCTGGGGACGATGGTTGAAGCGGTGTCGTACCTGGTCGCGCACAAGCATTTCCACGAGTACGTGACGAGCGCGCACGGGGACCCCGAGGCGATCGCGCCGGTTTCGCCGTTCGCCGAGGTGTTGCCGCTCGGCGCGTTCACCGAGGAGTACGTCGAAAGCCTCCGGAAGCACCTCTACGCGGCCAGCAGCTGGGTCGCCTGGCTCTGGCGGCGCCCGCGGGGCGCGGTCGCGGTGCCCGAAGCCTTCCTCAAGGACCGGGTGGGGCAGTGCCTCCGCCGCTACCTCGACGAGCTCGGGGTCGAGGTCGTGCCCGTGGCGACCGCCGCGCTCTCGCGCCTCCGGGACCGGGCGGACCTGCTCGTCCTGCCCATCCTGGGCTCGGTGCGGAAGGGGCGCGAGGAGCTGTACCAGATCGTCCAGCAGCTCCAGGAGCGGATCCAGCTCGACATGGACAAGCTCCCGAAGGTCGTCCAGTTCTCGCTCGACGGTGACCGCCGCGCGATGCTCGAGGCCTTCGCCCGGATCGGGCTCACCTTCACCCGGCGGGTCGAGCGCCTGCGCGGGGCCTTCGAGAAGGCGGTGGAGGCCGTCAGGATCCCGTCGGGCCAGGGCGCGAGCGCGCAGGAGTCGCTGAAGACCTCGTAAGGATCCCCGAAGGGGGGCGAACCCCCCCCCGGCCAAGAAGCTAACGCGGCCAGGGCCGGGGCGGCTCGAGCGGCTCCTCGGTGGGGGGCTCGGCGCGCGCGAACTCCGTGTTGAGCGGGACCCCGCGCTGGCAGAGGGGGCAGCTCTCGGGATCGTAGGTCGGGAAGTCCCGTGTCACCAGGCTGAACACCTCGACCGGCAGCTCCACCTTCGAATTCCGCTGCCACAGGCACCCGATCCCGACGATGCTGCCGCCGGCCTGCTCGACCAGCCGGATCAGCAGCTTCAGCGTCTCCCCGGTCGTGATCAGGTCCTCGACGATCAGCACCTTCGTGCCGCGCGCGATGTACCGGTGGAACTCCTCGGGCAGCCGCACCCGGCGCCCGGCCCCCCCCCCGACGCCCTTGGTGGCGTAGACGAGGATCGGGCGCGACGGGAGCGCCCGCGCCACGCAGTGGGCTACGATCAGGGCGCCGAGCCCGGTCGAGAGGACGACGTCGGCGGGCCACTGGGCGAAGTGCTTCGCGATCACCGCCCCGAGGCCTTCCGTGAACGAGGGCTCCGTCGTCACCAGCGCCTTGTCGATGAACTCGGGGGCGTGGTGGCCAGACGGCAGGAGGAAGTGGTCGTTGCCGCGGTACGCCCCGGTCCGGCGCAGGATCTCGAGGTGGATCTTCTCGCGGACCTCGGCGTCGACCACGGTGTCCGACGCCGGCGTTCGCTTAGGAGGCGGCATCGTGTCTCCCGGCTCCGGCCGGGTCGAGGGGCGCGCCGATGCGCGCGGCGCTCGGCGACCGCGCCGGGCCGGGGCGCGTCGGCTGGAGGCGCGGCCGCGGCCGCGCCTCGCGGATCACCAGCTCCTCGTGGCAGGACGGGCACACCTCCCGTCCCGCCTTCCGGAGCACCTCGGGGGAACGGAGGTGCTCGTCGCACCGCTCGCAGAGCGGGTTGTTGCAGAAGCGGATCGGGTCTGCCGCGCTCATGTCGCTCGCCCCGGGCCGCCGCGCCGGGCGGCGCGCGCCGGCCGTTCACCGGCGGAACTCCGGGCGATCCCGGCGCGATTTTCGCTATCCTGACGCGCGCCCTGCGGCTTGTCAACCGGGGTCCGGCGGGCCGCGTTCCCGGGGCGGGCCGCTACCGCGTTTCCCGGCAAGCTGATAGACTGGCCGCGTGCGGCTGCTCGCCGTCGAGTCCTCCACGCTGACGGGGGCCGTGGCGCTGCTCGAGGGCGACACGGTCGTCGCCGAGTCCCGCCTGAACGTCGCCGTGACCCACTCGGAGCGCCTGCTCGCGGCCGTGGACCAGCTCCTCGCCGGCGCGCACTGGCGGCTCGGGGACGTCGAGGCGCTGGCCGTGGCGGTCGGGCCGGGCTCGTTCACCGGGCTCCGGATCGGCGTCAGCACGATGAAGAGCCTCGCGTTCGCCACCGGCAAGCCGCTCGTGGGCATCCCGACGCTCGACGCCCTGGCGTGGACCCTGCCCTTCGCCGCCCACCCGGTCTGCCCGATTCTGGACGCCAAGAAGGGCGAGGTCTACACGGCCCTCTACCGGACCGACGCAGGCCGGCTCGAGCGCCTCTGGGAGTACCGGGCGCTCGCGCCGGCGGAGCTCGCGGCGCGGCTGCGCGAGGCGGGGGGGCCGGTCGTCTTCGTGGGGGACGGGATCGGTCCGTTCCGCGAGCTGCTGGACGCCGCCCTGGGCGCGGCCGCGCGCTTCGCCCCGCCCGCCCACCGGCTCCCGTCGGCGGCGACCGTCGGCGACCTCGCGCGCCAGGCGCTGGCCCGCGGGGAAGCCGCCGACCCCGGCGGGCTGGTCCCCCTCTACGTGCGCCGCTCGGAGGCCGAGCTCGGGCGTGGACGTGAGCGTGTCGCCTCCCGCGGTTGAGCCGATGCGCGTCGAGGACGTGGACGAGGTCCTCGCCATCGAGCGGGCCTCGTTTCCGAACCCCTGGTCGCGCCACGCCTTCATGTACGAGCTGCGCGAGAACCGGGTCGCGCGCCTGTGGGTCGCGCGGGCGCCCGGCGCGGCCGACGGCGCCGCGGTGGTGGGCTACCTCTGCCTCTGGCTCGTCGCCGACGAGGTCCACGTGACGAACCTCGCCGTTCACCCCGTGCACCGCCACCGGGGGATCGGCCGGTACCTCCTGGGCACGCTCCTCGAACACTGCCGGCAGCAGGGGGCGAGGCGCGCCGTCCTCGAGGTCCGCCCGAGCAACGACGCGGCGCGGCGGCTGTACGAGGCGCTCGGGTTCCGGCAGGTCGGGCTCCGGCAGGGGTACTACTTCGACACGGGGGAGGACGCCCTCCTCATGGAGGCGCGGCTCCTGGCCGCCCCCGCGTCCGCGGAGGGGACCGAGCGGGAACCGGCGCCCCCCCTGGCGCGTTCGCACTAGGGGATGCCACGCGGTCGAGCCCGGTCCCGCGCGCTCCCGCTCCCGGCCGCGGTGGGCGCCCTCGCCGTCCTTGCCCTGGCCCCGGCGGCTCGGGCCCAGGGCCCGGCGACAGCCGATCTCGTCGCGCGGGGCAAGTACGTCTTCGGAGCGGCCGCCGGGTGCGGCTGCCACACCGAGGCGGGCAAGCCGCTCAACAGCGGAGGGCGCCGGTATGACGGGCCGTTCGGCTCCGTGTACTCGACGAACATCACGCCCGACCGCCAGACGGGCATCGGCGGGTGGACGGACGAGCAGATCGTCACGGCGATCCGCGCGGGCCGCCGGCCGAACGGCGAGCGGCTGATCCCCGTGCACCCGTACCCGGTCTTCAACGGCATGGCGGAGGAGGACCTGCGGGCGCTGGTGGCCTACCTGCGCTCCGTGCCCCCGGTGAACCGGCCGAACCAGCCCAAGCGGATGACGGTTCCGCTCTTCGAGAGCGTGTTCCTGCCGGCGTGGCTGGTCGCCTTCGCCCCCCGCGAGACGCCGCCGCCAACCGCCCCGACGTCGGGCGTCGCGCGGGGCGAGTACCTCGCCCGGGCGGTCGGCCACTGCGGCGAGTGCCACACGCCGCGGGGCGTGACGCACGCGACCGACAACGCGCGCTTCCTGGCGGGGACGCCGAAGGGCCCGGACGGGAACCCCGTGGCCAACATCACTCCCGACAGGGACACGGGGCTCACCTGGAGCGAGGAGGAGATCGCCGAGTACCTCGGCACGGGCAACAGGCCCGATGGCGACGTGGCCGGTGGGCTCATGGGCGAGGTCATCCAGGGATCGTCCGCCGGGCTCAAGGACCTGACGAAGGCCGACCGCCTGGCCATCGCGCGGTATCTCAAGACGATCCCGCCGGTCAGGCACAAGGTGCAGTGAGGCGGGAGAACCCTCAGCCGGATCGGGACCCGGGCGTCCCGACCAGAAACGGAGGCGAGATGAGGCGACGCACGGTGCGCGTGGGGATCGTGATGGGGAGTCTCGTCGCCCTGGTGGTCACCGGGTGCGCGACCCAGTCGGCGATGAAGGTGGGCTCGGGGGACGTGGTGGCCGACCGCCAGCGGCTCATGAAGCTCAACGGCGCGAGCTGGCAGGACATCCAGGCGAAGGCCAAGGCCGGCCAGATCGAGGCGATCGCCGTGAACGCGGAGACCCTGGCGCTCAACGCCAGGCACATCCCCGCGCTCTTCCCGGCGGGATCGCTGACGGACAAGTCGAAGGCGAAGCCGGAGGTCTGGCAGAAGTGGAGCGAGTTCGAGGCCGCGGCCAAGAACCTGGAGACTCAGGCCTCGCAACTCCGCGAGGCGGCCCGGGCCAAGGACGGGGCCAAGGTCGAGGCGATGGTCAAGGAGTTCGGCCGCCAGGCGTGCGGCACCTGCCACACGCCCTTCCGCGTGCCGCCCCCGCGGTCGTAGGCGGGTCTGACGGCCTCTCCTCCGCCTCGGGGGAGAGGGTCGGGTGAGGGGTCGGGGCGCCCGCGAGGGCGCCCTTCCCGTTTTGCCTCCGCCCTCGCGCCCTGTTACCCTAGCAGCGTGCTGAACGACGCGAACGGCCAGAACTGTCCCCGCGCTCTGGAACGAAGCGCTCCGAGCGCGGGCTTTGCCCGCGCAACCCTTCCTGGGGGGAGGTTCGGAAGGGGGGCGTAGCCCCCCTCCGAGGATCGTGGCGACGCGGAGCGAAGTCCAGGCCCGGCTGCTCGAGGTCATCCGGAAGATCCTCCAGTCGATCGGGTCCGTCCGCGACGAGTGGGAGATCTTCGAGACCGCCGTCCGGGAGAGCCAGCGCCAGCTCCGGTACGACTGGGTGAGCCTGGTCCTCGTGGACCTGGACGAGCGCACGGCGCGCGTGTTCGTGTCGGTGCCGCCCGGCTCCGGGGTCCTCCGGATCGGCAGCGTCGTGGACCCGCAGTCGGGGTTCTGGGAGGCGATGCGTAGCGGGCGGCCGTTCGTCCGGGAGAGCCTGGACGCGGGGGGGCCGCTCTGGGAGGACGCGGGGCTTCGTGCCCTGGGGGTCGGGGCCTACGTCGCCATCCCGCTGGCGTTGCGCGGCAAGGTGATCGGGACCTACAACGTCGGCGTCGGCGCCCGCGAGGCGGCCGGGCTCACCGCCAACCTCGCGCTCCTGACCCAGCTCGCCGAGTTCCTCGCGAACTCGGTCCTCGCCGCGCGGCTGATGTCCGAGGTGCAGCAGGGGCTCGGGCGGCTCCGCGAGAAGATGGCGAACCTGTCACCGCCCGCCCGCCTCTGAGTCGCCCAGTGCGGGCCCAATTAACGTCGCCTGGCGTCGTCCTCGGTCGTCGGCGCTCCTCGACGTATGCGGCATACGCCTCCGGGCGCCTCCTCCCTGCGTCCTAGCCATGCTCGTTACTTGGCCGCGCACCATCAGGAACGTCGGGCGAACTCGCCCAGAGACCTTGGAGCGGCGCTAGCGATGGCCCGGGCGTTCGCCGGCATCCGGATCCTCGACCTCTCGCGCTTGCTCCCCGGGGCCTACTGCTCCCTCCTCTTCGCGGATCTCGGAGCCGAGGTCATCAAGGTCGAGGAGCCCGGGCTCGGCGACTACGCCCGGGCGACGCGCCCCTACTGGGGGGAGTCGGGGATCGGGACGTACTTCCTGCTCCTCAATCGCAACAAGAAGAGCCTCTCGCTCAATCTGAAGGCCGCGGCCGGCAAGGAAGTCTTCCGCCGGCTCGTCCGGACCGCCGACGTGGTGCTCGAGAGCTTCCGGCCGGGGGTGATGGAGCGGCTCGGCCTCGGCTGGGAGGCGCTGCGCGCGCTGAACCCCCGGCTGGTCTACTGCGCGATCTCCGGCTACGGCCAGGACGGCCCCTACCGCGACCTGGTCGGCCACGACATCAACTACATGGGGTACGCGGGCGCGCTCTCCGTGACGGGGCCGCGGGGCGGCGCGCCGCTGATGCCCGGCGTCCAGGTGGCCGACCTGGGCGGGGGCTCGCTGCTCGCCGCCTTCGGCATCGCGGCAGCGCTCCACCACCGGCGCGAGTCGGGTGAGGGGCAGTTCGTCGACGCTTCGATGACCGACGGCGTCGTCTCCTGGCTCGCCCCGTACCTCGGGCCCTTCTTCGCGACGGGCGAGGTGCCCGGCCGCGGCGAGGAGCGGCTCAACGGCGGGTGGGCGTGCTACCAGGTGTTCGAGGCGGCGGACGGCCGTCACCTCACCATCGGGGCCCTCGAGCCGAAGTTCTGGGCGAACCTCTGCCGGCTCCTCGGGCGCGAGGACCTCGTGCCGCTCCAGTACGCGGAGGGGGAGCCGCGCGACCGCGTCGAAGCCGAGCTGCGCGCGATCTTCCGGACGCGGCCGCGGGACGAGTGGGTGCGCCTCCTCCACACGGCGGACGTCTGCGCGGGTCCGGTGCTGACGATGGACGAGGTCGTGCGCGATCCCCAGCTCGTCCACCGGGGCCTCTTTCAGGAGGTCCGTCACCCGGCACTCGGGCCGGTCCCGCAGGTCGGGTTCGCCGTCCGGCTCTCGGCAACGCCGGGTCGCGTGGAGGCGCCGCCGCCGGACCTCGGCGGGCACACGGACGAGTTGCTGAAGGAGCTCGGCTACGACGCGGAGGCCGTGGCGGCGTTGCGCCGCGACGGCGTGGTGTAGACACCCCTGTCCCCCGCCGAGCGCGGCCTCGAGCTGATCGAGCGGATGCTGGCCGGCGACCGCCTGGCGCTCGCCCGGCTGATCACCCTCGTCGAGAATCGCTCGCCGCTCGTGCCCGAGATCATGCGCCGGATCCACCCGCAGACCGGCCGGGCGTACACCGTCGGGGTCACGGGCCCGCCCGGCGCCGGGAAGAGCACGCTCGTGGACGCGCTGACGGCGCGGCTCCGGAAGGGCGGCGAGCCGGTCGGCATCGTGGCGGTGGATCCGACGAGCCCGTTCACCGGGGGCGCGGTGCTCGGCGACCGGATCCGGATGCAGGCCCACACCCTCGATCCCGGCGTCTTCATCCGGAGCATGGCGACACGCGGGAGCCTCGGCGGCCTCGCCCGCGCGACGGCCGAGGTCCAGAAGCTCCTCGACGCCTTCGGCACGGCGTGGGTCCTCGTCGAGACGGTGGGCGTGGGGCAGACGGAGCTCGACATCATCAAGCTGGCCGACACGACGGTCGTGGTGCTCGTGCCGGAGTCCGGCGACGGGATCCAGACGATGAAGGCGGGGCTCCTCGAGGCCGCGGACGTCCTCGTCGTGAACAAGGCGGACCGGGAGGGCGCCGAGCGCCTGGCCACCGAGCTGCGCTACATGGTGCACCTCCACCGGGAGGGGCAGCAGGCCTCGCGAGAGCTGGACTGGGAGGTGCCGGTCCGCCTGGCGGCGGCGGCGACAGGCGTCGGGGTGGACGAGCTGCTCGCCGAGATCCGGCGGCACCGCGCCGCGCTGGAGGCGAGCGGCACCCTGGCGCGCCGTCGCCAGTCCCGCCGCGGCCGGGAGCTGCGGAACCTGATCGTCGCCGAGCTGCGGCAAGAGGTCGAGCGGGCGCTCGCCGACGGCGGTCCGCTCGCGCCGCTCCTCGCCGACGTCCAGGCGGGGCGGCTCGATCCCTACACGGCGATCGCGGAGGTCCTCGAGCGGCTCCGCGCCAACGTCCCCTCTCCCCCATCGGGGGAGAGGGCCGGGTGAGGGGACGCGCGCCGTCTCCCGCCCGAGGGAGATCTTGCCTGGAGTGAAGCCGCCGTGGTGTAATCGCGGCGAGCCGGCTCGATGACACCTCCCTACGACGGCCCGTTTCGCGACACCTTCTGGAACGTCCCCGGCTGGACCCAGTTCCTCCTCTACGCGCTCTCGGTCGTCGCGGTCGGGGTCTTCGCGCTGGGGCTCTGGCAGCGCGTGGCGCTCTGGCTCGAGGGGAAGCCCGAGCCCCGGTTCGACCGGCTGCCGGAGCGGTTCCGCTTCCTCCTCCGTCACGCGGTCCTCCAGCAGCGCACGCTGACGCAGCGCTACCCCGGCGTCATGCACGCGCTGATGTTCTGGGGCTTCTGCGTCCTGTTCCTCGGGACGGTGCTCGCCACCATCGACTACGACGTCACGCTCCCGCTCGGGGTCAAGCTCCTGCAGGGGCCGTTCTACCTCCTCTACGAGCTGTCCCTCGACCTCTTCGGGCTCTTCTTCCTGGTCGGCCTGGGCCTCGCGCTCTGGCGCCGGTTCGGCGTCCGGCCGGCGCGGCTGGACCCGACACCGCACTTCGCGGTCATCCTGGCGCTCTTGTTCGTGATCAACCTGACCGGCTTCGTCCTCGAGGCGTGCCGCCTCGCGGTCGTGCGCCCGTGGTGGGGGCCCTGGTCGCCGGTCGGCTGGGCGCTCGGCCAGGCCTTCCTCGCCCTCGGCCTGACGGAGCCCGCCCTCCGCGGGCTCCACCTCGGGACGTGGATCTTCCACTTCCTGGTCTCGTTCGCGTTCATCGCCGTGATCCCGTACTCCTACTTCGTCCACCTGATCACCACACCGCTCAACGTCTTCTTCGCGAAGCTGGACCGCCACGGCGCCTTGAAGCCCATCGAGAACATCGAGGAGGCGGAGTCGCTCGGCGTCTCGCGCCTGGACGAGTTCTCCTGGAAGCGGCGGCTCGACTTCGATGCCTGCACCATGTGCGGGCGCTGCACGGCCGTCTGCCCGGCGCACCTCGCGGGGACGCCGCTCAACCCGAAGGAGATCATCCTGAAGCTCCGCGGGCTCATGCACGCGGGGGACGGGCGGGCGATCCACGGGGAGACGATCACGGCGGAGGAGGTCTGGGCCTGTACGACCTGCTACGCGTGCGCGGAGGCGTGCCCGGCCTTCATCGACATCGTGGACACGATCGTGGATCTCCGGCGCCACCTTGCGCTGTCGGAGGGGGCGCTCCACCCCACGGCGGCGACGAGCCTCCAGAACATGCAGCGGGCCGGGAATCCCTGGGGGCTCGCGGCCGCGGACCGGCTCGCGTGGGCGGAAGGCCTCGACGTGCCGCAGATCCGGGAAGGGGAGGAGATCGAGTACCTCTACTGGGTCGGGTGCTCGGCCTCCTACGACCGCCGGAACCAGAGCATCGCGCGCTCCGTCGTGAAGATCCTCAAGGCGGCCGGGGTGTCGTTCGCGGTCATGCCGGAGGAGCGCTGTAACGGCGACGCCGCGCGGCGTCTCGGCGAGGAGTACACCTACCAGACGCTCGCCCGGGAGAACGTCGAGAACCTCACACGCTACCGCTTCCGCAAGATCGTCTCCGCCTGCCCCCACTGCTTCAACACGCTGGGCAACGAGTACCGCCAGTTCGGCGGGGCCTTCGAGGTCGTGCATCATTCCGTGCTGATCGCGGAGCTGATCCGCCAGGGCCGCCTGCGTCTCGCACGGCCCCGCGAGGAGCTGCTGACCTTCCACGACTCCTGCTACCTGGGCCGGTACAACGCGGTGTTCGACGCGCCGCGGGAGAGCCTGCGCGCCATCCCGGGCCTCCAGCTCACGGAGATGCCGCGGAGTCGCAACAAGGGCCTGTGCTGCGGCGGCGGCGGCGGCCACATGTGGATGGAGGTGCGCGGCCAGCGGCGCATCAACGAGATCCGCGTGGAGGAGGCGCTCGAGACCCGGGCGAAGACGGTGGGAACCGCGTGCCCGTTCTGCCTCGCGATGGTGGACCTCGGGCGGAAGGTGAAGGGGGCGGAGGAGACGCTCCAGGTCAAGGACATCGCGGAGCTGGTCGCGGAGGCGCTCGAATGACCGAGCGGCCACGGGTCCTGTCGCCGGGCTCGCCCCGCGCGCCCGGGCTCCGGGCCCCTTTCTCACGCGCCTTCCGCAATTCTGGCGAATTGCGGAAGGACGGGCGTGAGGGGACCCCCATCCGCCCGGGACCCCGCGGGGCTCACCCGGCGCCACCCGTGGCCGCCGTCATCGGAGTCCTCCTCTTCCTGGTCGCGGCCGCGGCGGCGGCGCCGCCCGCCCGCGTGGCGCTGGGGTTGGACGGCCAGCGGGCGTTCGACATGGCCAGGGCGGCCGAGGACGGGGTCGCGGCGGACAGCGGGCGCGGCGAGGCCCTGCTGAAGGAGATTCAGGGGCTGAAGGCCGCGGAGCGGGACGCGGAGGGGCAGAAGGGGATCAAGGCGCTCCAGGACGAGGCGAACGCCGCGCACGCGGCGCTCGAGGGCTACCGCAAGCAGGCGCTCGCCAGCGCGGCCGAGGCGTTCCAGCTCCTGGCGGACGGCCTGCGGGCCGCGACCGGCACGCCCGATCCCGTCCGGCTGACGGTCTTGGAGCAGCGCGCCCTCCTCGCCGCCCACGAGGCCGCGGTGATGGCGGCCCGGGCGCGCGCGGAGGCCGAGCGGCTCCGCGCGGTCCTGGCCGAAGGCAAGGCCCTCCTCGCCTCCGGACGCGCCCCCGCGCTCACGCCCGCGGCGGGCGCCGCGCCCGGTCCCGAGCCGGCGGGGCGCGAGGTCGTCGTCCCCAACGTCGTGGGGGCGCGGCTCGAGCAGGCGGCGCGGGACCTCCAGGTCGTCGGCCTCCGGCTCGGAAGGACGGCGGGGCCGCGCGACGGGTTCGTCGTCAAGCAGGTGCCGCCGGCCGGGGCCCGCGTCCTGCGTCAGGCCGCGGTGAGCCTGACGCTCTCGGCGACCGCGGCCGGGGCGAAGTGACGGCGCGGGCGCGGTGGCTTCCGGATCCCTGCGCCAGCTGGCCGGGCTCCTCCCGGAGCTCTTCGGCCTGATCACCCGCCTCCTCGGCGATGCGCGCCTGCCCGGCCGGGTCCGCGGCGTCCTCGGGGTCGCGGCGGCTTTCCTGGCGAGCCCCATCGACTTCCTGCCGGACTTCATCCCCGGCTGCGGCTACCTCGACGACGTGGTGCTGACGGCGATCGTGCTGGACGGCCTCGTGGCCCACGTGGACCGCCAGATCCTGCTCGAGCACTGGCCCGGAGACCCGGCGAGGCTCGACGAAACGGCCCGCGTGGCCGCGCGCGTGGCGGGCTGGGTGCCGCGGCGCTGGAAGGCGCGCGTGTTCGGGAGGTCGCCGGCGTGAGTCCCGACCCCGTCGCCGCGATCGAGGCGCGCCTCGCCGTCCCCGCCGTCGAGGGACCGGACAAGGTCCTGCCGCTCGACGAGCTGATCCGCCGCCACGTCCGGCCTGGGATGACGCTCCACCTCTCCACGGCGCACCTCCGCTCCCACGCGCCCGTCTACGAGCTGATCCGGCAGTTCTGGGGACGCGCCCCCGGCTTCACGGTCGTCTCGATCGGGCTGACCGGGTCGTGGGTCGCCCTGGTCCACGGCGGGCTCGCGCGCCGGGTCGTGACGACGTACTGCGGCGAGAACTACCCGTCGCCAATGCCGAGCCCGCTCGTGGACGCGGCGTGGCGCGCCGGGCGGGTGGAGATCCAGAACTGGTCGATCCTCACGCTGCCCCTCCGCCTCCTCGCCGGCGCGATGGGGCTCCCGTTCCTCCCGACGCGCTCGCTCCTGGGCTCGACCATGGAGGAGGCGAACCGCGACGACCTCGTCGTCAGCGACGATCCGTTCGGGGCCGAGGGCCGCGTCGCCCTCGTCCGCGCCCTCGTCCCGGACCTGGCGCTCCTCCACGGGCTGGCCGCCGACCGCGCGGGGAACACGCTGCTCCCCGGCCCCGTGGGGGAGGGGGTCTTCGGCGCCCTCGCGGCCGGCGAGGGCGCCCTCGTCACGGTCGAGCGCGTCGTGCCGACCGAGGTGATCCGGCGGCACGCGAACCTCGTGCGGCTCCCCGGCGCCTACGTCCGCGCCGTCGCCGAGGCGCCCCTCGGTGGGCACCCCGGCGGGTTGGCGAGCCCGCTCGAGGAGGTGCCCGGGTACGCCGAGGACTACGAGTTCGCGCGCGGCCAGCGGGACGCGTTCCGCGCGCCCGAGACGGCCGAGGCCTGGCTCCGGCAGTGGGTGCTCGGCTGCCCGACGCCCGCCGAGTACGTGCGGCGCCTTCCGCCGGCTCGCGTCGACGCGCTCCGCCGCGGGGCGGCGCCGGAGGCGTGGCGCGCCGAGCTGCGGGCGCTCGCGCCGACGGTCCCGCTGACGGCGGCGTACAGCCCCGGGGAGATGCTGGCGGTGGCGGCGAGCCGCCGCGTCGCGGCGCGCGTGCGCGCCGGCGGATTCACGACCCTGCTCGCCGGGATCGGCGTCTCGAACCTCGCGGCGTGGCTCGCGGCCTACGCGCTGCGCGCCGAGGGCGTGCCCGTCGAGCTCATGGCCGAGATCGGGATGTTCGGCTACCTGCCGCGGGCGGCCGACCCCTTCATCTTCGCGACGCGGAACTTCCCGACGGCCAAATCCCTCTCGGACGTCTTCACGGTGATGGGGCAGTTCATGGGCGGGCGCTGGAACCGCTGTCTCGGCGTCCTCGGGGCGGGGCAGGTGGACCGGGGCGGGAACGTCAACTCGACCCTCATCCCGGGGCGCCGCTACCTCACCGGCTCGGGCGGGGCCAACGACGTCTGCTCGGCCGCGAGCGAGGTCCTGGTCGCCGTGGCCCAGGACCGCCAGCGGTTCGTCGAGAAGGTGCCGTACGTGACCGGCCCCGGGCGCGCCGTCCGGACCGTCGTCTCGCACCTCGGCGTCTTCGAGAAGCCGGAGCCCCACGCCGACCTGGTCCTGACGCGATACCTGCCCACGGCGGGGCCGACCCCGGAGGCGGCCGTCGCCGCCGTCCGGGCGGCCTCGGGCTGGGACGTCCGCGTCGCCCCGGAGCTCACCGCCGAGCCCCCGCCGACACCGGACGAGCTCGCCCTCCTCCGTGCCTTCGATCCCCGGCGGCAGTTCCTCGGAAGCGCCCCGGAGGCGGGGGGATAGGCTCGTGGTGAAAGCCAAGGAGTTTCAGCAGGTTGCATAGGAGCCGCTCATGATCGGGATCACCGCGTTCGGCGTCCACATCCCGCGCTACCGGCTCTCCGGCGAGACGCTGGCCGGCGTCTGGGGTGGGGGCGGGGGTGGCCAGCGCGCGGTGGCCAACCACGACGAGGACAGCCTCACGATGGCCGTCGAAGCCAGCCTCGCCGCGCTCGGCGAGCGCTCGGGAGGTGTGCTCGGCGGCGTCATCCTGGCCACGACCACCCCGCCCTACGCCGAGAAGTCGTCCGCCGCGATCCTCGCCGCCGTCGCCGACTGCGGGCCCGAGGTGTTCGTCGCCGACCTCGGCGGGAGCCTCCGCGCCGGGACGGCGGGGTTGCGCCTGGGCCTCGACGCGGTGCGGGCAGGCTCGGCGCGCGAGGTGCTCGTCGCCGCGGCCGACATCCGCCCGGCGCCGCCGGGCGGGGACCTCGAGCCCTTCCTCGGCGACGGCGCGGCGGCGGTCTTGGTGGGGGAGGGGGAGGGCGTGCTCGCCCGCTTCGAGGGCGCGTACTCGCTCACCCGGGAGTTCTCCGACGTCTGGCGGAAGGCCGACGCGCGCTTTCCCGAGCAGGGCGACCTCACGTTCGTCCGCGCCTACGGCTACGAGAAGCTGATCCCCGAGGCGGTCGAGGGGCTCCTCCGTCAGACCGGGCTCAAGCGGCAGGACGTCGCCCATGTGGCCTGCTACGCCCCCGACGCGCGGCTTGCGCCGGGGATCCTCCGGGCCCTTCGCCTCCCCGACACGGCGCGCACCCACGCGTCGCTGCTCCCGGCCATCGGCAACACGGGGACGGCGTCGCCGCTCCTCGCCCTCGCCGAGGCGCTCGAGGAGGCGCAGCCGGGGGAGCGGGTCCTCGTCGTCGGCTACGGGGCGGGCGCCGACGCGCTCCTCTTCCAGGCGACCGAGGCGATCGAGCGTCTGGACCGCGGGCGGGGCGTCCTCGCCCAGCTCCGGGCGGGACGGCCGCTCGTCCACTACGGGAAGTTCCTCCAGTTCCGGCGCCTCGTCGAGACCGAGACCCTCCGGGCGTTCACGGGGCTCCCGGTGCTGCAGCGCGAGGAGCGCCAGGACCTCCGGCTCTACGGCCAGAAGTGCGCGGCGTGCGGCGCCGTGCAGTACCCGCGCCGCCACCTCTGCTGGCACTGCTCGGGGAAGGACCTCGGCGAGCACCGGCTCTCCCGGCGCGGCCGCGTCTTCACGTTCACGCGGGACCACCTGGTCCCCTCGCCCGACCCGCCGACGGTCATGGTCGCGGCCGACCTCGAGGGGGGCGGGCGCTTCTACACCCAGATGACCGACTGCGACCCGGCGACGGTGACGTTCGACCTGCCGGTCGAGCTGACCTTCCGCCGCTTGCACGAGGGCGGCGAGCTCGTGCACTACTTCTGGAAGTTCCGCCCGGTGCTAGGTGGTTGATTTGGCGGGCGTTTTCGCACCGGATTAGTTATGCCCCGGGGAGGCTAAATAACTCGGCGATCCGACGGGTGCGCTCGAAGGACACCTGCGTGTAGATCTTGGTCGACTCGAGCGACTCGTGGCCGAGCGCCTCGGCGATGACCCGGATGTCCACGCCCCGGTCCACGCAGTGCTTGCCGTAGGCGTGGCGGAGCTTGTGCGGGGTCAGTCGCACGCCCAGGTGCCGGCGCGTCCACCGAGTCACGACGCGGTTGATCACGTAGTAGCTCAGGGCCTCGCCGCTCCCGTCCTCCTTGCGGATGAGCGGCGCCTCGGGATGGGTGCCCAGGCCGTTCTGGCTGGCCAGGTAGTGCCGGACGATCTCGAGGGCCTGGCGCGGGAGCGCCACGGAGCGCTGCTTGTGGCCCTTGCCGACGAACCCCATGAGCCCCTGGGTTGGCACGAAGTGGGCGCGCCGGAGGCCGCGGATCTCGCCGGCGCGGAGGCCGCCGTAGAGCGCGATCGCGAGGATCGCGCGGTTCCGGAGGCTCGGCTCGCTGGCGAGCTTCACGGCGAGGTCATGGAACGCGGGCAGGATCGGGATCGTGCGCTTCAGGCGCGGCGTGCGGAAGCGCGCCCCGGGATCGGTCGTGAGGTGCCCGTTGGCGTTGAGCCACCGGCTGAACCCCTTGAGGGCCATCAGGTACGTCCGGCAGGTCCAGTTTTGCTTTCCCACCTCCTTCAGGGTGAGCTGCCACTCCATGAGCCGCTCGTAGGTGATGTCCTCGGCGACCTTCAGTCGCCAGCCCATCGCCCGTGCGGTGGCCACGAAGGAGTTCCAGCCCGTCTCGTAGGCACAGCGCGTCCTGTCCGCGACCGCTCGCTCGATCGACGGCCCCCGGACGGCCCCGAGCTTCGAGGCCGCGATCTCACCGAACGCACGTCGGGGGCCGTGCAGTCGGTCGTGGATTCGCGCACTTACGCCCCACACGGCCCCCGCCTTTATCTTGCGGTGCACGACCAAGCCACTATTCGCCACGCTACACCTTGCGGGTACTGTTCGTACGCCCTCTTCGCTATACTTGGCACGCCTGCCCAGCCGGGCAGGGCGGACGCCGAGCCGGACCACACATGGGGCGCCGGGCAGGACTGGTCACTCTCGAGGAGCCATCATGCTGGCCGTTCGCCATACTTGGCACGACTTGGCACGCCCGACCTGGTCGCGTTGGGGTCGCGGGCAGCCTGGTTGGCTCTTCGCGGGCGGTTGCGCTTGACCAGATCGGTCGAGTAGAGCGACCGTGAACCACGGCGAGATTGTCAGCTTCATCTGGGGTGTCGCGGACCTGATCCGCGATACCTTCAAGCGCGGCAAGTACCAGGACGTCATCCTGCCGCTCACGGTGCTGCGACGTCTGGACTGCGTGCTCGCGCCGACGAAACCAAAGGTCCTCGAGACGGTCGGAAAGCTCAAGGCAAAGGACCTCCAGAACCTCGACCCCCAGCTGAGGCGAGCTTCAGGCTTCGCTTTCTACAACACCTCCCGCTACGACTTCGACAAACTCCTCGCCGACGCGCCACACCTTGCCGCCAATCTCCGGAACTACATCAACGGCTTCAGCCCCAACATGCGCGAGGTGCTGGAGAAGTTCGACTTCGACAACACGATCTCCAAGCTCGACGAAGCCGGGCTCTTGTTCCAGGTCATGGAGCGGTTCAAGAAGGTCGATCTCCACCCCGACACGATCGATAACCCCACCATGGGGACGATCTTTGAGGAGCTGATCCGGAAGTTCAACGAGGCGCTCAACGAGAACCCAGGTGAGCACTTCACCCCGCGCGATGTCGTCCACCTCATGGTGGACCTGCTGCTGGCGGGCGACGAGGCGCGGATCGGCCGAAGGGGCGTTGTCGTCACCGTCTACGACCCATGCTGCGGGTCCGGCGGGATGCTCTCGATCGCGAAGGAACACATCCAGGGCGCCCGGGCCCGGCAGGGGATCAACCCCGAGGCCGAGGTGCACCTCTTCGGCCAGGAGGTGAACCCCGAGACCTGGGCGGTCAGCAAGTCGGACATGTTCATGCTGCATCCCGACGGCCGCGACGCGGACAACATCGCGTTCGGGAGCACTCTCTCCAGCGACCGCCACGGCGAGCGATCCTTCGACTACCTGATCACCAATCCGCCCTACGGCAAGGACTGGAAGCGGGACCAGGAGGCGGTCGAAGCGGAGCACGAGCGTGGCATCTCCGGGCGCTTCGGTGCGGGACTGCCGCGGATCAGCGACGGGCAGCTCCTCTTCCTCCAGCACATGCTCGCCCACATGAAGCCGGCGGACGAAGGCGGCTCGCGGGTGGCCATCATCATGAACGGCTCGCCGCTCTTCACCGGGGACGCTGGAAGCGGTGAGAGCGAGATCCGCCGCTGGATTCTCGAGAACGACTGGCTCGAGGCGCTGATCGCGCTCCCCGAGCAGCTCTTCTACAACACGGGGATCGCGACCTACGTCTGGGTCCTCACCAACCGGAAGGCGCCCGACCGGAAGGGATTGGTGCAGCTCGTCGACGCGACGTCCTTCTGGGCGCCGATGCGGAAGAGCCTCGGCGACAAGCGGCGCGAGATCCCGCCGGAAAAGGCCTGCGAGATCCTGGCGCTTCACCGGACCTTCGCTGAAGGGGAACACGTCAAGATCTTCCCGACGACCCACTTCGGCTTCCGCAAGATCACCGTCGAGCGACCTCTGCGGCTCAACTTCCAGGTGACTCCCGAGCGCCGCGCGCGGCTCGGAGACGAGACGACGTTCCGCAACCTGGCCGTGAGCCGAAAGAAGCCGGGCAAGGAGCGAGTCAAGCAGGAGGCCGAAGGCCGGAAACTCCAGGAGGACATTCGCCATCTGCTTGCGACGCTGCCGCCCACGTTGTTCAAGGACCGCGAGGCGTTCCGCGCCGAGCTCAAGAAAGCCGAGAAGCGGAGCGGCGTCAAGCTCGCGGCACCGCTCAGCAGGGTCGTGCTCTCCGCCCTTGGGGAGCGCGACGAGACCGCCGAGATCTGCCGGGACGACGAGGGCCATCCCGAAGCCGATCCCAACCTCCGGGACACGGAGAACGTGCCTCTCGCCGAGAGCATCGAGAGCTACTTCGAGCGGGAGGTGAGACCGTACGTGCCGGACGCCTGGGTCAATACCGCCATCCGGGACCACAAGGACGGCGATGTCGGCCGGGTCGGGTACGAGATCAACTTCAACCGGTACTTCTACCGCTACACACCGCCACGCGCACTCGAGGAGATCGAGGCCGACATCAAGGCAATCGAGAAGGACATCCTGACGCTTCTACGGGAGGTCGCGGGGTGACCGCGTCAACGGGAGGTCCGGCGCTCGCGAAGGTCGGGCTCGTCCGTGCCGGGCGCGATGGCGAGGACGAGGAGACTGCGCTGAACCAGGGGCTCGCGATCATCGGATTTCGGGACGTGGGCGATCTGAGGGCCTTCCGGTCGATCGACGAACTGATCGCGACCATTCGCCGGACAGACCCCGCGGGTCGGGAACACCGGGCGGAGAACCGAGGACGTCAGCTCTGGGCATTCCGCGAGGCACTTCAGCCGGACGACACCGTCGTGTTGCCGCTCAAGACCCGTTCCGGACAGATCGCACTCGGGCGGGCCTCGGGTACCTACCAGTTCCGGGAAATTGGGGGAGAGAAACGCCACACCCGCGCGGTGACCTGGGTCCGACCCGACTGCGCACGGACCGTGTTTCAACAGGACCTGCTCTACTCCTTCGGTGCCTTCATGACCGTCTGCCGGATCACGCGTCACGACGCGGAGCGGCGAGTGGCCGCCGTGCTCGGCTGACCCCGGCTACGGCGAGGCGCCGGCACCGCCCCCGATCGGGACGGACGAGACCGAGCTCCCCACCCGGCTGAACATCGTCCAGGCCGCTCACGACGAGATCATCGGTTTCGTGCGGAGCCGCTTTCCCGGCCACGATCTTGCCCGCTTGGTTGAAGCCATCCTTCGAGCAGAAGGCTTCGTCACCAACCGGGCCTCTCTAGGCCCGGACGGCGGCGCCGACATCCTGGCTGCCCAGGGTCCCCTCGGGCTCGATGGCCCGACGCTCTGTGTCCAGGTAAAGGCCACCGAGGTGCCGGCCGATGTGACCGTCTTCCGGGCGCTTCAGGGTACCATGACGACCTTCGTGGCGAGCCAAGGGCTCCTCGTCTCCTGGGGCGGCTTCACCCAAGCTGTCAAGAGCGAGGCCCGGCAGCACACCTTCCGGATCCGGCTGTGGGACCAGAGCGACCTGGTCCAGGCGATCTACCGGACCTACGACCGGCTACCCGCCGAGATCCAGGCCGAGCTGCCCCTCAAACGCGTCTGGGCGCTGGTGCGCGAAGACGCGGAAGACGAGACATGAGCGTTCGGGAAAGCGAGCTGAGCACCGGGCTGCAGCGGTTCGAGCCGTATCCCGAGTACCGCGACTCCGCTGTGGAGTGGCTCGGGCGGATTCCGACGCACTGGGAGATCGCTCGAATCAAGGAACACGCGAGGATCGTCAATGGATTCCCCTTCGACTCCCAGCATTTCGATCGTGACGAAGGAGTACCGCTTGTCCGGATCAGGGATCTCTACTCAGGTAGCGCAGAGGTGAACTATACGGGGCCGGTTACTGAGGATGTGTGGATCGTCCCGGGTGACGTGATTGTTGGCATGGATGGCGACTTCAATGTCTCGCGCTGGAAGGGCCCGCGCGCTCTCTTGAACCAAAGAATGTGCTGCCTCAAAGCGCGGTCCTCTCTAGAGCCGCGCTTCATGGCGTACCTCCTCCCGGCCCCGTTGAGGGTAATCAACGATCTCACATACTCCACCACGGTAAAGCACTTGTCGTCGGCTGACATCGGGAGAATCCGGTTCGGACTGTGTCCAGCGACTGAGCAGACCGCCATTGCTAACTTTCTCGACCGAGAGACCGCAAGAATCGACGTGCTGATGGCGAAGAAGGAGCGGCTGATCGAGCTGCTGCAGGAGAAGCGCCAAGCGCTCATCACGCGCGCCGTCACCAAGGGCCTCGCCCCAACCGTGCCGATGAAGGACTCCCGTGTGAAATGGCTGGGCGAGATCCCGATCCATTGGGAAGTCTGGCCTACCAAGTTCATTGCGCGTCTCTAATCTGGCCATACGCCGAGCCGGCAGCATCCGGAGTACTGGGAGGACTGTGACATCCCGTGGTTCACGCTTGCGGACGTGTGGCAGATTCGGGACGGTCTGCGAGAATACGTCACAGAGACCGCCGAGAAGGTGAGCGAGCTCGGCCTGGCGAACTCCGCGGCGCGGCTACTGCCGAAGGGCACTGTCATGCTGTCCCGCACCGCATCGGTCGGATTCTCGGCCATCATGGGGACCGACATGGCGACGACCCAAGACTTCGTGAACTGGGTCTGTGGTCCGAGGATCAAACCGGAGTACCTGCTGTACGTATTCCGCTCGATGGAGCAGGAGTTCGACCGCCTGACGATGGGCTCCACCCACCAGACGATCTACATGCCGGATGTCGGGCAGTTCGTCACGCCCGTTCCACCGGTTGCCGAGCAGGACGCGATTGTGGCGTGCGTGCGCCGCGAAGCAGGTAGGATCGACGCGCTGGTTGCCAAGATCCGCGAGGCCATCGCGCGTCTTAGGGAGTACCGGACGGCGCTGATCTCGGCGGCCGTCACGGGCAAGATCGACGTCCGGGCCGAAGGCTGAAGCTGACCCGGCGAGCCCTCGGATGAGAGCGTTTACATTTGTGCGCAACTGATGGCATATTTATGCGGCCGTGGGACTTGACCCGGCCGGAATCCGAGGCCCTTGGCCGACGTCGGGATCAGGAGGCGGATTCAAGGCACGTGGCCGCCCGGCGTGACACATGCTAGGCTGATATTCGAGGTCTGCCTATGACCATCGTCCAGGTTCAGGCCAAGCTCCAGTGGCGCGCCTTCCGTGGCCGGAGCGGTAACTGGGTTGCGATCTGCGACCCCCTTGCGCTCACCGTCCAGTCAAACACTTGGGCGCACCTCATGGAGGACATCGCGGAGACTCTGAATGCGATGTTCACCGACCTCCTCAAGTCAGGTGAACTCGAACAGTTCCTTCGGGATCGCGGTTGGGGTACGACTGGGCCGATCCCGCTGAAGAAGCGGGAGGACCTCTGGTTCGACGTGCCATTCAGCGCGGAAGCCACCGACCGTGATCCCGCGCTCACACTTCATTAACAAGATCAGGGCACTCGGTTACACCTTCAAGACCCGCCAAAAGCGGACCCAACTCTGGCGAAAGAGAGGCGGTACGCACTACCTGTCGGTGCCGCTGAGCGACCGCCTTGAGGAAGGGTTCGTGGTTTCTTCGCTGCGCCAGGCTGGCTGCAAGGACGACGAGATTCGGGCGTTCATTGCATCGGCCAAGTCATAGACTCGCGGGGGTGCACGATGCCGCGAGCGGCCGCCGCCGCATCGGGAAAACGATTTGACGTGACGTGGCCGGCCTGTGGACCCCGGCGTCCAGGTCGGAGCAGCAAGGTACCATGAGCATCGACATCTCCGAGAAGAGTTTTCGGCTCTTCCGGATCCTGTGTGGGTGAGTCATGCCCCTCCCTCGGGTGGAACCGACGCCGAGTCCGGGCCGGGTCCGTGGGGAGGGGCCCGGAAGTCCTTGGCGCCTGGACGCGGTCGGGCCTGCCCAGCGCGGCTCCGTGCGCATCTCCGCAGCCTGCGGCGCCCCCGTGCTGGCCCCAGCTATCCCCCGCATCCCCGAGCCGCGAGATCCCTGCCTCCTGCCTCCAGGGTTTGGGTCTCCGACCCACACGAAAGCCTGAAGAGCCGAGTTTTCGAGCAGACGATCGAATGTGCCCTGCTCGCCGGCGGACCGGATGCCTGCGCGGGTGACACGACGGCCGTGCGGGAGACACCCGCGCCCTACGGCGACGCGGTGCCGGGCGGGTACCACCGACGCCCGCCGGAGGACTACGACCGGACGCTTTGCCTGGTCCCGCGCGACGTGCTCGACTTCGTGCTCGCGACCCAGCCCAGGACCTGGGAGCGGCTGAAGCAGCACCACGGGAGCGAGGTCAAGGAGCGCTTCCTCAGGCGGCTGGCGGCCGAGATCGAGGGCCGTGGCGCGCTGGACGTGCTGCGCCACGGAATCAAGGATTCCGGCTGCGCCTTCAAGCTCGCCTACTTCCGCCCGGCGAGCGGTCTCAACGAGGAGATCCAGCGACTCTACGCGGCGAACCTGTTCGCCGTCGTGCGGCAGCTCCGCTACAGTACGAAGACGGGCGACAGCCTGGACCTGGTCCTGTTCCTGAACGGCATCCCGATCTTCACCGCCGAGCTGAAGAACCCGCTGACGGGCCAGACGGTCGAGGACGCGACCCGCCAGTACATGCGGGACCGCGATCCCCGGGAGCCGCTTCTGGCGTACGGGCGGTGCCTCGCGCACTTCTCGGTGGATCCGGACCTCGTCTACGTCACGACCCACCTGGCGGGGCCCAAGACCCGCTTCCTCCCCTTCAACCAGGGCCGCTTCGGCGGGGCGGGGAACCCGCCGGTTCCGCCCACTCAGACCGGCTACGCCACGCGCTACCTCTGGGAGCGCGCCTGGGCCCGCGACAGCGTGCTCGACCTGATCCGCCAGTTCATCCACGAGGTCGAGGAGGAGGACGAGCGCGGGCGCCGGACGGGGCACCGGTTTCTGATCTTCCCCCGCTACCACCAGCTCGACGCGGTGCGCCGGCTGGTGGCCGACGCCCGGAGCCACGGCGCTGGGCGGCCCTATCTGGTCCAGCACTCGGCGGGCAGTGGCAAGAGCTTCACGATCGCCTGGCTCGCCCACCA
>CAYQDR010000059.1:0-27768 GCA_964416315.1 uncultured bacterium
CACCCGGAGAAAAAAATCGCTTGACATGTCCCAGAGAAAGTCTGTCGCCGGGCTCGCCCCGCGCCCCCGGGCTCGTCACCCGCTTACCTCCTTCCGCGATTCGCGGAATCGCGGAAGGAAGCTAAGGGGGTCCCACTTCGCCCGGGACCCCGCGGGGCTCACCCGCCGCCACCCGCGGCGGTCAGTCGAGCGCCTCGCTTACGTCCGCGACCAGCGCGGGACGGGGAAGACGGCCCTGGCCTCCGCGAACGGCGCCGGGCCGACGACCACGGTCTTCCCGCCCTGGTTCTGGAGGAGCGCCGGCTGGGCGTTCGCGTTCTCGCCGGTCTTGTCGAACTGGATCGGGCCCTGGGGCAGGATGTGGTCGGCCAGGTTCGTCCGCGCCAGCGCCTCGCGGATCTTCGCCCGGTCCGGGCTCCCCGCGCGCTCGAGGGCGTCGCGGAGCACCATCATGGCGCTGTAGGCCTGCACGGAGTGCGAGGACATCGGCGCGTTGAAGCGCTTCTGGTACGCGTCGAACACGCGCTTCGTCCGCTCGCTCCGCGGGTTGTGCCAGTAGTTCCCGTCCATGATGAGGTCCGCGAGCTGCGGCTGGTCGGCGAGGAACTTGGGGTTGGAGAAGCCGCCGTTGGCGATCCCCGTCACCGCCTTCGCCTCGAGCCGGTGCTCGGCCGCGGTCCGCGCGATGAGCAGGCCGTCGCCGAAGTAGCCGGTGATGACGACGAGGTCCGCCTTCGCCGCCTTGATCTTCGTGATCTCGGTCGTGACGTCGGGCGTCCGGAAGTTGTAGGCCACCTTGAGGACGAGCTCCATGCCGAGCGTCCTCGCGTGCCGCTCGAGGTGACCGGCGATCGAGGTGCCGAAGAGCCCGTCCTCGTGCATCATCGCGATGGTCTTCACGGTCACGCCCGTCGCCCTGGCGAGCTCGGCGAGGTGGTCCAGGCTCCGGGTTGTCATCGCGCGGGCGTTCGGCTGGACGCGGAAGGTGTACTGGAACCCGCGCTCGGTGACGTTGTCGGCCACGGCCACCGTGATCACGAAGGGCGTCTGCTCCTTCTCGCAGAGCTGCGACACCGCGTAGGCCACCGGGCTCTGGTAGGGGCCCAGGACGGCGACGACGCCCTCGCGGATCAGTCGCTCGGCCTCGGCCATGCCGACCTCCACCTTCCCCTGTGTGTCGCCGCCGGCCAGCGCGACCCGCGCGCCTCCCAGCGACTTGATGCCGCCCGCCGCGTTGATCTCCTCGACCGCGAGCGCGAGCCCGTTCGTGACCAGGCCCCCGTCGAAGGCGAGGAAGCCGGACAGCGGGTGGATGTGGCCGACCTTGATCTCCCGGGGCTGGGCGCGCAGCCCCGCGGGGAAGCCGAGCGCGGCGGCCCCCGCCGCGGCGGTGCCTCGGAGGAAAGTGCGGCGGGACAGCCGCGTCGACGTCGTCATCGATCGTCTCCTCTCATCGTGTCGGGGTAAGTCAGGGTGACTTCGAGCACCACCATACTGCATTCCGACTCTCCGCGATACCGGGCGGTCACTGCCCGAGGATGACCCGCGCGTCGACGACCAGGGCGCCGGCCGCTCCCGCGATCACGGGGTTGAGGTCCAACTCCGCGAGCCGAGGCCCCAGGGCCGCCGCCAGCGCCCCGACCCGCACGACCGTGTCGAGCAGCGCGCGGCGGTCCGCCGCCGGCCGGCCGCGGTAGCCGGCGAGGAGCGCCGCCAGGGCCGGCGTCTCCCCCAGCATCGCTTCGGCTTCGAGGAGGGCCACGGGCGCGGGGCGGAGCGCGCGCTCCCGGTAGAGCTCGGCGTGGACCCCGCCCGGCGCCAGGGCGACGAACGGCCCGAGCGCGGCATCGCGCAGGGACCCCACGAGCACCTCGACCCCCTCGACCATCGGCTGGATCAGGCACCCCTCGCCGCGCGGAATCAGCTCCCGCACCGCGGCCACGAGCGTCTCGGGGTCGGCCACCCCCAGGCGCACGCCGCCCGCCTCGCTCTTGTGGAGCGGCCCCAACAGCTTGACGGCGACCGGGTAGGCGAGTCGTCCCGCCGCCGCCCGAGCTTCCCCCTCGGAGCGGACGACGACCTCCGGGGCGAGCCGGATGCCGGCGGCTTCGAGCAGCGCCCGCACCTCCTCCCACGGGAGAATGCCGCTCCGTGCGGGGACGGTTCCCTCGGGCAGGCGCACCGGGGGGGCCGGTTCGCCGGCTCTCGCGCTTCCGCGGCGGGCGGCGGCGTAAGCCAGCGCGGCCCCGAGCGCGGCCGCGCACCCGGTCACGCTCTGGAAGACCGGGACCCCGGCCTCGTCGAGTCCCCGGACCCCGTCGCGGACGAGGCTCCCGCCGGGCCAGCAGACGGCGACGGGCTTCGCCGCGCCGCGCGCCGCCTTGACCACCTGCTCCGCCCGGGCCCGGCCGCCCTCCGTCGTCGCCATGGTGAGCGGGACGACGACCACGTCGAGCCCGGGATCCCGGAGCACCGCCGCGAGCACCTCGCCGAACGTCTCCTCGGGCAGCCCCGCGGTGATGTCGACCGGGTTCCCGGCGTTGGCGTAGGGCGGGAGGAGGCGCATCAGGCGGGTGACGGTCTCGGCGGCCAGCGGAGGGAAGGCGAAGCCGAGCGGCTCCAGCGCGTCGGCGAGCATGACCGCGACACCCCCGGAGGAGGTGACCATGCCGGCGCGCCTCCCCTCGAGTGGCGGCGTGCGGGCGAGGTAGCCGGCCGTCTCGACGAGCTCACCGAGGTCGCCCGCCTCGACCACCCCCACCGCACGCGCCCACGCCCGCCACGCCGCGCGGGCACCGACCAGGGCCGCCGTGTGCGAGCGCGCCGCCCGCGCGCCCGCCTCCGTGCCCCCGAGCTTGAGCGCCACCACGGGAAGCCCCCGACCGATCGCCCGCGCCACTGCGCGGGCGAACCGCTCCGGCGCGCGCACCTGCTCGACCAGGCACGCGACCGCGCCCGCCCGGCCGTCCTCCACGACCCACTCGAGGTAGTCGGCCATCACGAGGTCCGCCTCGTTCCCCGTCGAGACGAAGAGCCCGACGCCGATCGCGCGGTCGAGGGCGCGGTTCAGGAGGCATCCGCCGAGCCCCCCGGACTGGGAGAGCAGCACCAGCGGGCCCGCGCCGAGCGCATCCACCTCGGCGGCCGTCGAGAAGGTCAGCGCCGTCCGGTCCCAGGCGTTGACGTACCCGACGGTGTTGGGGCCGAGGAGTCGGACCCCCGCCGCGGCCGCCGCCTCGCCCAGCCGCCGCTGCGCGGCCTCCCCGTCCTCTCCCGTCTCGGCGAAGCCGGCGCCGAGCACGATCGCGAAGGGGATGCCCGCGCGCCCGCACTCGGCGACGGCGTCGGCCGCCTGGGCGGCGGGAAGGCCGACCCACGCGACATCGACGGGCTCCGGCAGGGCCGTCAGGCTCGGGAACGCGGGCAGCCCCCCGATCTCGCGGTGCCGCGGGTTGACGGGGTAGATGCGCCCCGGGTAGCCGTGGCGGCGGAGGAAGTGGAGCGGCCGGGCGCCCGGGCGCGCGAGATCCCCGGGCACGCCGACGAGCGCGATGGCCCGCGGAGCGAAGAGGTGTCTGAGCGGCGTGGCTTCGGTCACCGTGGAAGGTACCGCCCGAAGCCGGGCTTCCCGACGACCTCGCCCTTGTCCATCACGACGCTCCCGCGGACCATCGTGAGGACCGGCCAGCCGCGGAGCGGCCAGCCTTCCCACAGGGAGAACCCCGCGGCGGCCCCGAGCACGGCGGCGCGGTGGATGCTCTCGGCCTCGGCGTAGGCCGGCCGGCTCGCGCTCCAGGCCGCGAGCCCCTGCCGCCCCTCGGCCCGGAGCCGGCGGGCGACGCGGTTGATGACCTCGGTGTTCTCGCAGTGGAAGCACGCGACCCCGCCGGGCGCGGCCGCGATCGCGGAGAGCGCCTCGACGAGGAGGCCATCGTCGATCTCGTTGGTCATCCCGATCTGGCGGCCGTCCTCGCCGCGGTAGGCCATGTAGAACTTGAACGACCGGATCCCGTGCTCGGCGACGTAGCGCGGGATGCTGCGGACATGGTCCTCGAGGAGCAGGGCGAGGTGGACCGCGAAGTCCACGCGCGCCCGAGCCTCGCACGCGCGCAGCGCGCCGCCCAGCTCGTCGTAGGGCGACGCGGCTCGCCCGTACTGCCGATAGATGTTGATGACGGTCGTGATCCCGCCGAGCGCGGCCGACGCCGTCTCGCTCTCGAAGTGGCCGGCCATGTCGGCGCCGCCGTAGCCCAGGTGGGCGTGGGGCTCGACGACGCCCGGGAAGACGTGGAGCCCGCGGGCGTCGAGCACCTGGACGCCCGCGGGCGGCGGGACGTCGGGGGCGAGGATCCCCGCGATCCGCTCGCCGCGGACGAGGATCGAGCGCGGCTCGACTCCACCCTCCGGGTCCACGACCGCCGCCCCGCGAATGAGCAGCTCAGCCACGGCGAGTGCGTGCCCCGGGCCGCCGCGGGTGGCGCCGGGCGCGCCCCGCGGGGTCCCGGGCGGGCTCACTGCGGGTCCTCGCGCATGCCGAGGGCGTACTCGGCGACGAGGACCCGGTGGATGTCGTTCACCCCCTCGACGACCTGCAGGAACTTCGCGTCCCGGAGGTAGCGCCCGACGTTGTACTCCTCCGAGGCGCCGTAGGCGCCGTGGATCTGCACGGCGTCGGACGCCGCCCGGAAGGCGACCTCCGTCGCGTAGAGTTTGGCGATCGAGGCCTCGCGCCGCGCGCGCCGGACCCCGCGGGTCTTCAGCCACGCGAGCCGGTAGGTGAGGTAGCGCGCCGACTCCACCCCGACGGTCATGTCGGCGATCTTCGCCTGGACGAGCTGGTACTCGGCGATCCGCTTCCCGAAGACGATCCGCTGCCGCGCATAGCGCGCCGACTCGTCGAGGCAGGCCTGAGTGAGCCCCACCGCACGGCAGGCGACCGACAGGCGCCCGTTCTCCACGGCGCAGAGCGCGACCTTCAGTCCCTCCCCTTCCCGCCCCACCAGGTTCTCGGCCGGGACGCGGCAGTCCTGGAAGATCAGCTCGCCCACCTGGCTCGGGCGGAACGCGAGCTTGTTCCGGATCGGCCGCTCGCTGAACCCAGGGAACGTCGGCTCGACGATGAACGCGCAGATCCCCTTCGGCCCCTTCGACTTGTCCAGCGTCGCGAAGGTCAGGTACCAGGCGGCGATCCCGACGCCCGAGATCCAGATCTTCGAGCCGTTCAGGACGTACTCGTCGCCCTTCCGCGTCGCGGTCGTCTCCATCGCCGCGACGTCGGTCCCCGAGTGCGGCTCCGTGACCGCGGTGCCCGCGAAGACCTCCCCCCGCGCGAGCGGGACGAGGTACTTCCGCTTCTGCGCGTCCGTTCCGTACTGGAGGATGCCGGAGCCGACGAGGCCCGCGGCGCGACCCATCGCCGAGCCCATGTGGATGCAGACCCGCGACATCTCCTCGATGCCGAGGGCCATCGTCAGGTGGTCGATGCCGGGGCCCCCGTACTCCTCCGGGATCGTCCCGCCGAGGAACCCGACCGGCGCCATCTTCTTGATGATCTCGACGGGGTATCGCTCCTCCCGGTCGTAGTCGCGCACGTGGGGCGCGACCTCCTTCTCGGCGAACTCGCGGACGAGGGCCTGGTACTGGCGCTGCTCCTCCGTCAGGCTGAAGTCCATCCCCTGTCTCCCATGCGGCTACGTGTGGGTCTCGGGGGTCGCCTCCAGCGCGTGCAGCCCGTCCACCAGCTCGCGCGCGTCTTTCAGCCCCTCGAGGCTCCCGCACAGCTTCCACGCCGCCTTGGCGCCGTCCCGCCCGAGCATCGGCCCGACGAGCCCGAGGAACTTGTCCCGGATCACCTGGCGGGAGTACGGGCGGTCGAAGTCGCCCGATGCCGCGTCCACCTCGCGGGCCACGGCCCGCCCGTCTGCCAGGCGCACCTCGACCCGCGCCGGCCGCGCCGCGGGCAGTCGCGCCGTCATGGCCGGGTCCTCGACCACCTCGATCCGCGCCGCGACGGCGCGGATGCGCGCGTCCGAGAGAACGGGCTCGCGAAAGGTGTCGGGCCCGCAGTCCCCCAGGGTGAGGCGGGCGGCGAGCACGTACGGGATGGAGAACTTCGCCCCGAGGCTCCCCACCGGGTCCCGCGCCGCCAGCGTCGAGGCCGGCGCGTAGGTCTCGACGCGGATCCGTTCGATCCCGTTCGGATCGAAGCCTCCCTCGACCAGGAGCGCCTCGAGGGCCTCGATGGCGGCGTGCGTGTAGCGGCAGCAGGCGTAGCGCTTGAAGTAGTTCCGTGACACCTCGAAGCGCCGCCCCAGCTCGTCGAACACCCGATCGGCGTCGAAGGCGGAGCCGCTGATCCGCCCGAACACCTCCGTCAGCATGTCGGGCAGCCCCGTGAAGCCGGCGTGCGCCAGCTCGACGGCCAGCCAGCCGTTCGCGCCGGCGACCCCGGCGTACGCGTTCCGGACCGTCGCGCCCTCCACAGCCGCGCGCCACGAGGTCCCGAGCGTCAGGCCCCCGGCCACCGCGAGGGCCTGCGCCGTCGCCGCGGCGTCCAGACCCCGCACGCGGGCGACGGCGGCCGCCGCCCCGACCGTGCCGTGGACCCCGTGCATGTGCATGCCGGACCGGACCGGCGCCGCGGCGCCGAGCCGGGCCGCGACGTCGTAGCCGAGGGTGAAGGCCGTGAGGAGCGCCTCGCCCGTGGCGCCCGCGCGCTCGGCCTCGGCGAGCGCGGCGGGCAGGACGTGGATCCCCGGGTGGCCGCGGGCGAACCGGTTCCCCTCGTCCAGCTCGAGCATCGTCCCGGCCGTGCCGTTGGCGACGACGGCCCACCACGGCTCGACGCGCGGGAAGCCCGTGGCCAGCACCGAAGCGGGGCCGGGGCCCCGGTCGACGTGCTCCAGGAGCCAGCGCACCTCGGGCTCGGCGCTGCCCCCGAGGATCGCGCCCACGGTGTCGGTGACCACCAGGGCGGCATGCGCGCGCACGTCGGGCGGGACCGCCTGGACGGGGGTGTCGGCGACGAGCCGGGCCAGGGCGGTGAGAACGGGCTCCACTCAGGCGCCAGGGGGCCGCCCGTCCACGGCCCGGACCGCGGCCTCGCCCCGCTCCCGGTTCACGAGCGCCTCGTGGGGATGGCTGCGCCGCACGAACCCGCGCAGGAGCAGGACCTCCTGGAGCGTGTCGTCTGGAACGGGATCCGGAACCGGACGTGCTCCACCGGCTCCGGCCCTCAGCGGCGACCCTCACGGGCGGGCTCGAACGGGAGCCGTTCGCGGCCGGCGAACGGGTTGCGGCCGGCGGGCCACGCCTCGCGCGGTCGCTCGTACGTGAACTCGAGCATGTTCCCGTCCGGGTCCTCGAAGTAGACGGAGAGGTTGGTCCCGTGGTCCATCGTGCCGTGGAGCTTGACCCCCTCGGCCTCGAGCCGCCGGTAGAACGCCTCGAGATCCTCCGGGCGCTCGACCTGCCACGCGACGTGGAAAAGCCCGACCTGGTTCGGCTCCGGCGGCGCCGCGTCCGCACCGACCTTCCACACGGCGAGGTCGTGGGAGTCCTCGTTGCCCGGCACGCTGAAGAACACCATCCGGGTGGGCAGACGACCGGTGACGCGCAGGCCCACGACCTCGGTGTAGAACCGCTCCGCCTGAACGAGGTCCCGTACCTTGAGGACGACGTGCCCCAGCTTCTTCAGCGCCATGCGAAGGCTCCTCCCCGGATTCCCGTCAGGATGGTCCGCTCGTGACCGCGCTGCGCACAGGCGCGGCGCCATTCTAGCACGCGAGATCGCCGGCCCGCGGTCGGCGTGCTACCGCATGCTACCGCATGGTGAGGCGCCGATACAGATCGAGGTGGGCGTCGAGCTCGCGCTCCGGCGGGTAGAGCCGCGTCACCCGGGCGCGCGCGGCCGAGCCGAGCCGCGCCCGCAACGCCGGATCGCCGACCAGGCGTTCGGCCCCCTGCAGGAACTCCCCGGCGGTCCGGTAGAGGAGCCCGTCCACCCCGTGCTCGATGACGGAGCGGTTCCCTTCGATGTCGGCCGCCAGCACCGGCTTCGCGCGGACCATCGCCTCGAGGACGGAGTTCGCCATGCCCCCCTCGGAGAGCGACGAGTTGACCACGACGTCCACCTGGTCGAGGAGCGACCCCATCTGAGGGTGCGGCACCTCGCCGAGGTAGCTCGCCCAGTCGGCCCCCTTGAGGGCCGCGCGGAGCCGCGCGCCCTCCTCCTCCTCGATGACCGGTCCGACGACGAGGAACCGGATCGGGTAGCGCCGCGCCAGGGCGCCGAGCGGCTCCAGGGCGAAGAGGACGTTCTTCACGCGCCGGATGCCCGCCGGCAGGAGGAACCGAACCTCCCCGGCCCGCCGCGGGGCGACCGCCGACAAGGGGTACGGGTCCTCGCCGAGCACCACGCTCTGCGGGATGATCTCGACGCGGTCCGCGACCTCCGGGACCTCGCGCGCCACCCTGGCGCGGATCGTCTCGTGGAACGCGATGAGGGCGCGCGCCGCCCGGAGCGCCGTCACGATCGCTGGCCGCCGCTCGGGGTCGAGGAGGTCGTGGTTCGCGTCGGTGCCGGTCAGCGAGACGACGAGCGGCACCCCCCGCGCGCGGGTGAACGGGACGGCGGCCGGGGCCCCGCGGAAGGCGTGGAAGGCGTGGACCACGTCCGGGGCGAGCCCGGCGAGCCGCTCCGCCACCGCCTCGGCCGGCGTGCGCGAGAGGTCCACCACCTCCGCCGCAACGCCACGCTCCCCGAGGGCGCGCCAGAGGCGGTTGACGGTGACCGCGTTCCCGCGGACGGACGGGACGGCGATCGGGGTGACGAGGGTGATCCGCATGGGCCCGGCGATCCGGGGGACCGGGGCCGGCCTCCGCTACGGTACACGAGCCCGGAGGGGCGGGCAACCGGCCGCCCCGGGTCAGGACGCGGGACGCGCGCCGCCGGGATCGGGATTCGGCGCGCGGCTTGGCGACCCCGGGAAATGTGTTACGATCGAGGTGAGCTCGCGCACGGCCCCGCCGGCGCGCACACGAGGTGCCCGGGTTGGATTCGGTTTCACACATCGCCTGCTGCCGGGAGTGCATCGACCTCCTGGTGGACTACCTGGAAGGGGATCTCTCCCCCGAGCGCGCCCGCGCCCTCGACATCCACCTGGAGCTCTGCCCCCCGTGCGTGGCCTTCGTCCGGACGTACAAGGGCACGGTGGACGTCGCGCGGAGCCTCCCCCTGGACGAGATCCCGCCCGAGCTGACCCAGCGCCTGCTCGACTTCCTCCAGCGCGAGAAGGACGGCACGCTCCCCCCGCTTCCCTCCTGAACGGCGTCGCGCCGCCGCTCATGGCCCCGCCCGGCTAGACGATCCGCCGGCGGAGCCAGCCCGACGACGCGTCCACCAACGTCACCATCAGGTAGACCGCGAGGATCAGCGTCAGGAGCTGGTGCTCGAGGAAGAGGCTGATCGCGAGGTGGATACGCTGTCCCAGGCCCCCCGCCCCGACGAACCCGAGGACGGCCGCGGCCCGGATGTTCACTTCCCAGCGGTAGAGCGCGTAGGCGAAGAACTGCGGGATCGCCTGCGGGACGATTCCGTCGAGCAGCACGGCCGGGCGCGAGGCCCCGGCGGCCTGGAGCGCCTCGAGCGGCCGGGGCCCGACGTCCTCCAGCACCTCCCCGAAGAGCTTTCCCAACACCCCGCCCGTGTGGAATCCCAGCGCGAGCACCCCCGGGAAGGGCCCGAGCCCGACGGCCCGGACGAACATGAACGCCCAGACGAACTCCGGGATCGAGCGGAAGACGGAGAGGAGCGCGCGGGCGCCGGCGTAGGGGACGAACCCGAGCGCGCGCGCGGACGCCCGGCGGCGCTCGTGGAGGACGCCGCTCCAGGTCAGCGTCGAGGTCGCGAGTAGCCCGAGCGGGAGGCCGATCAGCACGGCCAGTGCGGTGCCTGCGATCGAGATCTGGATCGTCTCGACGACCGGGACCGCGAGGAACCGGAGGAATGCCGGCGAGAGGTCCGGGGGGAACATGCCGCGCACGAACCGCGCGACGTTCGCCCGCGCGTCGGCGGCGAACAGCACGCGCGGATCCACCTGGGCCGCCCGGAGGCTCAGGAGGAGGGAGCCCCCGAAGACCACCCAGAAGAGGTAGGGGAGCGCCCGCTTAGCCGATCCCGGGGATGGGACGACAGACCCGACTGCTCGGGGAGCCACCGTCGCGCAGGATGAACGGCACGTCCTCGGGCTCCGCGCCCTCGTAGAGCGAGCCGAACAGGTCAGAGGTCACCTTGTCGGGTGGGAGGTCGAAGGCGACGCGGCCCTGGCGGACCCCGACCACCCGCGGGAAGAACGCGAGGGCGCGGTCCACGCTGTGGAGGTTCATCAAGAGCGTCTTGCCGGCGGTCCGGCACAACTCGGTGAGGAGCCGCACGAGGCTCATCGCGAGCGACGGGTCCACCGAGGAGACCGGCTCGTCCCCGAGGATCACCTCGGGGTCCTGCACCAGCACACAGGCGATCGCGACGCGCTGCTGCTGGCCGCCCGAGAGCGTATCGGTCCGGGCGTAGAGCTTCTCCGCAATCCCGACCCGGGCGAGGGCCGCCGCGGCGGTCTCGACCTCCTGCGGCTGCGCCAGGGATAGGAGCGCCTTCGCCGTCGACCACCGCCCGAGGTAACCGGCAAGGACGTTGTGGACGACGCGGAGGCGCCCGACCAGGTTGTGCTGCTGGTAGACGGTCCCGATCCGCCGCCGGAGGTCGCGCAGCGCGGCGCCATCGACGCCGGCGACGTCCGTCCCCGCGACCCGCAGCGTCCCCGCCGTCGGCCGGAGCGTCAGGTTGAGGATCCGGAAGAGCGTCGTCTTCCCGGCACCGCTCGGGCCGACGAAGGCGAGCTGCTCGCCCCGGCCGACCGTCAGCGACACGTCCTCGAGGGCGAGGTCCCTCCCGTCGAACGTCTTACCGAGCCGCTCGAGCTCGTAGATCATGCCGTCGGGCGCGGTCACCACGCCGCCCGGCTCACCTCAGGAGGCCCGCAGCGATCGCCGCCTCCTCGATGCCCTTCCAGTCCTCGTCGCTCGCCTTGATGTACCCCTTCGTCCGGTGGAGGTCGAGGAGCTTCCGGTCCTCGGGGTTCTCGTACTTGAGGCGGAGGAAAGCCTGCGTGATCCGCTCCCGGAGCCCCGCATCGAGATCGCTCCGGGCGGTCCAGACGTAGTCCACGTACGGCGGGGTCGTCCAGAACACGGTGACCTTGGCGAGGTCCACCTTCTTCGTCTCGACGAGCTTCTCCCAGACGAGGAAGTTGAGCGCCCCGGCATCTACCTTCCCCGACTCGACCCAGAGCGCCGTCGCGTCATGCGCGCCGGAAAAGGCGGGCTTCTGCGCGAAGTCGCGGTCCGCGTTGACCCCGTTCTTGAGGAGGAAGTGGCGCGGCATGAGGTGGCCCGAAGTCGAGGAGACGCTTCCGAAGGCGAAGGTCTTGCCCTTGGCGTGGACGGAGCGGCTACCGCTGCGTGCGGAGGATCGCGGCGCGGGCTTGGGCCTCCTGGGCTTCGCTCACCTTGCCCAGCGCACGGTAAACCTTGGCCAGGTTCTCCAGCACCTCGGCCTTGAACGGGTTGTTCGGCGGCAGGTTGGGATTCTCGTAGATCGCAAGAGCCCGCTGGAGCAGTGGCAGCGCCTCGGCGGGTCTTACGAAGACAGCGACGGGCCCGGTGCGCCTCATCCGGATCGCGGCCGGCATCCCGAGCACGACGTCTCTCCGCGCCCGTTCCCGCCCGGTCAGGATCCGCCCCGCACCGGCACGTCGGGGACCCAGCAGTAGCCGTCGGCGTCGAGCAGGTAGACCTCGCGGAGGCCATGGGGCTTGTCGGTCGCCGGCGCGAGGACCGTGACCCCGAGCCGCCGCGCCGCCGCCTCCGCTTCGTCCGGGTCGCGACCGTGGAGGCGCAGCTCGGCGCCCACGCCGCGCGCGAGCCCGCGCGTCAGGCGCACGTGGAGCGGGTGCTTGTCGTAGGCGTGGTCGGCGTGGAGCATCCACTCCACCCCGTCGCGGCGGAGCACGGCGAAGTCGGGGTCCGCGTAGACGACCGCCGCGCCCAGCACCTCCCGGTGGAACGGGAGCGCCACGGCGACGTCCCGGACGAGCAGGTTGAGCGTCAGGCCTCGGAGCGAGCGCCCGTACTCGGAAGCCGGCATCCACGGGTGGCCGGTGCGCAGCTTCACCGGCTCTCTCGTGACGCGAGTAGGAAATCGAAGAACGCCTGGCAGAGGGGAGACCGGGAGCGGCCCGCGTGCGTGACGACGTAGAAATGGCGCGTGAACCGGAGGTCCTTGATCTTCACGCACCACAGGAGGCCGTGCCGGCACTCCTCCTCGACGGCGCGCTTGGACATGATGGAGAGGCCGACCCCGGCCTTCACCGCCTGCTTGATCGCCGAGGTGGAACCCATCTCCGCGATGACCCGCAGGCCGTCGAGGTCCGCCCCGGCCTCGTCGAGCGCCGCCTCGAGCGCCTGCCGCGATCCGGAGCCTGGCTCGCGGACGATCAGGGGCTCGGCGCGCAGGTCCTCGAGCGTCGCCCGGCGGCGACCGAACCAGGCGTGGCCGGGCGGCACGACGACGACCAGCTCGTCCGGCATCAGCTCGACGGCCTCCAGTTGCCGGTGGTCAGGCCGGGCGCCGACGACCCCCAGCTCCACACGCCCCTCGAGGACGGCCTCCACGATCCCGCGCGTGTCCCCGATCTGGAGCGCCATCGAAACCTGCGGAAACTTCTCCCGGAAGCGCCCGATGAGCGGAGGCAGGACGTATTCGCCCGGGATCGTGCTGGCACCGACCTGGAGGACGCCCGAGATGCGGCCGAGGAACTGCTCGAGGGCCTGCCGCGCCTCGGTCCGGAGCGCGAGGATCCGCCGGGCGTAGTCGTAGAGGAGCTCCCCCGCCCGCGTCGGCACGGTCTCTCGGCCCAGGCGGTCGAAGAGCCGCGTGCCGACCTCGTCCTCGAGCAGCCGCACGTGCTCGCTGATCGTGGACTGCGTGAGGCGGAGCGCCTCCGCGGCGCGGGAGAAGCTCCGCGTCTCGACGATCCGGGCGAACACCTCGAGCTGGCGGAGATCCATGCGGAGGATTGTACCCGAAGAGGCGAGGCCCGGGGACCCGACGCCGCCGGGACCGCTACCGGATCAGCTCGTCCACCTGGACGATGACGGACGGGGGAATCGTGAGCCCGACGACGCTGGCGGTCCCGAGGTTGATGACGAGCTCGCGACCAGGGGCGCCGCGAGGAAGCCGAGGGCGAGGACGGGGACCAGCGTGCGAGCCGTCCGCCTCACCGCCGGATCCCCGCCCTCACCCGGGAACCCCGCTCAGGGGAGCGCGCCGACGATCTTCCGGAACTCCGCCTCGTTGAACGCCTTGAGCGTCGTCGTCCGCACGTTGCCGAGCGAGCCGACCGCCAGCACGAAGCGCGCGACGACTTCGTCGCTGGGGGCTTCCGCGACGATCACAATGTCGTAGGCGCCCATGGTCAGGTAGAACGCCTTCAGCTCGCCGCCCAGGTCCTTCAGGGCCTTCTTCGCGGCGTCCAGGCGCTTCGGCGAGTCCTTGACGTTGCGGATCCCCTGGTCCGTGTAGTTGATCAGGCTGATGTACGTCGCCATCTTCACCTCCCGACGTCGCGATCGCCCCGCCCACCTACACCCGCGGCCTCATGGCCTTCCGGACGGGGCTCGGCGGCGTCACCTTGTCAATGCGGATCCGCTCCGCCTTCTGAGCCCGCATCCGCTCCAAGCGGTCTACGCGGATCGTGCGGGGTTGCGCGCCCTTGCCGGCTCGACCACCCATGTCTGACCTCCCGTCTCACTGGATCAGCTTGTCGGCCTGCACGAGGAGGGACCGTGGGACCGTCAGTCCCAGGGCCCGGGCCGTCTTCAGGTTGATGACCAGCACGTAGCGCGTTGGCAGCTCCACGGGGAGGTCCGCGGGCCTGGCCCCCCGGGAATCTTGTCGACCTGCTCGGCGGCGCGACGGAGGAGCTCTCGGTTGTCCGGCCCGTGTGACATGCTTGCCGATCAACTGCACGGTCACCTCGAAGCTCTACCCCGTGACGTTGCCCCCGGGCCTTGCAAGGCTGGCGACGAGCCCCGTCGCGACGGGATCGACGCACCCCGCGCACACGATGGGAAGGAGCTCCGGATGATGGTCAAGGGCGACGGCCCCTCACGCGAGGAGCATGCGCATGGGCTGGAGCGTGCGCGTGAACGGGTTCAGGACGAGTCCGAAGATCTCGAGGGTCACGACGCCCTCGATGGAGGTGACGCCCATGCCGTCCGCCCCCCCCTCACCCCGCCCTCTCCCCCACCGGGGGAGAGGGTGAATTCCAAAGCGCACGGGCCTCCTGGCGGAAGCGCTCGACGTTGCGGAGCTTGATCGCCTCGTAGCCGCGGATCAGGTCGGGCAGCCGCGCGATCTTCACCGCGCGCTCGTGCGTCGCCGGCGAGAGATCGGCCAGCGCGCGCTCGACCATCGCGCGATACTCGGCGATGAGCGCCCGCTCGACGCGGCGCGCCCGCGCGTAGCCGAACGGGTCGAACGCGGTCCCGCGGAGCCGGCGGAGCGCCACGAGCAGCCGGAAGACGCCACCGAACCAGCGCCCGACCCGGATCTTCCGCTTCCACCCGAGCGCCCGCAGGAAGGGCGGGTGGAGGTGATAGCGCACCCGCAGCGGCCCGCCGAACTCCGCCGCGAGCGAGCGCGCCATCTCGGGCATGAGATGCAGGCGCGCCACCTCGTACTCGTCCTTGTACGCCATGAGCTTGAAGAGATGGCGCGCGACCGCCTCACCGAGGCCGGCCTCCCCCGGCACCGCCACGCGCTCGGCCTCCGCGACCCGTCGGACGAACCCGGCGTATTCGGCCGCACAGCGCGCGTCCTGGTACGCGACCAGCTCGGGCACGCGGACCGCGAGGAGCCGCCGAAGCTCCCCGGTGGCGCCCACCGAATCCACGAGCCGCCGCGCCGCCTCGTCGAGCGCTGGAGCCACCTCGACCTCGCCGGCGCGCCGCCGTCGCACAGTCCCGACCCAGGCCGGGTCCACGACTGCGAGGCGGCCCGCCCGGAAGGCCTGCGCGTTCATCTCGACGGCGACGCCGTTGAGCGCGATGGCCTCCTCGATGGCGGCGGCGCTCACCGGGATCGCACCCGCCTGGTACGCCGCGCCCAGCACGATCATGTTCGCGGCCATGTGGTCGCCGAAGAGCGCCTCGCCGAGGCCGAGGGCGTCGAGGTAGACGTTCTCGTCCTTGCGCGTGACACGCTGGATCGCCGCGATGAGCCCGCCCGGGTCGGGGAACTCCGCGTCGGGCGACGCGACCATGGCGCCGGTCGGCACCTGGGTCGTCGAGACGACCGCGATCGTCGCCTCCGGCCGGGCCCGCGCGAGGTTCGACGCTGCGCTCCCGACGATGAGGTCGAACGCGAGATAGGCGTCGGCCTCGCCCGCGCTGACCTTCCCGGCGCCCTCCCACGGACCCTCCGAGATCTTGAGGTGGGAGACGACGGGGCCACCCTTCTGGCTGAGGCCCGTCTGGTCGAGCCCCGCGACGTGCTTCCCGTCGAGGAGCGCGGCCGTCCCGAGGATCTGGTTCACCGTGACCACGCCCGTGCCGCCGATCCCCGTGAGGAACAGGCTCGCGTCCCGGCGCACCCTCAGGACGGGGTCCGGCAGCTCCCGCTCGACCCGGACGCGCTGCCGGGTGCGCTGCCGGGGCTCGCCGAGCGGCACGACCGTCAGGAACGAAGGGCAGTCGCCGAGCAGACACGAGTAATCCTTGTTGCACGAGGACTGGTGGATCTGGGTCTTCCGCCCGAACTCGGTCTCGACCGGCTGGACCGAGAGGCAGTTCGACTTGACCCCGCAGTCCCCACACCCCTCGCAGACCGCCTCGTTGATGACGACGCGCATGGGCGGATCGGGGAGCTTCCCGCGCTTGCGGAGCCGCCGCTTCTCGGCGGCGCAGCGCTGGTCGTAGATCAGGGCCGTGACGCCCGGCGTCTCCCGCAGGAGCTGCTGGGCCGCGTCGAGCCGGTCGCGGTGCCAGACCTCGACGCCGGCGGCCCAGCGGGCGTCGTGAGCGTACTTGTCGGGCTCGTCGGTGAGGACCAGGACCCGGCGGACCCCCTCCGCCTCGAGCTGGCGGGTGAGGTCGGGGACGGGGACCGCGCCCGCCGCGTCCTGGCCGCCGGTCATCGCGACCGCCGCGTTGTAGAGGATCTTGAAGGTCACGTTCGTCCCCGCCGCGACCGCCTGGCGGATCGCGAGCGAGCCGGAGTGGAAGAGCGTCCCGTCGCCGAGCTGCTGGAAGATGTGCGGGGTCTCGGTGAACGGGGCAAGCCCCACCCACTGGACGCCTTCCCCGCCCATCTGGGTGATCCCGACCACGCTCCGGCCCATGCCGAGCGCGAGGCCGTGGCAGCCGATCCCCGCCGCGGCGATCGAGCCCTCCGGGACGACCGTCGAGCGGTTGTGCGGGCAGCCCGAGCAGAAATACGGGAGGCGCGGGACCGTCCGCGCGACCGGGCGCTCTCGCAGCGCCTCGAGCATCGCCACGCGCGCCGCCATCGAGTCGAGCCGGAGGCGCCGCTCGAGCCGCCCGGCGACGATCCGCGCGAGCACGTCCGCGTCCAGCTCGCCGTCGGCAGGCACGAGGACCCGCCCCGCCTCGTCACGCTTGCCGACGACCCGAGGCCGCGCCGCCTCGTTGTAGAGGACGTCGCGGAGGAACAGCTCGACGAACGCGCGCTTCTCCTCGACGACCAGGATCTCCTCGAGCCCGTGCGCGAACTCGTGCACGATGCCCGGCTCCATCGGGAAGAGCATGCCGAGCTTGAGGAGGCGGACCCCGTGGCGGCGGAGGCCGTCGTCGTCCAGCCCCATGTCGCGCAACGCCTGCCGGAGGTCGAAGTAGGCCTTCCCCGCCGCCGCGATCCCGAGCCACGCCTCGGGCGTCGCCACCGTGATCCGGTTCAGGCGGTTGGCGGCGGCGAACGCCTTGGCCGCCTCGAGTCGCCCGTAGTGGATCTCGCGCTCCAGCTCGAGCGTGAACGGCGGGATCAGGACCATCGGCCGGCTCGGCTCCCAGGGGCGCCCCTCGTAGGTGAAGCCGGGGTCAGTGACCGTGACCCGGTCCGGGGCGACCTCGGCCGTCCCGACCGCGTCGGCAACGTCCGTCACCATCTTGAAGGCGACCCAGAGGCCCGAGTACCGTGAGAGCTCGAAGCCGAGGCGCCCGAAGTCGAGGATCTCCTGCACGCTCCCGGGGAAGAGGACCGGGATGAGGGCGTCGTAGAAGGCGACCTCCGAGTGCGTCGGGAGCGTCGAGGACTTGGCCTGCGGGTCGTCGCCCGCAACGGCCAGCACCCCCCCGTGGCGCCCGGCCCCGGCGTAGTTCGCGTGCTTGAAGACGTCGCCCGTCCGGTCCACGCCCGGGCCCTTGCCGTACCACATGCCGAGGACGCCGTCGTACTTCGGTCGCGGGAACAGGTGCGTGAGCTGGCTCCCGAAGACGGCCGTGGCCCCGAGGTCCTCGTTGACGCCCGAGACGAACACGATCTGGTGCTCGCGGAGGAGCTCCCGGTTGTGCTCGAGCGTGAGGTCGAGGCCGCCGAGCGGCGACCCGCGGTAGCCCGAGATCAGGGTCGCGGTGTTCAACCCGCGCCGCCGGTCGGCGCGGTACTGATCGAGCGGCAGGCGGACGAGCGCCTGGATGCCGGAGAGGAAGATCCGCCCCTCGTCGAGACGGTACTTGGCGTCGAGGGAATACGTCACGCGGTCAGGCCGCCGGGAAGCCGGCGTCGGCGAGCGCGCGGCGCACGCGCCCCTCGTCCACGTGCGCCGGGTCGAACTCGACCCGGACCTCCTTCTCGGGGATCGCGACGCGCGTCGCGGCGACCCCCGCAACGGCGCCGAGCGCCTTCGTGATGGTCTCCGCGCACCCCTCGCAGTGGATCTTCGGCACCTTGAACACGCGCTCCATGCTCACCTCCACGCCTGACGCGCCGGGACGAGAACCGAGCGGATCCAACCGGAGGGGCGGGACGCCCGCGAGGCCGCAGGCCGAGCGCGTCCCGGCGAGCTGGAGGACGCCGAGATGCGACGGTTATCGGCACGGCGAAACCAAAAACGGGGCCGAATGGCCCCGCGACCCGGTTAGCCCCGGCGCCCCGCCGGGGTCAGTTATGCGACCCTCACCCGCCCGCGCCGCAGCCGCACCCGCTGCCGCAGCCCCCGCTGGAAGCGACGAACGTGGAGCCGCTGCGGAACCCGAACACGGACATCTCGCGGACGATGTCCCCGCTCGCGCACGCCGGACACGCAACCCTCGCCTGGCCGAAGACGAGCTTCTCGAACTCCTCTCCACAGGCGAGGCACTGGTACTCGTAGATCGGCACGGGGCCTACTCGCCTCCCCGTTGCACGTAGCTCTTCACGAACTCCTCGGCGTTTTCCTCGAGGATGTCGTCGATCTCGTCGAGGATCTTGTCGAGCTCTTCCTTGATCTTCTTGCCCTTCTTCGAGAGCTCGGGGTTCCCCGAGCCCTCCTCGCCCTCGGGCGGACCCTTGGGTCGTTCGACCTTCTTCTTCTGCTGCTCGGCCATGACGCCTCCTTCCCGACCCCACCGGGCCGATAACCGTCGCATCCCGGCGTCCTCGGTCGTCGGCCCGCCTCAACGTACAGGGAGTACGCCTCGGCGCGCCTCCTTCCTGCGTCCTAGGGCTGCTCGGTTCCCGACCCGGTACCCGTGCCTCCTACACCGTCGGGAGCACGATCCCCTGCTGCGCCTGGTACTTCCCCTGCCGGTCGGCGTACGAGACCGCGCAGACCTCGTCCGCCTCGAAGAACAGGACCTGGGCGATCCCCTCGTTCGCGTAGATCTTGGCCGGGAGCGGGGTCGTGTTCGAGATCTCGAGGGTGACGTAGCCCTCCCACTCCGGCTCGAAGGGCGTGACGTTGGTGATGATTCCGCAGCGGGCGTACGTGGACTTCCCGACACACAGGGTCATCACGTTCCGCGGGATCCGGAAGTACTCCACGGATCGCCCCAGCGCGAAGGAGTTCGGCGGGATGGTGCAGACCAGCCCCTGGAAGTCCACGAAGGAGCGCGGGTCGAACGCCTTCGGATCCACGACCGGGTTGTAGACGTTGGTGAAGATCTTGAAGGTGTCCGCGATCCGGATGTCGTAGCCGTACGAGGACAGGCCGTAGGAGATCGACCCGTCGCGGACCTGCCGCTCCACGAAGGGCTCGATCATGCCCTTTTCGAGGGCCATGCGCTTGATCCAGCGGTCGTTCTTGATCATCGACCCTTCGGGCCCCGCACCCTCGCGCTCATCCTAGCCTCGGGGGTCATGTCAGTCAAGTCTTTTGGCCTCGATCCGGGGCCTCCGAACCCCGTTGGCGCGCCATCAGACGGTTGTGGGGGCTCCGCGAGAAGTGCTAGAGTAGCGGGGCGTTGAGCGCACCGACGGATCCCCCCGACGAGCCCGTCTTCACGCCGCGCCTCCAGCTCGGCTTCGGCCTCCTCGCCTTCGGCCTCGGGCTCATGTTCCTCTCGGGGAAGGTCCTCCCCGCCCCTGTCCCCGCCGGGATCGCCGGCGGCATCACCCTCGCCGCCGCGGGATTCGTCGTCGTCGTGGTCGAGGCGCTTCGCGACTGACGGACGCCCGGGGCCGTCCGGCGTCCGGAGAACAGGGAGCGTGCGCCGGTTCGGCGCGGGCGTCAGTCGAGGTAGGCGGGGCTCCGCCGCGCCGTGCGGCTGCCGCGCTTCTGGAAGCACTCGCGGCAGTACACCGGCTTCCCGGCGGTGGGCTTGAAGGGAACCTGCGTTTCCTTGCCGCAGTCCGAGCACACGGCGGGGTGGAGCGGCCGCGACGCCCCGCTCTCCGACGCAGAGGGGCCGCTGCCCTTCCGCGCCATCCGGCAGTTGCGGCAACGAGTCGGCTCGTTCTGGAAGCCCTTTTCGGCGTAGAAGGCCTGCTCGCCCCCGGAGAAGAGAAACTCCTTGCCGCAATCCCGGCACACCAACACCTTGTCCTGGAAGTCCATGGCGCTCACGTCTCCTCTGGCATGCTGGTCAACCCGGTTGGCGCCTGACGACGGGAACCCCCTCTCACCTCCTCGGCGTGGATCGTGATAGGACGCGCTGAGCTGGTCTCGTTACGAGCGATTGATACGGGCATCACGGACGGCAGAGTCGCGGGACGGCGGCTGGAACCTCTGGCGGCGCTGGCTATCTCTGAAGCGTGGCCTTGTCCAGGACGGGGTTCTTCCCTGCCGCGACCATAGCAGCCGGTCCGGGCGGCGTCAATCGGAAAATTCCTCGACCCGAGCCCCCGCCGCGTCCGCGCCCAGGACGAGGCACCGCCCCCCGAGGCCGGCGCCCCGCAGCGCCTCCTCCATGGCCTCGCCGACGCCCGCGGCCTCGGCCTCCCCGGCTACCGCGAGCACGGACGGCCCCGCGCCGGAGAGCGCGGCGCCCAGGGCCCCCGCGTCACGCGCCGCAGCGAAGACGCGCTCGAGCCACGGGAAGAGCACGCGGGCGCGATACGGCTGGTGCAGGCGGTCGGCCATCGCCGCCGCGAGGAGGTCCCAGCGCTCGCGGGCGAACGCGGCGAGGAGCAGCGCGGTCCGCCCGACGTTGAAGACCGCGTCGGCCCGCGGGTAGCTCTCCGGGAGCGCAGCCCGCGCCTCGGCCGTCGAGGCCTCGCAGTCGGGCACGAGCACGACGAAGCGCAGGCCGGCGGGGACGGGCAGCGTCACCACCGCGCGCGCCTCGCCGTCCCAGCAAGTGACGGCGAGGCCGCCGTGGAGCGCCGCCGCGACGTTGTCGGGATGGCCTTCCTGGCGGACCGCGAGCTCCATGATCGCGCCCCGTGACAGCGCCCGGCCGACGAGCGCGTTCGCCCCGAGGATGCCACCGAGCCACGCGGTGGCGCTGGACCCCAGCCCGCGGCTCGGCGGGATGCGGTTCCGCTGGCGCACGCGCAGGCCGCGGAAGGGCCGCCCGGCGGCCTCGTAGACGAGCCGCGCCCCTCGGACCACGAGACTCCGGTCATCCCGCGGCAGGCGCCCCGCCCCCTCCCCTTCGATCCGCACGTCGAGGCCGTCCGCCTCGGCGAGCTCGACCTCGTTGTAGAGCTGGAGCGCCAGCCCCAGGACGTCGAACCCCGGGCCGCAGTTCGCCGAGGTGGCGGGCACCGTGACGCGGACGCGCAGCTGGGAGACCTAGGCGGCGAGTCGCGCCGCGGCTTTTCGAGCCTCGAGCCAAGCGCGTGGGGGGAGGCAGGCCCGAGCCGTTCGCCGCCGAGTTAAGGCCGGGACGCCCCGCGAGGCCGCAGGCCGAGCGCGTCCCGGCCGAGATGGACAGGCGATCGGCCCCGCCCCCGCTTCGCGGGGTGCTCGGCCCGGAGGACCGCCCGGCGCAGCCGCGCCGGTCTGACCCGGCGCAGCCGTGCCGGTCTGAACAGAGGGGGGCGGAGCCCCCCTCCGAAGATTCACAAGCGCTTGAGGAGCCACTCGGGGGTCAGCGTGATCGCGTACGTGTTGAGGACGATGAAGTAGTTCGTGACCACGAGGACTCCGACGATGATCAGGAGCGCCCCCGCGGCCCGCTCGACCACCGGGATCCACGGGCGGAAGCGCTGGAAGGCAACCAGGAACGTCCCCAGGGCGAGCGACGAGAGGAAGAAGGGCAGCGCGAGCCCCGCCGAGTAGGCCCCGAGGAGCGCGACCCCCGTCCCCACGGTCTCCGCCGTGCCGGCGAGCGAGAGGATCGAGCCGAGGATGGGCCCGACGCAGGGCGTCCAGCCGATGGCGAAGGTGACGCCGACCAGCCACGAGCCCACGAATCCCGCGGGCTTCCCGCGGAGCTGCACCTGCCGGTAGCGACCGAGCCACGCGAGGGGCAACAGGCCGGCGATGTAGAGCCCGAACAGGATGATCAGGACCCCGCCGGCCGTTCGGATCGGATCGCGGTAGTCCACGAGGAGCTGCCCGAGGAGGCTGAACGACGCTCCCATCGCGACGAACACCAGCGAGAACCCGACGATGAAGGCGAGCGAGTGGCCGAGGACCTTCCGCCGCCCGGGCCCGCCGCTCTGCAGCTCCTCCACCGACATCCCGGTGATGAACGAGAGGTACGAGGGGAACAGGGGCAGGACGCACGGGGAGAGGAACGAAAAGAGCCCCGCAGTGAAGGCCACCAGCATCGAGAGGTTCGCGGCGCGGCTCACGGTCGGTCGTCTCCTCGTCCTGTTGTAACAGGAAGCTCCCGGCCGCGCAATCTTCCACCGCCGGCCGGGATGCTCACCCCGCGCCTCAGGGCATCGACTGGAAGTGACCGGCGGCGCGGCGCTTCCTGGCCGGCTCGATCAGCGGCCGACGCGCTCCCCTGCCCGCCGGAAGTGCTCCTCCAGGGCCTCCCGCGAGGGAAACTCGGGGACCGTGTCGGGGATGCTCACGTAGGTGACGACCAGCCCCGGGCGGCCAGCCTGGACGGCCGCCACGTCGGGGTAGAAAAGGACCCGGCGGCTCGGCTTGGCGAGGAACCCCTCGCGCGACATCTCGACCGTGACGGCGCGTCCCACCTCGAGGTCGAGCGCCAGCCGCAGCCACTCGCGCTCCCTCGTGAACGGGTCCGCCGCCTCCACGCTGACGAGTCGCCAGGGCGCCGCCGGATCGACCCGCTCGATACGGAGGACGACCTGGGTCCGTGCTTCGTCGGGGCCGCGGACCACGCCCCAGAAGATGGCGACGCCGCGCCCCGCGAAGATCGCGTCGGCGCCCGGGACCTCCTCCGGCTGCGCGCGGGCACCGGCAGGCAGCAGGGCACCGAGCGCCGCCACGGCGAGTGCAAGCCCCGCCGCCCTCACGGAGCGCCCTCGGAGAAGAGCCGGACCAGCTCGCCGCGCAGCGTGAGGGTCACGGCCTCTCCCGGTCGCAGGTCCGCCAGCGCCGGATCGAACGTCGTCACGGTCAGCCGCTGGCCTCCGCCGACCTCGACCCCGTCCTCGCTCTTCTCACCGAGAAACACCGCTTCCGCGACCTTCCCGGGGATCCCCGGGGCGCCGCCGCCGCAGGCGAGGCCGACGGCCTCGGGCCGGGCCAGCGCCCGAACGCGCGACCCCGGAGCGATGGGCGTCGGCTCTCCTCGCTTACGCGGGCTGACTAGCCACGGAGCTGGGCCAGGATGGCCTTCGGGATGACGAGCCGCACGCCCATGATCGGCCGCGGCGAGGTGCCGATGACGAGGTCGCCGACGAGCGAGAGGAGCATGTAGGCGTCCTCCTCGTCCATCCCCTGCTCGCGCGCCAGGTACGCGATCCCCTCCTCGATCACGTCCCGTGCGGCCGTGTCGAGATCCGGCCCGAAGCCGACGATGTGGAGCGCGGTCGGCGTCTCGATCCGCGGTCGCGCGATCGAGCGCGGCCGCACGTCGAAGCGGAGCCGCGCGGTCGCCGCGCACTCCACGCCCGTCCCGCAGGCGATCCCGTCCGAGATGACCGCGTGGGGATCGCCGAGGCCGAACAGCGCCCCCGGCACGAAGACCGGCAGGAACACGCGGTTGCCCGGCGCGATCTCCTTCTGGTCGAGGTCGCCCCCGTGGAACCCCGCGATGCCGGCGCGCCCCCCCGTCACGGGGGTCGTCGAGAACGTGCCGAAGTTCGGGTAGACCGGCACGCGGATCCCGTCGAAGAGGCACACGCCGTCCTTGATCGGGATCCGCTTCATCCGGGGGGTCGGGAAGCGCTCCGGGAGGAACCCCGCGTTGCGCTGGATGGCGATGACGCCCTCCGGACCCGGCTGGATCTCGAGGATGTCCACGACCAGGGTCTGCCCGGGCTGCGCGCCGTCCACGTAGACCGGCCCCGTGGCCGGCGGCGTGGGGTGGCCCTCCCACTCCTGTGTCCAGGGGGTCGGCACCTTCTCGATGTCGCGCTCGCCGCCGAAGGCGTCCTGCACCTCGACCTGCAGCTCCTCCCCCGGCGCGATCCGGATCGCCGGGGGGTGCGCCGGGTCGAAGTGGAAGAACGAGCGGTCGGCGGTGAGCCGCTTCATCGCGTCGCCCCCGTCCCGAGCTCGGCGCGCACCAGGGCCGCCCCCCGCCCCAGCGCCGCGAGCTTCCCCCGGGCCACCTCGCGCGGGAGCGGCGCCATGCCGCAGTTGGTGCACGGGCAAAGGCGCGTGGGCGGCACGAACTCCATCGCGCGGCGGATGGTCGCGGCCACCTCCTCGGGCGTCTCGACCCGCTCCGTGGCGACGTCGATCACCCCGAGCAGGGCATCCTTGCCCTCGAGGAGGCGAAGCAGCTCGAAGGGGACGCGCGAGCCCGCGCACTCGACGGAGACCTGGTCGATCCGGCTCGCGGCGAGGAGCGGGAACGTCCGCTCGTACTGGCGCCACTCGGACCCGAGCATCCGCTTCCACTCGATGTTGGCCCTGATCCCGTAGCCGTAGCAGATGTGCACGGCCGTCGTGCAGGCGAGCCCCTCGATGGCGCGGTCGAGCGCTTCGATCCCCCAGCTCTTCACCTCGTCGAAGTACGCGTCCACGTTGAACGCCGGCTCGTCGAGCTGGATCACGTCCACGCCGAGCGCTGCGAGCTCCCGCGCCTCCGCGTTGAGCGCCGCCGCGCAGTCCATCGCGAGCCGGGCCCGGTCGCGGTAGTGGGTGTCGGCGACCGTGTCCGCCATCGTCATCGGTCCCGGCAGGGTGAACTTGAGTCGCCGCTCCGTGTTGGCCCGCGCCCAGCGCACCTCGTCGGTGTGCACCGGGCGCGTACGCCGAAGCGGCCCGACCACGGACGGCACCTCGGCCTTGTAGCGGTCGCCCCGGATCCCGATCGTGACGCGCCGGGTCGGATCGATCCCCCCGAGCCCCTCGACGAAGGCGTGGACGAAGTGCCGACGGGCCTGCTCCCCGTCCGTGACGACGTCGATCCCCGCCCGCTCCTGGTCCCGGAGGGCGAGGAGCACGGCGTCGCGCTGTCCCTCGGCCAACCGCTCGGGCGGGAGCTGCCAGGGCGCCCACAGCACCCCCGGCGTGGCGAGCCACACGGGCTTCGGCAGACTCCCGGCAATCGTCGTCTCGAGCACCTCAGCGGCTCCCTCGTCGGTCGGGCCCCGGGGGCACCCCCGGTCGCGACTCGACTGTACACCGTTTCGGCCCGCCGGGCACACGGGCTGTCCCGGCGAGCCGGCGAGCCAGGCCGCGACTTGAAGTGTGGCCCGCTTTCGGGCTAGGATGCCCCCCGCGACGCGCCCATCCTGCTGCGAGGAGGTCAGCACTGGCCGAGCCCGAAAAAGCGCCCTCGCCGGACCCGGCTCGAGGCACGCGGGCGGTGGGCGCGGCCAAGCCACCCGGTGTTGTCCGCGCCCTCATGCGCGGGATCGACGCGGTGAACGACTGGGTGGGCCGCGCCACGGCCTGGCTCACGCTCCTCCTGGTGCTGGTCACCACCTACGACGTGGTCATGCGCTACATCTTCCGGCAGAGCTTCGTCTTCATCCAGGAGCTGGAGTGGCACATCTTCGCCGTCATGTTCCTGATCACGGCCGGCTACGCCCACCTCCTGGACAGCCACGTGCGGGTGGATCTCATCTACGCGCGGCTCGCCCCCCGCTCGAAGGCCTGGATCGATCTCCTCGGCGGCGTGCTCTTCCTCTTCCCCACGGTCTTCCTCCTGGTCTGGACCTCGATCCCCTTCGTCGTCGCCTCCGTCAAGGTCCTCGAGGGTTCCCCGGACCCCGGCGGCATCCCCGGTCGCTATCTCCTCAAGGCGATGATCCCGCTCGGCTTCCTCCTGGTCGGCCTCCAGGGGATCTCCGAGACGATCAAGAACTACTACCGCGTCGCCGGGAAGGAGTTGTCCCGGTGACGTTCACCGAACTCCTCCCCGCCTGGATGTTCCTGACCTTCACCCTGCTGATCATGGTGGGCTACCCCATCGCGTTCACCATCGCCGCAACGGCGCTCGGCTTCGGCCTCTACGCCTTCGGGCTGGACTTCTTCAACCTGCTCCCGTTGCGCGTCTGGGGCGTCATGACCAACTTCACTCTCATCGCGGTGCCGCTGTTCGTCTTCATGGGCGTGACGCTCGAGCGGTCGGGCCTGGCCGAGGACCTCCTCGACACCATGGGCTTCGTCTTCGGTCGGATCCCGGGGGGCATCGCCATCGCGGTGGTGATCGTCGGGACGCTGCTGGCGGCCTCGACGGGGATCGTCGGGGCCACCGTGACCACCATGGGCCTCATCGCGCTCCCGACGATGATCCGGCGCGGCTACCAGAAGGAGCTCGTGACGGGGGTCATCTGCGCCTCGGGGACCCTCGGGCAGATCATCCCGCCGAGCATCGTCCTCGTCATCGTGGGGGACATCCTCGGCGTGTCGGTGGGGGACCTCTTCCTCGGGGCGTTCATTCCCGGCCTCCTGCTGTCCGGCCTCTACGTCGTCTACCTCGTCGCGGTCAGCTTCCTGCGTCCGGACCTCGCTCCGCCCATTCCGGCGGACGAGCGGGCGGCCGTCTCCTCGCGCGTCTTGGCCCGCCGGGTCGGCACGGTACTGATCCCCCCCCTGGCGCTGATGGTCGCGGTGCTCGGCTCGATCTTCTTCGGGATCGCCTCACCGACCGAGGCGGCGGCCGTCGGCGCCACCGGCGCCCTGGTGCTGACCATCGTCAACCGGAAGTTCAGCCGGACGATGCTCCATCAGACGATGCAGGTGACCGGGCGCCTGACCAGCATGGTCTTCATCATCCTGGTGGGGGCGACGGCCTTCGGCCTGGCGTTCCGGGGGATGGGCGGCGACCGGCTGGTGCGGAACTTCATCACCCACATGCAGCTGGATCCGTGGACCGTGTTCTGGAGCGTCATGGGGCTCGTCTTCATCCTTGGCTTCTTCCTCGACTTCATCGAGATCTCCTTCATCCACCTCCCGGTGCTCGCCCCGATCCTGACGGAGCTGGGCTTCGACCCGCTCTGGTACGGCGTCATGCTGGGCATCAACCTCCAGACGTCCTTCCTCACCCCTCCCTTCGGCTACGCGCTCTTCTACCTCCGGGGCGTCGCGCCGCCGGAGGTGACCACCGGCCACATCTATCGGGGCATCGTCCCCTTCGTGGGTCTCCAGGTCGTGGGCCTCATCACCGTGGCCATGTTCCCCTGGATGGCCACCTGGCTCCCCCGGCTGGTCTTCAGGTAGCCCGCCGAGCCCCGAAAAGAAACACGACGGCGGAGCCGGTCGGCTCCGCCGTCGTGGGTGTCGGGCCCGGAGGGGACTAGCCCCTCAGGAACCGATGGTATGCCGCTTCCGAGACCTCGGCCCAGTCGCTGATCCGCTTGCGGAAGGCCTCGACTGACGCGTAGACCTTCTTGGCCATCGGGCTCTTCTCGGACTCCTCCCGGACGACGTCCACGGCCAGCTTCTTCAGGTCGCTCAGGACGTCGGTCGGGAACTGTAGGACCTCCACCTTTGCCTTGAAGTCGGTCCTGAGCTTTTCCAGGCCGATGCTGTTTTTCGCCTCGTACTCCTGCCACTCGAAGGTGTGGATGGAGGCCGCGGCATAGTCGAGCATCCGACGGTAATCGACCGGGAGCGCATCGTACGACTTCTTGTTGAAGACGAACTCGCCGGTCGTCCCGGGCTCGTGCCAGCCGGGGTAGTAGTAGTACCGGGCGGCGTTGTGGAGCCCCAGCTTCATGTCGTCGTG
>CAYQDR010000060.1:0-27567 GCA_964416315.1 uncultured bacterium
TCGCGCGGGGCGGGCTCCGCGGCCGGCGCGGGCGCCAGGGCGGCCGGGGCCGCGGCCCGGAACGCGCTGAGCTCGTCCGCCTTCACCGCGATCTCGCCGAGTGCGGTGCGCACCTTCACGTGCCCGCCGACGAGCGTGCCGCGGATCACGCGGCCGTCCTTCAACCGGATCGCCTCCCGCGTGAGCTCGGCCACCTCCTCGGGCTGGACCTCGATGAGGTCGGCCCCCGTGGACACGAGCAGCACCTCGTTCGCCAGCTCGCCCTCGAGCCGGCTCCCGTTCGCGAAGAACAGCTCTCCCCCGCCCGCGGGCGCCGCGAGCGCGAGGACCATCGCCACAATTGCCACCTGCCGCATCGTCACCCGGTGACCTCCAGCCTCGGCCTCACCGCGCGCTCGATGAAGATCTCCCCCTTGACCGAGGACCCGTCGGCCGCCGCGAGGCTGCCGGTCTTCAGATTGCCGGTCAGGACCCCCTGCGGGAGGATCTCGACGCGACCCGCCGCGTTGAGGTTGCCGCGGACCTTGCCTCCGACGACGATCCTCGAGGCCGTGATGTCCGCGTCCACCTCGGCGTGGTCGCCGATGATGACCGTGCCCTGGATGTTGATCGTCCCCTCGAAGCAGCCCGCCAGCTCAAGGTCCCCTTCCCCAACCACCTCGCCCTTGATGGAGAGGCGCTCCCCGGCCCGGAAGGCCGTGGAGGGGGTGCCGGAGCCGCCAGGCTCGAAGAAGAGGTCGCCCTCCTCCTCGCCGGAGTCGAAGCCGAAGAACCGCTTGATTCCCTTGAACAACCCCCACCTCCGCCAGGCGCACAAATCGCCAGCCAGTGTACGCTGGGTTGGCGGGGGTGTCAAGGGAATGGCCGCCTTCCGGGGTCCCCCCCTACTCCTGAGATGCCGCTCGCCCTCCCAGCGGTTCGCGAGCCCCGGGGCCGCGTCGGGTATAATGGGGCGCAACGAGAGGAGGGGCCCGACGTGAACTGCCCGAACTGCGGCACACAAGTGGTCTGCGGCAGCTGTGGCACGCCCATCGAGCAGCCCTCCCGCGAGATGATCATCCTCGAGGAGATGGCGCGCCGCACGGCGCCCCAACCCGCGCCGAGCGGGAAGAAGCCCGGTGATCAGACCTTCCTCGTCGTGGCCCGCGGCCACCAGGACCTGCTGGACGAGCTCAAGCACGTCGTGGGCGATGTCGGCTGGGTCCGGGTCATCGAGGACCGCCGCGACGACCCGACGATCCTGCCGCGCGAGGGGCGCCAGGGCACGGTCTTCGTCAACACCGAGATCAAGCAGCCTTAGTCCCTGCCTCACGTCCCCTGGGAGGTGTGGTGCCCCCGGGGTGAGTCGAACACCCGGCCCAGGGTTTAGGAGACGGCCCAAGGCGAATCTCCGCAACAGGTCCCCTGCCCCGTCCTCCCTCTCTGTGATCCCGGTGGCCGTGGTTCAGGATGAGCGGACTGGCAGCCTGACCACCAATGGCCGCGTGCCGTTCTGGACCGCCTCTCGGCGGACGGGATGATCCGGTAAGGCGGCGCGCTGGCACCGGGCGGGGCGATCGGGAGAGCCGAGCATCGCACAACGGCAGTCCTCAACCTTGCTCGCCCAGGCGCGTGAGGCTCTCACCGCGGCCGAACGGGAAGAGGCCGCGGAGCAGGCGAAGCTCACCGCCCTCCGTGACCAGGAGCGCCGGCTCCAGCGCTCGCTCGATGAAGCCACTCTCGCGCTCCGGGCGGCAAAGGACCGCGACGCGGTCGGGGCGGCCCGCGCGCGTTTGGAGGAGTTGGATCAGGGGCGCCAGGTTCTGCTCCGCGCGCGGCAAGACCAGGAACAAGTTACCCAGAAGCAGCAGGAGAAGACCCGCGAGGCGCGAACTGTGGTCCAAGAACTCGAGCAGCGCGCCGAGCGGCTCCGTCACGCGATCCGGTCGGCCGAACGGGGCATCGAGGCCCGTCAACGAACGATCCTCGGCATGGAGGAGGAGCTCGCGGGGCTACGGGACCAGCTCGTGCGACTGCGGGAGCAGCTGGCCGAGGCGCAGGCGGGGCTCGAGTCGCTGCGACGCGGGCTGGCTGAGGTGGGGGACTGAGCGCCTTGGGGCGAAGTCCCCGCGCCAGCAGGCCTTCCGCGCGGCGCCCAGCGGCGCAAGCCGGGACACGGTGGCCGTGGCGGCGAGCAGAGTGTGGTGCCCCCGGGGTGAATCGAACACCCGGCCCAGGGTTTAAGAATCCTGAACGACGGCGGAGAATGCTGCGGTTCACCGCGGCCTTTCGCCGCACCATTGTTGGCGATTGTCGGGGTATGATGGAGGCGGAGCGGAGGCGGTGGAGAGGCCGTTTAGGGGCGGTTTGAGAGGGGCGACAGCCACAGATTCAGCCACAACCGCGGGCTAGGCGTCGGGTCGCTCCCGGCGCCGAAGAGGCGGACCCTGCGGCCCTGCCCGCGATTTCCTCTCGGGGTGCTCCGCGAGGAGGAGCGCATGGTCGGCAAGAGATCCTCTCCTGGCCGCCGCCGGCGATTGACTCGTGAGGACTACGAGCGGGTCCGGGCGGCATTGACCACGGTGACCACTCGGCGCTACAACCTCCCCGTCCACTTCCCGCAGCTCTGGCCGCGCGACCAGGCCGACGGCGAGATCCCCGGGGACGTGCTCTTTCTGCGCCAGCGACTGCTGCCACGGACGGCCGAGCCCTGGCCGCACGACCTGTGGGAGGCGATCGTCGCGGTCATGATGCGAGAGCTGGGGCGCTCGGAGAAGATGGCGCGCTGGCGCCGCGCCTTCGACGCGGCGCTCGTCCAGGCGTTGATGCCGGCACTCATGGAGGCGGCGCTTGGTTCGGTTGACGCAGTGATCGCTCGGCTCGACGCGCTCCGCGTAGTGCCCCGGGGCGGGCACGCGCAAGGCGACACGGCGCGGCCGCCGGAGGTGGTCGCTTTCTTCGTCCGGCAGCTCACCCGCTTTCTCGAGCAGGAGTCGACCCCGGCAGGAGGATACCGTCCTGACGCGCGCGCGCGATGCCTCGGGTACGCCGAGGATTTGGTCGCGCGCTACCGCACCATAACCGACGTGCCTAGTGACCCGCGCGGTCCGAAGTTCCGCGACGACTTGACAGCAGGACTGCGGGACCACGTGGCCCCTGCCACCCTGGCCAAGCAGCTCGGTGGGTGGCTCTTCGGCGTCGAGCCCCGCACGATCGAGCGGTATCTGGGGTCCCGCCCCGGGGGTAATGTCCCAATTCCCGTCGGCCAGGAGCGACCTGGCTAGGTGTGGGCTCTCAGGTACATTCTGCGCTGGCTGCATTCCGGGCCCGATGCTGCGCGTTGCCTCGCTAGGGCCGCAGGAAGAATGCTCTCATCTTGTCAACGTCAAGCTCGTGAACGACATCGGCAACTTGAACCAATTCCCAAGACCGTCCCCTCGGAAGGGTCGCAAGCTCGACGTGCTTACCGAGTTCCTTTACTGCCTTGACCGCTTCGGCTAGGTCGCCATCCCCGCTGACCAAGATCGGAATGTCGATGAGCCCTTTAGACGTTAGCGAAAGCATGTCTACGCCGATACGCATGTCGATGCCTTTTTCGACGTATCGTTGCGTCGTTTTGCCGCACTCGCCACAGTGGATTTCCTTCTTCGCCAACTTGCCAAGCCGGACTTCGAAGTACGGGATTCTCGCAAGCGCTCCGTAGAACCGCTGCTGCTTTTCCCGAGCCTCAAGTGACGAGTCAGCGGGCAACGGGCAGTTATAGTAGTAGGTTCTCACGAGTTCACGATCCGAACCCACCAACCAGGTCGCAAATCTGCCAAGGTCAATGTCGGTACGTCCTAGGTTGTCTCGGCAAGCGAAGAAGAAGTTGCTCCCATCAATGAACACCGCGACCCGACTCATGGGCAACCTCCTCTGTTACGAGGAACTGAGCCAGGGGCTTGAGCCCGGGGGGACAAAAGTACAGGGGGCCCGGTTATCGGGCCCCCTGGAGTTGAATTACCTGCCGAGCGGGATAGTGGTGCATTCCACTGGCAGGGGTCTTATACGCTCGCAAGCATACCGGCCCCCCAATGGCGATGTCAATGGGAATATTCGGAGTATGAAATAACTATTATTTATTAGCTACTTATAAGCTGTTCCCGAGCCCTCGGCTGCTCTGCGTAACCCTCCTCCGCCGCGACACAATCGCGCCTCGTCTCTGTCGGTGACGGGAGTCTGCGCGCTCGCGTACCGTGCAGGGCATGACGATCCTCTGGTCGATCGGCGATGTCGCGCGGGTGCTCGGGGTCAGTACTACGCGGGTGCGCCAGCTCGTCGCCGCGGGGCGGCTGACGCCGGCCGCGCGGACGCCGCGCGGGCTTCTGCTGTGCGATCCCTCGGTGGTCAGTGCGCTCGCCGCCCAGCGCGCCGCGCGGCGGGGGCGGTAATCGTGAGCACCGACGCTCTCCCCCGCCTCCTCGACGCGGTCTACGCCGAGCCCGACCCGTTCGACACCGCTGAACAATTTGAGCGCGCGCACCACGGCGACCTCGACCAGCTGAGCCTCGACGAGATCGACGCGGAGCGAATCCTCGCGCGCCTCCGCTGGGCCGCGATCGTCCACCACCGCGGGCGGCCCAGCGCTTGGCTCGAGCAGCGGATCGCGCTCTTGGACCGCCGCGCCGCGCGCCTCCGCTCCGAGCGGGTGCGGCGGTGACGCGCGCGGCTCCCGTCGCCGACCCGCTCGCCGCGATGGCCGGGGCCGATGGCACGGCACCGGGCGTTCTCCGCGTCGACGCCCCCGAGGTCCAGCGGCTGGGCGACGCGCTCGCGTTCACCTGGCCGGGCCTCGGCGTCTCGCTCACGTTCGATCAGCTCCGCGAGAGCCACGAAGGCCCGCTCGGGGAGATCGCCGTCTCCTCGGCGATCCTCGGCGAGCTTCACTGGTCGCGGCTGAACCTGGCCAGCGCGCCGGCCCGTGAGGGCCTGGTGCGGAAGCTGGAGAAGATCCTGCCCGCCGACCCGTGGCGGGCGATGCTCGACCGGGCCTGCCGCGCCGTCGCCGTAGCGATGCGCGAAGGGGAGCCCGTCGTCGCGCTCTCACCTGTGCGGGCTGCGGATTCGCGCCATCTGGTTCCCCGGTTCCTGATCCAGGGCGAGACCAACCTGATCTTCGGCGACGGCGGGAGCGGGAAGAGCTTGCTGGCCGAGACCCTGGCCGCGGCGGTGGCGGTGGGCGCGCCTCTGGCCTGCGGGCTCACGCCGACGGCCACGTGTCCCGCCCTCATCCTGGACTGGGAGACCTGTCGGGACGAGCACGAGGATCGCCTGGCCGGGATCGCGGCGGGCTTCGGGTGCCCCAGGATCTCGGGGCTGTTCTACCGCCGGATGGCCCGCGCCGTGGCGGACGAGGCGGCCGTGCTCCGCCGCGAGATCGCCCGGCTCGGGGTCGGCCTCGTCGTCGTCGATTCCCTCGGCCCCGCCTGCGGGGCGGAGCCGGAGAGCGCCGATGCAGCCATCCGCTCCATGAACGCCCTGCGGTCGTTCGGGCCTGTGACCCGCCTGGTCGTCGCGCACGTCAGCAAGCTCGCCGCGGAGCAGCGGTCGGGCCCGGCGAAGCCCTACGGCTCGGTCTACGTCCAGAACCTCGCCCGGAACGTCTGGGAGGTCCGCCGGGCCGAGGAGGAGAGCGAGGACCTGGTCCTCGGCGCCTTCCACCGGAAGGTCAACCGCGGTCGGCTCCTGCCGCCCGTCGGCCTCCGCTTCGAGTTCGGGGAGGGGGCGATCCGGCTTCGGTCGCAGGACGTCGGGGAGCAGGCCGACCTCCTCGCCCGGACCTCCGTGGCCTACCGCATCCAGAAGGTGCTCACCGCGGGCGCGTTGGACGTGGCCACGCTCGCGGAGGAGGCCGGGGCCGGGAAGGACACGGTGAAACGCACCCTCCGGCGGCTCGCCGACAAGGGCCGGGTGATCCGGGTGGACGAGACCCGCTGGGGGCTCAAGCGATGAGGGCGGACAGAGTGTCCGGGGTGTCCAGGACAGCGTGTCCGCCCCTCCCCTCCCCGGGGGGGCTCCAACAGCCCCCCGGGGGGGCGGACGGACAGTTTTTCTCTATAAGGGTGTCCGGGTGTCCGCCCCCCCCTCTGAGCCGCCCCGTCTGCCACCAGGGGCCCCCCGCATGACCGCCCTCCTCCTCACCCGCGGTCTGCAACTCCTCGCGGCTCGCGTGGCGACGTTCGAGGAGCGCGTGCGGTCGGGCGACGAGTCCGCCTGGCCGCCGTACCTCGAGGCCCTCCGCACGCTGGCGGCGCTCGTCCGGGGCGCGGGGCGATGTTGACGACCGCCGAGATGGCGGAGCGGCTCGGCTTCGCTGAGGTTGTCGCTGGGCTCCTGGGGATGCCGCTCGACCGCTTCGCCGAAGCCGGCCAGGTGATCGAGGTCCGGGTGCCCTGGTGGCCCGAGCCTCTCTTCTTCGTCCCGTCCGAGCCCGCCGCCGAGCGGCTCGTGTCCGAGGGCATCTCGCGCGGCCGCGTGTGGACGGGCTCGCGCCGGCGCGCCTTCGCGTGGGGTCCCCGGCCGTTCGCCGGGGCGAAGTTCACATTCGACGGGGACGTGGTCGCCGTCGTCCGGGTGGTCCTCCAGGTCTTCCGGGTGGTCCTCCCGGGCCCGCGCGTCCGCGTCCATGAGCGGGTCCCCTGGTCTTCGAGTGCGAGTACATCCGTGTTCCTCGCGGTTCCGGCGTGAGCGACCTCCCCCTCGCGCGCGCCGCCGTGCGCCTGCGCCGTCCGCCCGGCCGGCCGCGGAGCTCCCCTGCCCCGCCGGCCGAGCCGCGGAAGGCCGGACGGGGCCGGGGTGGAAGAAACCCTGGCCCGCCCGTCGCGCCCGCCAGGGACGCGGGCATTCGTGAAGCCTGTGGCTCGATTGTGGCTGCCCCGCCGCTCCTGGTGGGTCTGCACGACGCCGCCCGGGCGTTGGCGATGAGCCCGTGGGCCGTCCGCGATCTCATCGCCAGCGGCGCGCTCACGCCCGTCATGGTCCCCTGCCCGCCCGACCGCCGCGGCCGCCGGGCGGCAGGGGTCATCCGCAAGACGTTCTTGGCCTACTCGGACCTCGCCGCCTTCGTGCGCGCGCTTCCGCGGACCGAGCGGCGTTGGAGTGCGCCCGACTCCGCCCGGAGGCGCCCGTGACGGTCCGTCCAGAAGCCGTCGTGGTCCTGCTGCTTTCAGCCGCCGACGACGTCGCCGCCGCGCTTCGTCACCCACTCCCTTCGCCCGCCGCAGAGGGCCTGATCCGCGCGCACGCGCGAATCGCCCGCGCGCTCCAGTCGGTCGTCGCGCCGTCCGCGGAAGCCGTCGGGAACCCGGCGCCATGAGCGGCAAGTGTCGGCTTCGGGGTGGGCTCGTCCGCGTTCTGCCCGACCATCGCACAGCGCTCGGGCAAGCGTTGCGCCGCGAGTACCGGGCCATCGTGGGCGGGCTCGGTCTCGACGGCGATCCGCTCCTCTTGCGCGAAGCGTCCCGCGTCGCTCTGCTCGCCGTCCGCGCCCGGGAGTCGGCGCGCGCCTGGGCCGAGGTGGTCGAGCGCCGCCGGGCGGGCCGAGGCCGTCGCCCGTCACCTCGCGTCGTGGAGCGGGCCGCCCGCCGGGCGGGCCTCGACGATCAGAGCGCGGCGCAGGCCCTCGAGAAGCTCCGGGCCCTGGCCGCTCGCGCCGGCGCCGGCGACTTGAACAGCCAGCTCGCCGCGTGGGCACGGGAGCAGCCCGGGGCGCCGCGATGACGGTCAGGCTCCCGCTCCGCCAGGACCCGACGGACGATCCCCTCCACGGGACAGAACTGGCGACCGTCCCGGCGCCGTACCACCTGCGCCTGGGCCGCGACCGGCGGGTGCGGCTGGGCCGCTGGCGGGCCGGCTCGCATCGGTCGTGGTTCCGCGCGGCCCGGATGCTGTCGCCGTCCGCGACGTGGGCGCCGGCCTGGCTGGCCGGGCAGCTCGGCGTGACGGGTCGCTGGGCCACGGATCTCTCGCTCGTCCTCGGGCCGCTGGTCATCCGCATGTGGCGGGTGTGGCGGCCGTCGCCGGAGGAGGTCGCGCGGCACGTGGCCGAGCTGGAGGCGGTCGAGGTCGAGGCGTGGGCGGAAGCGCAGGGGATCATCCTCTGCCGCGCCTGCCGCGAGGCCCGACGCCGGGCGTGCCCGCACCCGGACTCCCCACTGTGCGAGCGGATGCCATGAGGGCGCGGGTCGCGAGGACGGCGACAACCGACCTGGCCCACTGGCGCGGTAACCGGATGCGATTCCGTCGCGAAGCCATCCTGCTCGAAGACGGCCGACCCTTCGGCGAGGTGGTGGAGCCGTGGCAGGCGGAGGACTTCCGGGCGCTCGACGACCCGCGGCACCGGCACGCCTACATGGAGCGCCCCCGCGGGCACAGCAAGACCGGCGACCTCGGGACCGAGGCCGTCACGGAGCTCGTGCTCGGCCGGCCAGGATCTCAGCTCTACTGCGCCGCCGCGGACGAAGATCAAGCGGCGCTGCTCCACGCCGACGTGCGCGGCAAGTTCGAACGCTCGCCGATCCTCCGGCCGCTCGTCAAGGTCACGCGACGCGACATCACGGTGAAGGCGACCGGCTCGCGCCTGACGGTGCTGGCGGCCGACGCGCCGAGCGCCTACGGGCTGCGGCCGGACTGGATCGCAGTCGATGAGCTGGCGGAGTGGCGCCGGCGCGAGCTCTGGGACTCGCTGTGGACCGCGACGGGCAAGCGCCGGTCCTGCCGGATGCTCGTCATCTCGACCGCGGGCTGGGACCGGACCGGTATCGCGTGGGAGGTGCGCCAGATCGCGGAGCGCGAGGGCAACTGGTACTTCAGCCCGCGCGGCCAGTGCGCGTCCTGGATTGATCCCGCGTGGCTGGAGCAGCAACGACGCACGCTACCGGCCCACGTCTTCGTCCGGCTCCACGAGTCGCGCTGGGTGGAGGGCGCCGGCGCCTTCCTGACGAGCGCCGAGGTCGAGCGGATCTTCGTCGAGGCGCTGCCCGAAGGCACGGGCCCTCGCGCGATCGGCCTGGACCTCGGGCTCGCGCGCGATCGGAGCGCCCTCGCCGTGGTCCGCGTGGACGCGGAGACGGGGCTCGTCGTGGTCGAGGCGCTCGTCACCTGGGCGCCGCGCCGCGGCGAGCGGGTGGACTTCCAGGAGGTCGAGTCGGAGGTCGCGCGGCTGGCCGCGTCGGTCCGGGCGCCCGTCGTCTTCGACCCGTGGCAAGCGGTGCTGATGGGCCAGCGGCTCCAGGCGGCCGGCGTGGAGACCGTCGAGTACGCCTTCACCGCGGACGGCCGGCGCCGGCTCTTCGGGACGCTGCTCGACCTGATCCGCACCGGGCGCCTCCGGGCGCGCGAGCACGAGGATCTCCGGCGCGAATTGCTCGGCCTGGAGGTGCAGGAGACCGGGAGCGGCTGGCGCGTGGACCACCGCGTCGGCCTGCACGATGACCACGTGGTCGCCGTCGCGCTGGCGATCGCCGGGCTCATGCAGACCACCGCGCCCGTGGACACGGCGATGCGCCGCGAGGAGTACGAGAACATCCGCCGCGCGTTGCCGGCGCTCGGCCTGGCCCGGCTGCCGGCCGGCGTCGAGCCGGAGGGATACGATCCCTGGTCTAACTACGTCGGTGACGATGATGACGAGATCCGGGGCACGCGGTACCCCAACCAGTTCAACCAGTGGGTGAGGTGATGACGACGCCCACCGTCCCGACGCCCGCGGTTCCGGCGGGAGCTTCAGCGGCCGCCCGGGTGACGGCCGTCAACCGCCTCGCGGCCCGCCGGGATTCACCAGTCCCGCGAAGCGGATCACCCGACTCCGAAGACTTCCCCACACACTCACGCGAGAAGGAGTAACCGATGACTGACAAAGACTACGGGAAAGTGTACCGCGCCCTCCGGGGCGAACCGTCGGACGAGGAGTTGCAGGAAGCCGCCCGCCGCGACCGGGAGATGTTCGAGGCGCGCGAGCGCGAGCGTCGCGCGGCCGAGCGGCCGATCCCGCTGGCCGTGTACGATCGCGCTCTGCGGGCGGTCGGCGTCGAGCCGCCCGACCGGAGCACCGCGACGATCCACGCGCGGATGAAGTTGTACGGGGCGATCACCGAGCGCCTCGCGCCCGCGCCGGCGGGGACGGCATCGTACGACCGGACCGACCCGACGCTCCGGTTGGGGGTCGCGCTCGAGCACCTCGAGTCGGTCCACACGATGCGGCTGCTGGACGAAGTCGAGACCGCCGTGGAGGGGGAGGCCCAGCGGGGGGCGGGAGAGCGGAGCACCACGAAAGCCCGCGAGCGGTCGCTCGACGAGCTGCGGAACGATCCGGCGCTCCCCGAGTCGGCGCGAACGCTGATCGAAACCGCCCGGGCCGCCCAGGCCGCGCGCGCAAGGGGGACACGATGAACGCGAACGCGACCTCGACGACCGAGACGGCCGCCGAGATCCACGCGGTGGCCGCGGCGATCGACGCCCTCCGGCGGCGCACGCGCGGGTGGCTGGAAGGGGACGCCGGAATGACGGCGGAGGAGGCCCGGGCCGCGCTCGTGTACGGCTTCCCCTCAGCCGAAGCCATTCTGGCGTCGAAGTTGGACCACGCCCAGGCCGTGGCGACGGAGTTCGAGTCGGCCCTGGCCGACGCCCGGGCGCGGCTCGCCGCGTCGCCCCCGCCCCTTCGGGACACGCCGGCCCCGCGGGACCTCGCCGAGCTGAAGCAGCGCGAAGTCGAGGAGTTGGCCGCTCGTGACGTGGCGCACGCCCGCATGGAGCTCACCAAAGCCGTCGAGCAGGCGGGGCCGCTCGAGCCGCTGCTGCAGGCCGGCGTCCCGCGCTTCGCGGGCGTCCTGATCGCGGCGTGGCGAGACCTGGTCGCCGAGCGCCAGGCCGCCGAGGTTGCGAGGATCGAGGCGGGGCTCGCCGAGCTGCGCAACGAGCAGCACGCGCTCCGCGAGCTGGCGGGGCGCTGGGGCGTCACCGTCCCCGAGCTCCCGCGGGTGCCCGGACTCACGGCCGGGCGATGACGGCGGCGGGACCGGACGATCCGCGCGACGCGCCGCCGGAGCCGGTGGGCGTGCAGGATCGCCCCTGCGTGGTCCTCGAGCCCGGGGACTCGCTCGACCAGGCGCTCCGCGAGTTCCGGCGGCGGTGCGAGAAGGCGGGGATCCGATCTGAAGTGAAGCGCCGCCAGCACGCGCGCTCCCCGGGCGAGCGGCGGCGGATGAAGGGGCGCGTCGCCCGGGCCCGGGCCCGTCGGCGGGCGCGGCGGGCCGCGCGCCACGCGGGGGTCGAGGACTGACCGTGTCTGACGCCGACCTCGACAGGTACAGCCGGGCCGCGGTCTCCTGGCTCCGAGACCTGGGCATCGCCGAGGACGAGGTCCTCGGCGTCCTGCGGGCGGGCGCGCTCCTGCGGGGCGCCCTGGAGGAGACCGCGGAGGCCCAGCAGTTCCGCGCGTGGCTCGAGACGGTCCCGGCTGGGGTTCCCGACCCCAGCCTGCCGTTGACGCGATATCTGCGGACGGCCCGGCAGCACCTCGCGGTCATCGTGGCGTGGTGGAGCAAAGCGGAGGATCTCATGCGCGGGGATCAGCCCGTCCTGGGCGCACTGTGGGCGAGCCTGGACCGCGTCGAAGGCGAGCGCCTCGCCGAGCGGGTGCTGGTGGAGAGCGCCTGAGATGGGGACCGCGCGGATCTCCCGCCCGTCGAACCGATGGCCCGGCGCGGGTCGGCGCGCGGTCGCGTGCCTCGGGTGTGGCCGCCCGTTCCCGAGCGCCCAGAAGGACGAGCGGATCTGCCCGGGGTGCAAGGAGTCGGCGCTGTGGCGCGCGTGACGACGCCGTGGGCCTGGGCGCCGCCGGTGCTCTGGGAATGCTTGCGGTGCTCCGCGAAGTTCCTGACACGCGACGCGCAGCCGACGTGCCCCGTCTGCCGGTACACCGAGGGGTCATGAACACCGCGAAGAAAGGGCGTCGGCTCGAGTACCGCTCCCGCGCGCTCCTCGAGTCGCTCGGCTACACCGTGATCCGGGCCGCGGCGAGCAAGGGGGACTGGGATCTCGTCGCGTACTCGGCCACCGGCTGGGTGCTCATCCAGGTGAAGGCCGGCCGGCCGCCGAGCCCCGCGGAGCGCGAGGCCCTGGCCGAGAGCCCGCGCCCTCCCGCGTGCCGCCGGCTGGTCCACGTGTGGCGGCCCCGCCAGCGCCTCCCGGACGTCCAGGAGCTCTAACCCCGTGGCTCCCCCTCTCCCGACGCCCGAACCGCGCCCTCAGGCCGCACGTGCGGGCTACGCGGCCTCCGGGGTAGACTGCCCGGGACGGTGCCCGGGGTGCGGCGGCCCGCTCCCGGGGGGCCGGACGGCGTGCTCGGGGCGGTGCCGCGCCACGCTGAGCCGGGTGCGGCGGGCGGCGAAGCAAGCGGAGGCCCTGGCCGCCCGGGACCAGCAAGTCCGCGCGCTGCTCGCGGAGGCGCTCCGGCTGCTCGACGAGGGGAGACCCGAGATAGAGGCCCCACTCCTCGCGTGCGGTCCTGGAGGCGCGTAGGCGATGCCAGGGCATCTCACGGCGGCCCGGAACGGCCCGGAGGACGGATCGGGGCCTCCGCGGGCCTCGGCCCGGCCCCTGGCCCGCGCGGTCCTGCGGGCGCCTGGGGGCTCCTGGCGGCCCGGGGGGCTCGATTCCGCTTGACACGGGTCATGACAAGGAGTCATAATGCCGGGCAAGATGGCGAAGGCGATTCGGGCGCGGCGCGCAGCCAAGGGCTGGACCCAGGAAGAGCTGGCGAAGCGGCTCAAGGTGGACCAGTCCTACGTGACGCTCCTTGAACAGGGGAAGCGGACGCCGTCGCTCGCCACCCTCCGCCGCCTCGCCAAGGCCCTCGGGGTACCGCTGACGGAGCTGCTCGGGTGACGGACCCGACCTTCGCCCCCGAGGCGTGGCGCCGAGCCGTGGAGGCCGCCGGCGCGCGCTTCCGCGGGCTCCAAGCCCGACGCGATCGCCCCCCGCTCCTGCTGTTCGACGACCCCGCGACGGGCTCGACGCTGACGGTGGACGTGGCGGCGCTCGTGACGGAGGCGGTCCGCGCCCGGCTCGGCGAGCGGCCCGAGGCCGTCGTCCTGGGCGTCGTGGGGGCGCGCGTCGTGGAGCAGCTCGACCGGCTGGCCGGGGCGGTGGAGGGGGTCGCCCAGCAGCTCGGCCGCCGGGACGCGCCCCCGTAGGCGCAGAAGCGCCCCGCGCGCGCTGGGAACGCGCCGGGGCGATGGCCCATCGGGCTCACGGAGAACGAGAGACGATGAGCACCTCCAGCGTAGCACACGCCGACCCCCTCGGCGGCGCGCGCCTGATCGCCGCCGTCCACGGGCTGAAGTGCGTCACGCCCCGGCGGCGCATCCCCGTCACGATCACGCCCTACGAGCTGCGCGTGGCCCCCGCCGATCGGCGCCACGGCACCCGGCGGTACGGCCGGGACGCGAAGGCCGCCGTGGTCACAATCGTCGAGAACGACGAGTGGGCACGGTGTCCCGCGTTGGCTCGTGCGGGCGGAGCGGGAGATCAACGCCGCGCACGTCGAGAGCCTCGACGCCGCGCGCGCGATCGCGGATGCCTGCCACGCGCGGCGCTACCAGGACCGCCGGCACCCGCTGCCGGAGCTCCCGTGGCAGGCGCCCGACGACGCCGTCGCCGTCGGCGCTGACGTGGTTTCGGCCGGCGAGGGCCCCCGCTGGGCGGAGTACAACCGCAAGATGAACGACCTCCTGATGCGCGGGGTCCTGGCGTGAGGCGCCCCGCCCGGCCGCTCACCGCCGACACGCGGGGCACCCGCAAAGCGGAAAGGAGACGCTGATGGGCTACGTCTGGCGGCACGGCAAGACCTGGTGGGCGCAGTACTTCGTCAACGGGCGGCGCCGCCGCGAGAGCACGGGGCTCCCGTCCCGCGCGTCGAAGAAGGCCGCCCAGGACGTCCTGAAGACCCGCGAGGGCCGCGCCGCCGAGGGGCGTCCGCTCCCGCCCCGGCTCGACCGGATCCTCTACGACGAGCTGGCGGAGGACCTCCGGCGCCACTACCGGACGTCCGGGGACCGGGACGCCAAGGAGGCGGCGCGCCGACTCCGTCCCCTCGATGCGTTTTTCAGGGGCCGGCGCGCCGCGGCGATCACGTCGGCGGACATCACGAAGTACGTCGAGCACCGACAGGCGAAGGGGCTCGCCAACGGGACCGTCAACCGCGAGCTGAGCCTCCTCGGCACGATGCTCCGCCACGCGGCGGCGCAGGAGCCGCCGAAGCTCCTGCACGTGCCCACGGTCCGGCTGCTCAAGGAGGCCGCGCCTCGGGCCGGCTTCTTCGAGGCCGAGCAGTATGAGGCGGTGCGTCGGCGCCTCCGGCCGGACCTCCGGGTGGCCTGCAACCTCGCGTACACCTACGGCTGGCGGATGCGGGACGAGGTGCTGACCCTGGAGCGCCGGCACGTGGACCTCGACGCCGGGACGATCCGGCTCGATCCCGGGAGCACGAAGAACGACGACGGCCGCGTGGTGTACCTCACGCCGGCGCTGCGGGCCGCGCTCGCCGAGCAGCTCGACCGCGTCGCGGCCCTCGAGCGCGCCCTCGGGCGGATCATCCCCTTCGTCTTCGCGCACGCCGCGGACGGCCCGCTCGACTCGAAGACCGGGCGGCGCCGCTACGTCGCGGGCGATCGGATCCGCGACTTCCGTCGCGCCTGGCGGACCGCCTGCCGGCGCGCCGGCGTCCCCGGGATGCTCCGCCACGACTTCCGACGGACGGCCGTGCGGAACATGGTGAACGACGGGACGCCCGAGCGGGTCGCCATGCAGATCACCGGGCATCGGACGCGGAGCGTCTTCGACCGCTACCATATCGTCGCGCCGGAGGATCTCCGGGCGGCGTCGGCCCGGATCGCGGCCCGCGACAGCCACAACAGCCACAGATTTAGCCACAAAACGGCCCCTCCGGCGGAAATGGTGTCGCGCAAGTGATCGGAAAGTATGGTGCCCCCGGGGTGAATCGAACACCCGGCCCAGGGTTTAGGAAACCCTTGCTCTATCCGACTGAGCTACGGGGGCTCCTTCAATGATGAGGGGTTAGCGTGCGAGAGTCAACCGTCGCGGCCTCCAGATTGCCCGGAACTTTGCCCCCGAGCTTCCGCGCCGCGTCCTGGAGGTCCCAAAAGCTCACGATGTGGTACCGGTCGAACACACCCCGGGTCTCGATCCGACCGCCTGACTCGTAAGACGCCTCAGCGCAGCCTGCTTCTCAGCCAGCCCGTCGTCGCTCGCCGAGTCCGCGAAGCCGCACGACGCCCTCAGGGAACACCGCGCGGATCTCGAGCTGACCACCCATCGCCTCGACGGTGTGCTGGAGGGTGCTCAGGTACATGTCGGCCCGACGTTCGAGCTTCGAGATGGCGGACTGGTTTACTCCCAGCCGCTCGGCAAGGTGCTCCTGCGTGAGCCGCCGGGCCTCCCGCAGCTCATCGAGAGCCATCGTCTCGGCGAAGGCTTCGGCCTTCGCGGCAGCTCGGGCCCGTGCGGTGGCGGACATCTTCGCCTGGAGCTCGCGGTAGTTCTTGGCCATGTCAGATCAACCCCTCTCGTTTGAGCGTCTCGAGATGTTCGTCGTAGAGCCGGTCCGCGACCGGCACCATCCGCTCGTACCAGCGATCATCCCCGGTCTTGTGCCCCCCCAAGAGCAGGATCGCCGTCCGCCTCGGGTCAAATGCATAGAGAACCCGGTAGGGTCGCCCCGCATGTTGCACCCGCAGTTCCTTCATGTTCGGATGCTTCGAGCCTTGCACCCGGTCTGTCTCGCGTGGATGATTGGGGAACCCTTGCTCTATCCGACTGAGCTACGGGGGCACGCCGGGCGAAGCCGACGGACCTAGTCTAGCATCTCCACGGACGCGTCACCGGCCCTCGGGCCCTTCGAGCGACGCGATCACCGCGTCCAGGAGCGTGGCCGGACCTTCCTGACCTTCCCGCTCGAAGGCGTCGCGCGAGTCCCGGAGATGGCCGAGGAGCTGGTGCCGGCTCTCGCGATCAGGGACGGCCCGCCGGATCCGCTCGGCGATGGCGGCTGGGGGCAGGCCCTCGCGCGTCATCGCCAGGACCTCCTCGTAGAAGCGGCGAAAGCTCCCCTCGCTCACCCCTCGCCGAACCCGAGGCCCCGGGCTTCGAGCCGGGCCCGGAGCTTCCGGAGCGCTCCGGCCTCGATCTGGCGGATCCGCTCGCGGGTGACGCCCATCTTCTGGCCGATCGCTTCGAGCGTCATCGGCGGATCGCCCGAGAAGCCGAACCGGAGCGTCAGCACCATCCGCTCGTTCGCCGGGAGCGCGTCGAGGATCCCCCGGACGTCCGCCTGCTCGCGCAGGAGGCCCACGACTTCGTCGGCCGCGATCTCCGTCCGATCGGGGACCAGGTCCGCCAGCACGGCCTTCCCCTCCCCGACCGGGGTCTCGAGGGAGAGCGGGACGGTCGCGACATCCTCCAGCCCGTCCAGGTGCTCGACGGGCACGTCCAGCCGCTCGGCGACCTCCGCGAGGGTCGGCTGGCGGTGGAGGTCCTGCATGAGCGCCTCCTTGGCCCGCTTGTACTTGGCGAGCAGCACCTCCACGTGGACCGGCAGCCGGACGAGCCGCGCCTGGTTCGCCAGCGCGCGGACGATCGCCTGGCGGATCCACCAGGTGCCGTAAGTCGAGAAGCGCGTCCCGCGCTCCCAGCGGAACTTGCGGACGGCGTGGATCAGGCCGAGGTTCCCCTCCTCGATGAGGTCGCCGAGGGGCAGGCCCCGGTTCATGTAACGGCGCGCCATCTTGACGACGAGCCGGAGGTTCGCCTCGACCATCCGGCGCTCGGCGTCGGCATCGCCCGCAGCGACGCGCTGGGCGAGCGCGACCTCTTCCTCGCGCGTGAGCAGCGGGATGCGCGAGATCTCCCGGAGGTAGGTCGCCAGGACCGGCCGTCCCGCCGGCGCGGGCTCGGCCTCCTCCTCGTCCTCGGCGGCGACCTCGACGTCGGGCGCCTCGACCGCGTCGTCGTCCGCGAGCTCGTCCGCCCCGTCGCCCGGCCGCTCCGGCTCCGGCGGAGGCGGGCCCGGGTCGGGGCGCCGTCCTCGCGTCACCGAGCCCCGGCGTCCGGGCGCGGCCCGGCGGTCGCCACCCGGACGCCCCCCTCGGGCGGGAGCCAGAAGAGCGGATCGTACTTCCGCCCGCCGAGCCGGATCTCGAAGTGGAGGTGGACGCCGGTGACGCGCCCGGTGCTCCCGGCCGTCGCGATCACCTGCCCCCGCTCAACCCAATCGCCCGCGCGGACGTAGTTCTCCTCGTTGTGGGCGTACACGGTCATGAAGTCGTGGAGAGGCACCGTCACGATCCAGCGACTCCACAGGCGCCGCCGCGTGTCGCCCCTCACCCGCCCTCCGAGAAGCGCACCCGGAAGTCCCGGTACTCCCCCGTGTACGGCACCGGGGTCACCGAAAAGCGGGCGACCCGGGCCAGCGGCGGCCCCGCCTTGAGCTCGCGCACGTACGCGTCGATCGTGTCCCGATCCCCCTCGACCCGGACCTTCACCCGCCCGTCCCGCAGGTTGACCGTGTAGCCGGTGAGTCCCCGCTCCTGCGCCCGCCGCTGGGCGAAGTACCGGTAGCCCACCCCCTGGACGTCCCCCTCGATGAGGACCTCGACCGCCGCGGGCTTCACCCGCCGAACCCCGCCGGCCGCCCGTGCGTCTCGGCCGCCAGGGCGAGCGCGCGGTCCGCGGCCTCCTCCGGGGTCCCCGCGGGCACGACTCCCGCGATCTCCCGCCAGGCGTCGAGCCCGACGACCGGGCGCCCCATCTTGAGCGCCAGCGCGATCTCCGAGAGCGTCCCGTGCTCGCCCGCCAGGGCCACGAGAGCATGGGCCGAGCGCGCGACCAGGGCGTTGCGGGCCTCTCCGAATCCGGTCACGACGATGATGTCCACGAACGGGTTGGCGTCGGCGTGGCGGGTTCCGGGAAGGATGCCGACGGTGAGGCCCCCCGCGTCCCGGGCGCCGCGCGCGGCGGCTTCCATGACCCCTGCGAGCCCGCCGCACACCACCACGGCGCCGGCGTGCCCGAGGTGTCGGCCCACCGCCTCCGCGAGCCGCGCCACCGGCGGCGGGCAGACACCACCGCCGACGACGCCGATCTGCCAGCGGGGAAAGTGGTCGGGGCGACTGGATTTGAACCAGCGACCTCCTGCTCCCGAAGCAGGCGCGCTACCAGGCTGCGCTACGCCCCGATCCCCCGCGGGCCGGTCCCGGCACCCTCACTCGTCCCATCCGTACTTGCCAACCAGCTTCACGAACACGCAGCCGCAGTCCGTGGACGTGCGCATCCGCCCGTCCACCTTCTCGACCACGTAGAGCGTCTGGGTCTGCGGCTCCCCGATCGGCACGACCATCCGCCCGCCCTCGGCGAGCTGCTGGAACAGCGGCATCGGCACCGCCGGCGCCCCCGCCGTCACGAGGACCCGGTCGAACGGCGCCTCGTCCGGCCACCCGTAGGTGCCGTCGGCGATCTTGACGACCGCGTTCGTGTAGCCGAGCTCCTCGAGGACCCGGCGGGCGCGGGCCGCCAGCGTCGGGAGCCGCTCGATCGAGCAGACCCGCCGCGCCAGCTCCGCGAGGATCGCCGTCTGGTACCCGGACCCGGTCCCGATTTCCAGCACCTTCTCGGCACCCTCGAGCCGGAGGAGCTGCGTCATCGCGGCCACCATGTACGGCTGCGAGATCGTCTGCCCCTCGCCGATCGGCAGCGGGTGGTCCCCGTACGCCCGGTCCCGCAGCGCCTCCTCGACGAACCGATGCCGCGGCACCTTCCGCATCGCCTCGAGCACCCGCCGGTCGCCGATCGCGCGCCGGACCAGCTGGTCCTCGACCATGCGCTCCCGCTCGCGGCCCGCCCGGGCCTCCTGCCAGCCGTTGCCGGTCCCGAGGACCCGGCTCAGCATCGCCGCCTCAACGCCGCCCTGGCCGGGGTCGGGTCCCGTCCGGGCCGAGGTCCAGCTCCCACACCTTCAGGGCGCGCAGCCCTTCGTAGCTCGTCAGGTCGAGGTGCAGCGGGGTGACCGAGATGTACCCGGCGTGCACCGCGGCGAAGTCCGTGTCCTCGCCCGCCTCCCACGCGGGCGGCCCGGCGCCGATCCAGTAGTAGACGTTCCCCCGCGGGTCGCGCTGCTCCGTCACCTTCTCGCTGTACACGCGCCGCCCGAGGCGGGTCATCCGCAGCCCGCGCGGCCGCCCGCGCGGGACGTTCACGTTCAGCAGGCTCACCCCGGTGCCGCGCGCAGCCAGGAGCAGGCGCGTGAGGCGCGCCGCCGCCCGGGCGGCGGGACGGTAGTTCGCCCGCTCCGCCGCCTCCACCAGCGACACGGCGAGGGCGGGCACGCCGAGGAGGCTCCCCTCCATCGCGGCCGAGACCGTCCCCGAATACGTCACGTCGTCGCCGAGGTTCGATCCGGCGTTGATGCCCGCGACCACCACGTCCGGCCGGAGCGGCAGGATCCCGAGGGTGCCGAGGTTCACGCAATCCGTCGGCGTCCCGTTCACCGCCCAGCGCCGCGGCCCGACGCGGTCCACCCGGAGCGGGCGGTGGAGCGTCAGCGCATGCCCGATCGCGCTGCGCTCGCGGTCCGGCGCCACGACGTACACCTCCCCGACCGACTCCAGGGCGGCGGCGAGGGCAGCCAGCCCGGGCGCATGAATCCCGTCGTCGTTGGACACGAGGATGTTCGGCCGTCGCCGCCGAGCGCTCACCACCGTGCCCCGCGCTCACCCGACGGCCCGCGAATGCCGGCAGTCCGCGCCTGCCCCGGGGTTCGCTGAGAAGTGGTCGGGGCGGCGGGATTTGAACCCACGACCCCTAGCCCCCCATGCTAGTGCGCTACCAGGCTGCGCCACGCCCCGAACCGAGTCCGATTTTACGTGCCGCCGCGCGGCCGCTCAAGCGAAATCTGCCCCTGACCGCGCAGGAGCTGTCGCATCCCCTCCAGCCGAGCCCGGAGGCGCCGCAGGACCTCCAGCGTCTGCGGGTCGGGAGCCGGGAGCTCAAGCTGCTGCGAGCGGCCGCGGGACTCCTGCAGCAAGCGCTTCTTCGCTCCCTCGAGGGTCAGCCGATCCTCGTAGAGCAGGCCTTTGATCCGGAGGACGAGCTCGATGTCCGGCTTGCGGTAGACGCGCTGCCCCGCGTGGTTCTTCCGGGGCCGGAGGAGCTTGAACTCGGACTCCCAGTAGCGCAGGACGTAGGGCGGCACGCCCGTGAGGTCGGCCACCTCCCCGATGCGGAAGAACAGCTTGTCGGGAATCGGGCCCGCCGCGATCGCGCTCATCGGGGCCTATTGCTGGTTCACGTGGGCCTTGAGCCCTTTGGACGGCTTGAAGGTCAGCACCCGCCGCGCCGTGATCTCGATCTCGTGACCCGTCTGCGGGTTCCGGCCCTTCCGCGAGGACTTCCGCCGGACCCGGAAGTGTCCGAACCCGACAACCTTCACGTCGCTCCCCTGCTCGAAGGCCTTCAGCATCGCGTCGAACACGGCCTCGACGACCGACGCCGACTGCCGTTTCGAGAGGCCGTGCGCCGCCACCGCGTTGATCAGGTCATTCTTGGTCAGGCCCGCCACCTCCTTTCGCGCTCACGCACTCCGCGACCCACGCGAGATACGGCCCGTGTCCAGCGACCACCGGCACGGCGATGAACTCGGGAACGGAGTACGGGTGGAGCGCCCGGACGCGCGTCTCAAGCGCCCCGAGCCGCTCGCGGGTGGTCTTGAGGAGCAGGAGCAGCTCCGGCTCGTCCTGGACGCGCCCCTCCCAGCGGAAGATCGACCGCACGCCCGGCACGATGTTCACGCACGCGGCGAGCCCCTCCTCGACGGCCGCGACCGCGATCTTCCCCCCCGCGTCGGCCGTGGGCACCGTGACCAGCACGACGACCGTGTCCGCCATGCGCCCGCTCCTACCAGGAGGCGCGCCGCACATCGGCGGCGACGGGACCGGGCCGAGGCCCGGGGCGCCTCACGGGCCCTCACCGCTCCCGCACGACAAAGCCTTCGAGCCCGCGGGCCGCCAGCTCCACCCGCACCTGCTCGGCCTCGGCCGCGGTCGCGTAGCCGCCGACGCGGACCACGCGGAACGCGGCCGCGCCCCCCTCGCGCTCGAGCCGAGTGCGGACCCCCTGCTCGCGCAGGCCCCGCGCGGTCTCCACCGCGCTCCGCAGCGGCACGAGCCCGGTCACGGCCGCCCCCTCGTTCGTCAGCTCCGGGGCGAGCCCGAGCCCCTGGAGGCGCTGGATCAGGCCGCCGTAGCCTTCGCCCTCGCCCGGCAGGGCCAGGACCCGGTAGAGCACCCGGCTCTGCTCGAGGACGCTGTCCACGACCTCCAGATTCTCGGCACGCAGCCGCTGGACGAGGCGGTCCGCGTTCCGGTGGTCGAGGAACGCCCCGACTTGCACCCGGTAAAGCCCGGCCGTGCCGTCCGCCCGCGGGCGCTCGGTCGCCTTGGCCGGGGGCGGCGCGGCCTCCGGCTCGGCGGCCGGCGCCGGGGCAGCCGCTCCGTTGCCGGCCGGCCCCGCAACGGGCGGGGGCTCCGCGGCGCGCGCCGGCTCCGGGTTCGCGACGGGCGCCCCCGCCTCACGCGGCTCCGGTGTGGGGGCGGGGGCTGGCGCCGGCGGCGCGGCGGCACGGATCCGAGTCGGGCTTTGCCCTGCGTCGCCCCTCAGCCAGCCGGTGACCCCCGGGCCGAGGACCAGGGCGAGGACCACGATGACCCCGCCGCCGACGACGAGGCGGAACCAGACGGCGCTGAAGATACTCGGCCGACGCCGCCGTCGGTGCGAGACATCGGTCTTGAGGTGGCGCATCTCCGAATTCTCCAATTCTCGCCTGACCTTAGCGCCCCAATCTTAGCACACGCCCTCGCCCGGGCCAACTTCCGCGGAGGCCCCCTGCCCCACCGAGGCCACGCCCCCGGCCTTTCCCGAGGGCTTCCCCGCCACCTCGCGCGCCGTCCGGTAGCAGCGCTCTGCGCCCGCCGCATCGCCGAGGCGCTCGAGCGCATCGCCGGTGTGCCGGAGCACGAGCGCCCGGGTCGCCGGGTCACGGAGCCCGGGGTCTGCGAGCGCGGCGCGGAACGCCACCAGGGCGTCGCCGGCCCGCTCCTGACGCAGCAGCAGGATCCCCAGCGTGTCCAGGTAGTAGCCGCGAGGCTCCGGCGCGGCGCGCAGCGCCTCGCGGATCAGGGGCTCGGCCTCGCGCCAGCGCTCCGGGTCCTGGAGCAGGGCCCAGGCGAGGTTGTTGGCGATCGCCGGGTCGTCGGGGCTCGACGCGCGCGCCGCCGCGTAGGCGGCGATCGCGGCGTCCCGGTCCCCGGCCGCGAGCCGCGCGTCCCCCAGGTTGGCGAGCGCGCGCGCCCATCCGGGTCGCCGCTCGAGCGCGCGCTGGAACGCCTGCGCGGCGAGGTCGTAGCGCCCGCGCGCGTGGTAGGCGACGCCGAGGTCGTTGTGCTCTTCCGCGGACAGCCCGTCCGCCGCGCGCGGCGGCCCGGTCGCGCACCCGGCGGCGAGCAGCGTCGCGGCCGCGAGCGCCACGGCCCTGGCGACCATCCGTCCGCCGATCAGGGCCGCGAGACGACGCGACGGCCCATCAGCTCGAGCACCAGGATCGCCAGCAGCATTATGACGATCGCCACGGCCACGGCCCCCGCGGCGCTCCCCCCGGCCCCGACCTCCTCGAGCCGAGCCGCGACCGCCGCGCGCTCCGCGTCCGAGAGCGTCGCGACCCGCGCCGCCGCCTCGGCCGGGCTCACGCCGAGGGCCGCGAGGTGCGCGGCGACCAGCCGTGCCTCGTACGGGGCGGGGTCCTCGACCGCCTGCCGGGCCGCCGCGGGCGGCAGCGGGACACCGTCCGCCGCCTGGGGCACGAGGCCGATCAGGAAGGCCCACGCGAGGGTCGGACCCACGAGGGCCGGATGCGCGATGCGCCGACGCGACATGGCGACTCCCTCAGCGCTCCGTCTGGAACACGAAATCCTGGAAGAAGACCTCCGCGGACGACTTGGTATCGTTCGAGTCGAGCTGGACGCTCAGCCCCCCGACCTTGGGCGGCGCGCCCCCGAAGAGCGCCCGATAGTCCTCCAGCACGTTCCGTCGCTCCGCCACCCACTGGCCCAGGCTCCCCCCTCCGCTCTGGAGCACGATCAGCTTGAGGTTGCAGGTGGGCGGGCAGGGCTGCGGGCTGTCGAGCCGGGTGCCGGCCGGCGCCGTCGCGTCCCAGATGTAGCCGACGATGTGGGACTGGACCGCCTTGACCAGCCCGCGCGGGAAGAGCACGTAGACCTGGACCGCGTCGTCCGTCTCGCGCTTGCGCACATCCCCGCCCTTGGGCAGGGTCGTGACCTTCCACTTCCAGGTCAGGATCGGGTACTTCGGCAGGTCGAAGTCCAGCGAGCGCGTGACGGCGAAGGAGTTCCCCTCGCTCAGGAGGCGGAGCGCCACGGTCTCGTCCACGCGGACCACGGAGACGCTCGCCTTGCCGCTGAACTCCCGGACCTCCCACCCCGGCGGCGCCCCGGCGAGCGGCAGCGCCGGCGGCGCCTTGTCGAGGATCCGGGCCGCGGGCCCGCCCTCCTGCGACACGCCGGCTCCGGCCGCGGCGAGGACGGCGACCGTCGCGAGGCCGCAGAGGCCCAGAGCGGCCCGAAGCCCGCCCGCCCTCACGACAGCACCCTCGCGCGGGCCGGGCGGCGCCGCCGGAGGCGGAGCCGGACGGGAGCGCCCGAGAGCCCGAACGCCTCCCGCAGGGCGTTGATCAGGTAGCGCTCGTAGGAGAAGTGCAGCGCCGCCGGGTCGTTCACGAACAGGAGGAACCTGGGCGGCCGGGTCCCGACCTGGGTCGCGTAGAAGATCCGCAGGGTCTTCCCCCGCACGCCGGCCGGCGGCCGCCGGCTGACCGCCGCGGTCAGCACCCGGTTCAGCTCGGCCGTGGGGATCTCGCGCGCGTAGGCGCCCGCGACCCGCTCCACCGTCTCGAAGAGCGCGTCGAGCCCGGTCGCGAGGCGCGCGGACGTGAAGACCACCGGGGCATGGGCGAGGAACGCGAGCCGCTCCCGGAGCGCCCGCACGAGGTCCGGCGCGCGGTCCGCCCCCTCGACGAGGTCCCACTTGTTCACGACGAGGACGACGCCGCGCCCCGCCGCCTCCGCGTAGCCGGCGATCCGCGCGTCCTGGGCCGTGACCCCCTCGCTCCCGTCCAGCACGACCAGCGCGAGGTCGGAGCGCTCGAGGCTGCGCCGCGCCATGACGGCGGCGAGCCGGTCGAGTCCCTCCGCGGTCCGCCCCTTCCGGCGGAGGCCCGCCGTGTCCACGAGGACGTAGGGACGGCCGCCCACGGTCACGGGCGTGTCCACGGCGTCCCGCGTCGTGCCGGGTTCCGGGTGCACCAGCACTCGGTCCTCCCCGGCGATGGCATTGACGAGCGACGATTTCCCGACGTTCGGGCGTCCCACGACGGCGATCCGGACGGCGTCCGGCTCCTCGCTCGGCTCCGGCTCGGACGGCAGGCGTGCGCGGACCGCCTCGAGGAGCTCGGCGACGCCCCGCCCGTGCTCCGCCGACACGGGGTAGACCGGGTCCATCCCGAGGGCGTGGACGTCCGCGAGCGCCGCCTCCTGCGTCGCGGTGTCCACCTTGTTCGCGACGAGCAGCACCGGCTTCGCCACGCGGCGGAGGAGCCGTGCCACGTCCGCGTCGAGCGCGGTCACCTCCTCGCGGGCGTCCACGACGAACAGGAGCAAGTCGGCCTCCGCGATCGCGGCGAGCACCTGGGCCCGGACCCGGGCCGTGAGGCTCTCCTCCGCGGTCGGATCGAGCCCGCCCGTGTCGATGACCTGCGCCCGCCACCCCCCGAACTCGCAGACGCCGTGCAGCCGGTCGCGGGTGACGCCCGGCGTGTCCCGGACGAGCGCCTTCCGCGCGCCGACGAGGCGGTTGAAGAGGGTGGACTTCCCCACGTTGGGCCGGCCCACGACGGCGATCCGCGGGATCCGCATCGGCGCCTCACCCGGCTTTGACGGCCCGGCGGCCCAGCAATGCGCCGAGGAGGCCCCCCGCCGTCGCCTCGGGGGCCTCGACCGGGACCCCGAGGTGCCGCGCCAGATCCCCGGGGCTCACGTCGTCGAGGAAGACCCCGCCCGCCTCCTGGAGCGCCACGGCCGGCACCAGGACGACGTCCCCGAGCGGCCGCGCCGCGAGGGCCCGGGCGATGTCCTGCCCCGTCAGCAGCCCGGCGACGGAGATCGCCCGCCCGAAGAACTCGTTCGGCACCGCCACCGCCTCCACCGCGAACCCGGACACGGTCAGGGCGCGCAGGCGGCGCCGAAGCACCGGCCCGAACAGCTCGCCCGTGACCACGGTGACCCGCCGCGGCTCCGCGCGGCCACCGGGCGGTCGGCGGAGCCCCCGCGCCCACTCGTCCTCGAAGCGCCGCACGAGCCCGATCCCGTCCTCGACGACCGGAAAGCCCTCGTACGCCGCCGCCGGCGGGATCGGCTCGCCCGCGAGGAGGTAGAGCTCGTCGGCGCCGAAGACCAGGCGCGTCCCGAGCCGCGCGAGCCAGTCGGCCTGCCACGCGTGGATCGCCCGGAGCAGAGGGCGGGCCTCCTCGACCGTCACCGGCCGGAGCGGGGGGAGCCCCTCGCGATGCCGCGTCAGGCCGACCGGGACGACGGCCACGGTCCTCACGGCCGGGGAGAGGGCGGCCAGGTCGCGCACGCTCCGCTCGAGGTGGGGACCGTCGTTGAGACCGGGGCACAGCACGATCTGGGCGTGCATGACGATCCCGGACGCGGCCAGGCGCGCCATGCGCTCCATGAGGTCGCCGCGCAGCGTCTTCGGGCTGCCGAGCAGGACGTGACGGAGCGCGGGGTCGGTCGCGTGGACGGAGACGTAGAGCGGCGAGAGGTGCAGGTCGATGATCCGCTGGATCTCGCGCTCGGGGAGATCCGTGAGCGTGATGTAGTTCCCGTGCAGGAACGACAGCCGATAGTCGTCGTCCTTGACGTACAGGCTCTTCCGCAGGCCTTTCGGCAGCTGGTGGATGAAGCAGAAGACGCACTTGTTCGCGCACGTCGAGATCTCGCCCGGCCGGGGCGGCTCGCACTCGAGCCCCAGGTCCCGTCCCCACTCCCGCGTGAGCACGACGGTGCGCGTCTCGCCCTCCCGCAACAGCTCGATCCCGAGCCGCTCCTGGCCGGCCTGCAGGTGGAAGTCGATCAGATCCCGGAGCGGCTCGCCGTTGATGCGGACCAGCCGGTCACCGGGGCGCAGGCCCGCCCGGGCGGCGAGGCCTCCGGGGCGAACGCTCAGCACCCGCACCCCCGCGTCGGGCACGCACTTGGGCATCAGCGGGTTCCCCAGTCCACGTACCGGGGCGTGGCGCGGAGGTACTGGAGGCCCGAGGCCAGGGTGAGCGCCGCCGTGAGCCAGGTGAGCGCGCGCAAGACCGGGGCCAGCCCGTCCCCGCCCGCCACGACCAGGAGCGCCACCCCCACCGTGACCATCTGGAGGGCCGTGCTCGTTTTCCCGAGGCGGCTCGGCTCGGGGTGCACCCGGCCGCCCGTGAGCATGATGAGCGCGGCCACCAGCACCATCAGACCGTCTCGGCTCAGCACGACCGCCGTGACCCAGAACGGGAGCACGTGGGGGAAGCGATACGTGAGCGTGATGAACGCCGACGTCAGCAGCAGCTTGTCCGCCAGCGGATCGAGGAACGCCCCGAGCCGCGTCGCCGTGCCGCGCCGGCGCGCGATGTAGCCGTCCAGCGTGTCGGTCATCCCGGCCAGGACGAACGTGCCGAGTCCGAGGGCCACGCGGTCGTAGACGAGGAGCGTCACGAACACCGGGATCAGCAGGATCCGGACGATGGTCACCGAGTTCGCGAGTCCCATTCTGGGCGGTCGCGGGCGGCGCCCGAGAACCGCCGAAGGCCCCGGGAGCGCCCCGGAGCCTTCGGGGTGGCGGGCGTCGGATCGACGCGGGGTGTCTAGCGCGGACTCGGGCTCCGCGCTATTGCCCGATCTCCACGTCATCGAAGGTGCCGATGCCGGAGAGCGTGATGCCGACCTTCTTGGCGCCCTTCGGCACCTTGAAGGTCGCCCGCAGCGTCTTCACCTCCCCGGCGTTGAGGAACCCCGAGGTGAACCCGTCGGCGTTGATCAGCCCGGCGGTGTCTCCCGTGTCGTAGTTCAGCACGGCGCTCTTGTCCTGCTGGAGGGCCAGGTGCTTCGAGGCCGCCTTGCCCGTCGAGCGCAGCGACACGACCACGGAGAGCACCACGCCCCGGACCTTGAGCTCGTTCAGGTCGACCACCACGGTCTTGTCGAGGTCTGTCCGGATGCTCTTGATGACCTTCAGCGCCTGGGGGGTCCCGGCGGCGTCCGGCGGGGGCGCCGCGGCCACCGCCTGCCCGCCTCCCGCGGCCGGGGCCGCCCCGGCTCCCGGTGCGGCCGCGCCGGCCGCGGGAGGCGGGCAGGCGGCTGTCTCTTATACACA
>CAYQDR010000061.1:0-27484 GCA_964416315.1 uncultured bacterium
TCATCTCAGCCCCCGCCTCCAGCCTGGGGGCCGTACAGATTCTGGTGAAGAGCGAAAAAACCAAGGCAGACGACCCAGAAGCGGCGCGCGGCCTCTCCACTCGGGGCTGCCTCCGTGGCGGGTCCGACCGGGCCCGTGGAGTCCAGTACCTCGACGGGACCCTCATCCCCGGGACGAGGGGTCTGCCTCCACCTGGCCGCGAAGCTCGGCCCCTGATCCCCGGCGCCGGACGTCCGTGACCGCGGCCCGCGGCGCCGTCAGCCCGCGGCCGAGCGTCCGTCCCCAGCCACGCCGCGCCCCGCGGCCGCGAGCGCGATCGCGGCGAGGCTGATCGCCGCGACCGCGGTGGCGAAGGCATAGCTGTAGCTGCCCGTCAGGTCGTAGATGATCCCGCCGAGCCAGGGCCCGACCGCGGAGCCGATCCGGTTGCCGAACGTGATCAGCCCGAGCACGCTCCCGTACACGCGGCCGCGGTAGACGTCGGCGGCCAGCGCCGCGACGATCGGCCCGCGCGCGCCGAACGTGAGGCCGAATGGGACGATGTAGGCCCAGAGGAGCCAGGCCGGGGCGTCTCGGGCCACGAGCATGAGCGCCAGGGTCCCCACCGCGGTCGCCGCGTAGCTCGCGAGCGCCGTCGGGACGCGCCCCCAGCGGTCGGAGAGGGCGCCGAAGGCCGCCCGGCCAACCGCGGAGAGCAGGCCGACGAGGCCGAACGCGGTGGCGGCCCAGCGCGGCTCGATCCCCGCCTCGACGACGGCCGCGACCTGGTGCGTCACGACCATGAAGTTCGAGACGGGTGTGCACCAGGACCAGCGTCACGAACGACGCGCCCAGGACGGCCCAGCGCGGCTCCCAGCGGAGCCCCGGCCGTCGGCGCCTCTCCATGTCCGCCAGCATGCGCGTGCGCCGGCCGGGAGTCCAGCGGCTTCGAGTGGCGCGCCTCTGGAGGGGACACCCCGTTGAACGGGGTCCGGGAAGGCTGCTACTCTGTGCGCCATGCGGCGAGTGGCCCTGGTCGGAATCGCGCTCCTCCTCGCGGCCGGGTGCGCGAAGGGCTCGTGGCAGCGGCCCGGCGCGACCGAGGCCGAGCTCCGCCGTGACAGCTCGGAGTGCGACGAGCGCGCCTGGGTCTGGGAGAACGTCCCTCGATTCGAGCGCCAGCGCACCAAGTGGATCCTCGAGCGGAACTTCAGCTACCCGCACTATCGGGCGTGCATGGAGCAGCGCGGGTACCGCTGGGTCCGCGAGGGCGGGTAAGCCGCGATGCGGGGGCGCCGGTTCGGTGGAACTCCCGGTGGAGCTCGAGCGGACGGCGCCCAGGTGACGCGACGCCTCGCCGCGCTCGCGCTCGTCGTCGCGCTCGGCCGGGCGACACCGCTCGGGGCCCAGCAGCCGACGACGGAGCCCCCGGCCCAGCTCGAGCCGGTCGTCGTGAGCGCGAGCCGGGTCGAGCAGCGGCTCGGCGAGGCCCCCGCGAGCGTGACGGTCCTCGGCGAGGAAGACTTCAAGGCCTCGGCGGCCCAGACCGTCGACGACCTCCTCCGCCAGATCCCCGGGTTCAGCCTCTTCCGGCGCTCCTCGAGCCTGGTCACGCACCCCACAACCCAGGGGGTCTCGCTCCGCGGGATCGGGCCGAGCGGCGCGAGCCGGGCCCTCGTCCTCCAGGACGGGATCCCGATCAACGACCCGTTCGGCGGCTGGGTCTACTGGAGCAAGCTCCCGCGCCTCGGCATCGAGCGGATCGAGGTGGTCCGCGGCGGCGTCTCGAGCCTCTGGGGCAACTACGCGCTCGGCGGCGTCGTCAACGTCGTGAGCCGCCCCCCCGAGCCCCGGCGGCTACTCTTCGAGGGGAGCTACGGCAGCCACAACACGACGAAGCTGGACCTGTTCCTGAGCGACGTGCGCGGCCCCTTCGGGGTCCTCCTGGAGGGGAACTTCTTCGAGACGGACGGGTTCAAGGTCGTCCAGGAGTCCCAGCGGGGCGCCATCGACGTCGAGGCGGACTCCTCCCACTGGACCTTCACCGGCAAGGTCGAGTACCGCCTGAGCCCGGACGCGAGCCTCTACGTCTCGGGGTCCTACTTCACCGAGGACCGCGGCAACGGGACGCCGCTCCAGACCAACTCGACCGAGGCGGGCCAGGCGGCGGTCGGCGGGCGCCTCCGGACACCCGACGGCAGCGACTGGTGGCTGACGGTGTTCACGCAGCTCCAGACCTTCGAGAGCACGTTCTCCAGCCAGGCGGCCGACCGGAACTCGGAGACGCTCGCCCTCGCCCAGGAAGTCCCCACGACCGCGGTCGGGGGGTCGCTCCAGTGGGCCCGACGCCTCGGCACCCAGCACCTGACCATGGGGGTGGACGTCCGCGCCGTGGACGGCGAGACGGACGAGGACGTCTTCGCGGCGGGGCAGTTCCTCCGCCGCCGCGTGGCGGGTGGCGAGCAGCTCCTGGCCGGGGTCTTCGGCCAGGACATCGTCGCGCTCGGGTCGCAGTGGGAGCTCGTGCTCGGGGCGCGCGTCGACTACTGGCGGAGCTTCGACGGTTTCCGCCGGGACACGCCCCCTCCCGCGGGCGTGCCGGCGTCGCAGCAGTTCCCCGACCGCGAGGAGTGGGCGGTGAGCCCGCGGCTCGCGCTCCTCTACCACCCGACGCCCGAGACCGTCGCGAAGGCGTCGGCCTACCAGGCCTTCCGGACGCCGACGATCAACGAGCTCTACCGGCCCTTCCGGGTGCGGAACGACGTCACGACGGCCAACCCCGACCTCGACCCCGAGCGGCTGACCGGCGGCGAGCTCGGGATCGAGCACCGCTTCGGGCGGACGGTCTCGGGCCGCGTCACGGGCTTCTGGAACGAGGTGGAGGACCCGATCGTGAACGTGACGCTCCCCGAAGACCGGCGGCTGCCCGACTGCCCGTCGGGGACGACGTGCCGGCAGCGCCAGAACCTCGACCGCACCCGGATCCGCGGCGTGGAGGCGGAGCTCGCCTACCGCCCGGTCGCGGGGGTGGAGCTCCGGGGCAGCTACCTCTACAGCGACGCTGAGGTCGTCGAGGCCTCGAACCAGCCCGGTCTCGAAGGCAAGCGCCTCGCCCAGGTCCCCGAGCACCAGGTCACGCTGGGGGTCCAGTACACGAACCCGGCCCTGGTCAACGTGGCCGTGCAGGGGCGGTGGGTGTCGGACCAGTTCGAGGACGACGAGAACCGGCTCACGCTCGGCGACTTCTTCGTCGTGGACGTGATGATCTGGCGGGCGATCACCAAGCAGGCGGAGCTCTTCCTGGCCGTCGAGAACCTCTTCGACCGCACCGTCGAGGTCGCCAAGACCACCGACGGCGTGGTCACCACGGGCACGCCGCGGCTCATCCGCGGCGGCCTCCGATTCCGCTTCTAACGCCGCGCCCACGAGCGTTGGCGAAGAGCCCGCCGCGGGTGGCGCCGGTGCCTGACCGTCGAGGAGACCCTGACCATCTACCCGCGCCTGACCTCGCTGCCCCGCCAGTGACGGCGGCCAACCCCAAACACGAAGGAGGTCGTTCCATGCCGAAGTTCGTGATCGAGCGCAACTTCCCGGGGGCGGGTAAGGCATCCCCTCAGGACCTCCAGGCGATCGCCGAGAAATCGTGCGGCGTGTTGAAGGGACTCGGACCCCAGATCCAGTGGGTCGCGGCATGTTCGGGTCCGCCACCCACACGATCGCGTCCCGCGGCCCGTTGCTGCTGACCACCGGCGAGCCGATGGGGACCCGCGCGCGGCCCCGAGCGCGAGGACGCTCGTGAGCACGAAGACGCCCGCCGCCTGGGCCCGGGGAGCACGCGCCGGCCCGCGCGACCCACGCCGCCTCCGCCCGCGGGCTCAGGGGCCGGTGGCGGCGGCGAGGCGGAGGATGTAGTGGGCGAGGTTCTCGATGTCCTGCTCGGTAAGGGGCTGGGTCGCGACCGTCATGTGACCGTCGTAGTCCGCGCGCGTCTGCGCCTTGTAGCCGCGGAGTTGCCTGACCAGGTAGTCGTAGGAGAGCGCCGTGAGGCGCGGGATGTGGTTCTGGCCGCTGAGGTCGGGCAAGTGGCAGGACCCGCAGTACTGGGCGACCGAGACGCGACGACCGGCCTCCGCCTTCGCGGGGTCGCTCGCGTCGCGCGGCGGCACCGGGCGCTCGGTCGCCAAGTAGAGGGCCAGGTCCTGCATGTCGGCGTCGGAGAGGTTTGCGGCGAACGCCGACATCTGCGGGTCCACGCGACGCCCCTCCCGGAACTGGAAGAGCTGGTAGTAGGTGTACAGCGGTGGCTGGCCGGCCAGGGAGGGGACGTCCGGCCGCGTCGAGTTGCCGTTCGGGCCGTGGCATGCGACACAGGCTTCGGCCTTTCGCCGCCCGGCCTCGACGTCGCCCGTGACTCGCGGCTGCGCCGCCGCGACTGACGCGAGCGCCCCGATCAGGAGCCCGGCGCCGAGCACGCGACGCACGCTCAACGCGGGCCTCCGCGGCCCAGAGACGGAACACCCCCGCCGGCGGCGGCGGGGGTGTTCGCGCTCGAACCGAACGGGCTCAGCGCTGGTAGGTGATGCGGTAGATGGCGCCGTTGAAGTCGTCTGACAGCAACATCGACCCGTCGGGCATCCATTCGATGTAGGTGGGGCGACCCCAGAACTGTTCGCCCTGGAGAAACCCGTCGGCAAAGACTTCGTACCCGGGCGGCTGCCCGGGCTGAAGCGTCACGGTCATGACGCGGAAGCCGCTCTTCTGGGTGCGGTTCCAGGAGCCCTTCAGGGCGATGAACGCGCGGTTCCGGTACTCCGGGGGGAACATGTTGCCGGTGTAGAACCGGACCCCCATCGCGGCCACGTGCGGGCCGAGCTTCAGGAGCGGCGGCGCGAACTCGCTGCACGAGCGCCCGCGCCCGAAGTCCGGGTCGAGCACGTCGCCCTGGTGGCAGAAGGGAAACCCGAAGTGCAAGCCGGGTCGCGGCACGTGGTGGAACGTGTCGTTCGGCACGTCGTCACCCAGCCAGTCGCGCCCGTGGGTGGTGAAGTAGAGCTCCTTGGTCACGGGGTGGAAGTCGGCGCCGACGCTGTTGCGCACGCCATGCGCGACGTACTCGAACCCGGTGCCGTCGGGGTTGACCCGCGAGATGTTGGCGTGGGTCTCGGGCGGCATGCAGATGTTGCACGGCGCCCCCATGTTGAAGTAGAGCTTGTCGTCCGGCCCGAGGATCAGGTGCCTCCAGTTGTGGTGCGCGTCCTTGGGGTATTCGTACACCACCTTGGGGGCCGGCGGGTTGTCGAGCTGGTCCTCGATCCCCTCGTACTTGAGGAGCCGGGGGATCTCGGCGACGTAGAGCGCGCCGTCCTTGAAGGCCACGCCACTGGGCTGGGTGAGCCCCTTGGCGATGACCTTCACCTCGCGTCGGCCGCCCCTGTCCACCACCGCGTAGACCTGCCCCGGGATACGGGAGCCTACGAAGAGCGTGCCCTTGCTCCCCCACGCCATGCTGCGGGCGTTGTGGATGCCGTCGGCCCACACGCTGATCCGGAACCCGGGTGGGAGCTTCACCTTGTCGACCGGAATCTTGTCGGCCGGCGTCGGCGCCGGCGGCAGCGGGTGCGGGGCCAGCGGCGAGGTCGCCAGCTCGGGCGGCCGGCCCTGCTGCCACGCCGGGGGCTGCGCCTGGGCCAGGAGGGCAGCCCCGAGCACGGTGGCCGCGGTGAGGATGCCGACGGTGACGTGGTGGTTGAGATGTGAGGACTCACGCATGATTGCACCTCCCTCGTCGTGCCGCGAAGCTAGTACGCCCCCGGAGGCCGGTTCGGAACGGGGAAGGATCTACTGGCAGATCTGCTGGCTGTGCGCCGGCACCCAGACCGTGACCCGCTGGCCGCTCGCCATCACGCGGGTCTCGTAGTGTCCCTCGACCCATACCGTCTGGCAACTCTGCGACGTCTGGGGCGGCGGGGCCGGCGCGGCTTCCGCGCCCGGCTGGGGCGGGGCGCCCCCGGTCCCACCCTGCGGCGCCGGCGAGAGCGGCTGCGGCGTCGGGGTCGTGGTCGCCGGCTGCGGCGTGTAGGCGGGCGCGGTGGTGTACGTCGGGTCGTAGGCCGGATACCCGTAGTAGACCGGGTACGGATAGTAAACCGGATAGGAGTACGCCGGATAGGAGTACCTGGGGTGATACCACCACGGCGCGGTCACCAGCGCGCCGACGCCCACCCCGATCCAGAAGTTGCCGCGATGGCCGTGATGGCGGTGGCGCCAGCGGGCCTCCGCCGGGGCGGCCAGGAGCGGGATGAGCAGGAGCAGGACGAGGGCGACGAGCGCGACCTTCTTCATGGGACGCCTCCGCGCGGGTCCCGGGACCCGGTTTTCCTCCCCTGACCGCTACTATACACCAGGTCCGGGGCGCGCCGGACCCCGGCCGGCCACCCAGTCCCGCAGGGCGTCCCGGGTGCTCGGGAACGCCAGGGTCTCCCAGGGGATCTCCTCCGGCCCGAAGTACGCCGCTTCGAGCACCTCGTCGGCCATCGGGACGGGGTCTACGCCATCGGGCACGGAGGCGAGGAACACCGCGACGACCACCGGCGCTCCCCCGTACGAGTACACCCCGAGGAGCCTGTCCAGCCGCACCGGGAGCCGGACCTCCTCGAGCGTCTCGCGTCGCGCCGCCTCCCGGACGTCCTCACCCCAGTCCACGTACCCGCCGGGGAACGTCCAGAGCCCGCGCCCGGGTTCGATGGCGCGGCGGATGAGCAGTACGCGGTCCGCCCGGACCGGGAGCGTGCCGGCCACCACCTTCGGCGCGAGGTAGAAGACGAAGCCGCAGGCCGTGCAGACGGGCCGGTCGCGCCCGTCGGGCGGGAGGGTCCGCGGGGCGAGCCGCGCGCTGCAGAGCGGACAGAAACGGAGTGTCTCGGGCCGGAGCTCGGGCCCGTCGCCGTCGCTCACGCGGCGACCCTCGAGGAACAGACGCCACGCTGTCGGAGCGTGGGACCGGGGCGCCCGCGAGGTCGCAGGCCGCGCGCGCCCCGGCGAGCTGGAGGACGCCCAGAGGCCGGGACGTCCGCGAGGCCGTAGGTCGAGCGCGTCCCGGCCGAGATGAACAATGCGACGGGGATCGGCCCGGGGCCGCTCACGCGGCGCTACCGGGCGGGGTCGAGGCGCAGGTCGGCGTAGGTCGGCAGGTGGTCCGAGGCCACCCGCGCGAGCCGACTCCGGTGGACCACGACGCGCTCGAGCCGCGCCGCCGGGTCGTGGTAGATCCGGTCGAGCGGGAAGACGGGAAGCGGGCTCGGGTGGGTCCGGACGGCGCGGTGGCGGCCGCAGGGGTGGCCGAACTCGTCCCGGAGGAGGCGCGAGGCGTGGCCGTTGAACCACTCGTTGAAGTCGCCGAGCACGAGCCGCGGCCCCGCGAGGCCGCGCCGGTCGGCGATGCCGGTCAGCATCCGGGCCTGGCGGATGCGCTCGCGGTAGCTCAGCCCGAGGTGGACGTTGAAGACGTGGAGACGCCCGCCGCCGTGCTCGACGTCGGCTCGCAGGCAGCCGCGGGGCTCGAACGGCCGGCAGGTCAGGCTGTAGCTCCGGTGGCCGACGACCGGCAACCGCGTGAGGCAGAGGTTGCCGTAGGCGCCCTGGGGCAGCAGGCGCGTCGGCCCGAAGACGGCGCGCATCCCGGTCGCCGCCGCGAGGGCGGCCGCCTGCGGCGCGAGGACCTCCTGGAGGGCGACGATGTCGGCGTCCACCTCCCCCAGCACGGCGAGGATCCGGTCCAGCCGGACCAGCCCGTCCAACCCCCGCGCGCGGTGGATGTTGTAGGTCAGGACGCGGAGCCGCTTGATGTCACCCATCGGATCCGCCCGCCGGGCCCGGCGCGGCCCGGTAGGCCGCGAAGAGCGGATGGAGGTCGGCGGCCCGCGTCACCCCTCCGAAGTCGAACTCCAGGCGGGCGGGTGCCATGACGAACGCGTAGAGCTCGGCCTCCGTCGGCCCCGCGTGGCTCCCCCGCTCCCCGAGGTAGTTGACGCACCCTCGGGCGGTGTAGTGCCCGTAGAGCACGACGTCGCCCGCGCTGGGCATGGCCAGGAGATCCTTCAGGCCTTCCACGACGACCGCCCGATCCGGCCGATCGAAGAGCGGGCAGCCGGTGCGGCCGGCAGGCGGCGGGATGCGCACGACACGTCCCTGATAGTAGCACACGGGTCCCCGCGCGTCCCGTGCGAGCGCGAACCCGATGGCCGGGTCGCGGCTCAGTCGATCGAGCGCGCCGGGGTAGCGGGCCTCGATCGCCTCCAGCGGGGCGTGCCCGGCGACGTCGGTCAGGTACACGTTGATGTTCGGGCCGGCCGGGACGACGCAGAGGTCCCCCGCCCAGACGGCGTTGCGCTCGCGGGAGCGGGGCTCGAGGTAGGCGAGGTGGCGCTGCCAGACCGGCGCGAGCGGCCACCGGGGCAGGCGGGCCGGGTGCACGCGGTCGCGGACCACGCCCGCAGGGCGCTCGACGCCCTCCCCGACGCCGTGGAAGGCCGCGAGGACCAGCTCCGCGACCGGGACGGGGCCCGCCACGGCCTCGAAGGGCACGGACGCGGTCTGGCCGTGGTCCGAGACGACGAACAGGTCGTAGCCGAGGTTCGGCACCCGCCGGACGGCCCGCGCGATCTCCCGGATGCTCCGATCCACGTAGCGCAGCGCCCGGAGCGCCGACGGGTGCTCGGGACCGACCGCATGGGCCGGGACGTCGTAGTCGACGAAGTTGACGTAGAGCGCGGGCACGCCCGCGTAGACGTCGGCCGTCACGCCCAGGGTGAAGAGCTGCCGGAGCCACCCGCTGATCGCGAGCCGAACGAGCGGGCGGGCGGGAGAGCGCACCGGCCGCCCGAGCGAGAAGTCCCGGAGCCCCGCCCCGAGCCACCGCAGCGCCTCGAGGGCCGTGCCGCCCGACATCTTCAGGATGACCCAGAGGAGGATCGCCGGCGGGACCAGCCGGGCCCGCAGGCCGATGTGCCCCCAGAACGGCGCGGGACGCAGGAGGTGCGCGAACGTCAGCACCGCGTCCGCGGCGCCCCCACCGAAGATGCAGCCGTACGTGCGGCCGCCCGCCATGATCCCCTGCCGTGCGCGCGCGTGGGCGGCCTCGACGCGGGCGGAGTCCCAGGGGCGGGGGAACCAGAGGTACTCCCCGCTCCGTTTGTCCAGGAACTCGAAGCCCGGGATGTCCACGGGCGGCCCGTACATCACCGCCGCCTGGAAGGCGGGACTGGACGTCGGGAGCCCGACGGGGACGCGGTGGAGGCGGAGCGCGCCGTCGCGGAGGAGGCGCGCCGTCGCGCGCATGTACCCGCCGGCGAGGGCGCGCTGGAGGACGTCGTGCGAGAGCCCGCAGATCGAGACGATGACGAGCCGGCGCGCGCCGGGGCCGGGGGGGGGCGGCATCCGGGCCCAGCGCACGGCCGCGTCGACGGCGGCGCCGGCGCGACGATGGACCCGCGGCCGACGGCTCATCCCGGCGATTCTATACCACGGGATCGCGACGAAACCGCCCGCGGACGCTTGCCAAGGGCTCGGCGCGTCTGCTACCGTCCTGACGATGGCCGACACGTTGACCGACGAGCAGCGCCGGATCGTCTCCGCCGTCCGCTCCTTCGTCGAGAAGGCGGTGCAGCCGGTCGCGCAGGAGCTCGAGCACGCGGACACGTACCCGGCGGAGCTGGTCGAGCAGATGAAGGCCCTGGGACTCTTCGGGGCGACGATCCCGGAGGCCTACGGGGGGCTCGGGCTCGACTGCCTCACGTACGCGCTGGTCGTGGAGGAGCTCTCGCGGGGCTGGATGTCCCTCGCGGGCGTCATCAACAGTCACCTCATCATGGCCTACTGCGTGGCGACGTTCGGGACGGACGAGCAGAAGGCGCGGTTCCTGCCCGCCTTCGCCCGGGGCGACAAGCGGGGCGGCATCTGCCTGACGGAGCCCCAGGGGGGCTCGGACCTCCAGGCGATCCGCACGCGCGCCGACCGCCGGGGCGAGACGTACGTGCTGAACGGGACGAAGATGTTCGTCACGAACGGCCGCCACGGCGACACGTTCGCCGTCCTCGCCAAGACCGATCCGGGCGCCGACCCGCCGCACCGCGGGATGAGCCTCTTCCTCGTCGAGAAGGGGCACCCGGGCTTCCAGGTCGGCCGGGACCTCTCGAAGCTCGGCTACAAAGGGGTCGAGACGGTGGAGCTCGCCTTCGACGCCGTGCCGGTTCCGGTCGCGAACCTCGTCGGCGGCGCCGAGGGCGCGGGGTTCAAGCAGATCATGGCGGGCCTCGAGCTGGGGCGGATCAACGTCGCCGCGCGCGGGGTCGGCGTCGCGCAGGCCGCCTTCGAGGCGGCGATCCGCTACGCCCAGGTCCGCCACGCGTTCGGCCGGCCGATCGCCCAGCACCAGGCGATCCAGCTCAAGCTGGCGGACATGGCGACCAAGGTCGAAGCCGCGCGGCTGCTCACCCTCCAGGCGGCGCGCCTGAAGGACAGCGGGGAGCGGGCCGACCTGGCGGCCGGCATGGCCAAGCTCTTCGCCTCCGAAGCGGCGCACGAGGTCGCCCTGGAGGCGATGCGCATCCACGGCGGGTACGGCTACACCACCGAGTTCCCGGTCGAGCGCTACTACCGGGACGCGCCGCTACTCATCATCGGCGAGGGCACGAACGAGATCCAGCGGCTCGTCATCGCCCGCCAGCTCCTCCGCCGCTACGCCGTGCCCGACATGGTGGAAGGGAGCGACGTCCCGAGGGCCGCAGCCCGGAACCGTCGCGACCAGATGGATAATGGAGCCTGAGATGGCCGAGCGCGAGCTCCCCGGACCCTTCTGCTTCGACTGCGTCCACTACCCCGAGGCGCCGGAGGACCTGGCGGAGTCGGCGCCGGACCGCCCCGCCGGCCGGAACCTCACGGCGGAGTTCCTCTGCCCGTGGATCCGCCGCCGCGTCGCGCCGACGTACGCGGCGCGCTGCCCGGAGTACCAGGAAGAGGCGGCGCGGGACGCGTGAGGCGCTGACGGGGAGCCGGGCGTGAAGATCATCGTCATCGGGGCGGGCGAGGTCGGCTACCACATCGCGCAGCGGCTCGCCCACGAGCCGCACGAGATCGTGGTGATCGAGCGCAACCCCGAGGTTGTCCGCCGCGTCCAGGAGCAGCTCGGCCTCCGCACGCTCGAGGCCGACGGCTCCTCCCCGCGGGCCCTCGAGGAAGCCGGGGTCCGCGAGGCCGCCATGGCGATCGCGGTCACCGACGTGGACGAGGTCAACATCGTCGCCTGCGCGATCGCCCACCAGTACGGCGTGGCGACCAAGATCGCCCGCGTGCGCGGTCTCGAGCTCGGCGCCCACCCGATCCTGGACGGCGGCAAGGTGCTCGGGATCGATCTCCTGATCAACCCGAACCGGGTCGTGGCCGACGAGATCCTGCGCGTCATCAAGACGACGGGCGCCGCGGAGGTCGCCGACTTCGCCGACGGGCGGGTCCAGCTCCTCGGCGTCAAGATCGGCGCCGGCGCGCCGGTCGTGAACCGGCGGCTGCGCGACCTCCGCTCGGTTCAGGCCTCGGCGCCGTTCCTCGTCGTGGGCATCGCCCGGCGGGAGCAGCTCATCGTGCCCAGCGCCGACACGGTCGTCGTGGCCGACGACCACCTCTACGTGGTCAGCCGCCGCGAGTTCATCCCCGACATCCTCGTCCTGATGGGCCGCACGGGCGCGTCCACACGCCGGGTGTTCATCATCGGCGGCGGACGCGTCGGGCTCCCGGTCGCCCACGCGCTCGAGGCCGAGCACCTCACCGTCACCGTGCTCGAGCGGAACCGCGCGCGCTGCGAAGAGCTCGCGAAGCAGCTCACGCGGGCCCGCGTCCTCCACGGCGACGGCACCGACGTGCGGCAGCTCCTGGACGAGGGGATCTCGGAGACGGACGCGCTGGCGACGATCACCGACGACGACCCGACCAACCTGCTGGCGGCGCTCCTCGGGAAGCGGTACGGGGCGAAGAAGGCGGTCGCCGTCATCAAGCGCCCGGACCTCATCCCGCTGGTCGAGTCGCTCGGGATCGATGCGGCCATCAGCCCCCGGCTCCTGACGGCGAGCGTGATCCTCAAGTTCCTCCGGCGGGGCCGGGTCGTTTCGGTCTTCGAGCTGCCGGAGAGCGAGGCGGAAACGCTCGAGGTCGTCGTCCTCCCCCGGACGCCCGCCGCGGGCCGCGCCCTCGGCGCGCTCGGCCTCCCGCCCGACACCCTGGTCGGTGCGATCGTCCGCGGGGAGGAGGTGCTCGTGCCCCACCGCGACACCGTCCTCGAGGTCGGGGACCACGTCATCCTGCTCGCCCTGCCGCGCGCGATCCCCGAGGTCGAGCGGCTCTTCGGTCCCTAGGCAGATCCTCGGAGCGGGCTTCGCCGGCCCCTGCGACGACGCCGGCCAGGTGACGGATCTGCTCGACCAGCTCCCGAAGCGGCTGCCGGCGGGCATTCGCCAGCCGGCTAGGGTCGCGAGGCCTCGTCGGGCGCCGGCGGTGACGGCTGCGGCTCACCTTCGGGGGGCTCGGGGGGCTTTTCGGGGCCGCCGACCTGGGCCTCCCAGTCGATCGGGGGGCCGCCGCCCACCTGACCGGCCTCGCGGGCCTGCTGCTTCCGCTCGAGCTTGGCCTCCCGTTTGGCCTTCCGCGTGAGCTCCTTCCGTCGCTTCTCGCCGCCATAGGACCGTCGCCCCATTACGACCTCCTGAGGTAGCGGGGAACGCGCGAGCCCTCCCGGGGGACCGGGAGGGCTCGGCGACCGACGAGACGCGCCCGGAGAACCGTCGTACCCCTCAGAGTACCGGGCCGATGATCCAGGGAGCGAACTCCTCTTCGCCGACGCCTGCCTGCTCGCTCTTGGTCTTCTTCCCCGAGGCGACCGCGATCACCTCTTCGAAGATCTGCCGCCCCACCGCCGCGAGCGGCGTGCCCTCGAGGATGACGCCGCAGTTGATGTCCATGTCCTCTTCCATGTTCCGGTAGACGAGCGAGTTGGTCGCCAGCTTGAGGGACGGGGCGGGCCTGCAGCCGAACACGGAGCCGCGCCCCGTCGTGAAGCAGACGATGTTGGCGCCGCCGGCGACGAGCCCCGTGACCGAGACGGGGTCGTGTCCGGGCGTGTCCATGAAGACGAACCCGCGCGTCGTGATCGGCTCCGCGTAGAGGAACACGTCCTGGAGCGGCGTCGTGCCCCCCTTCGTCACGCCGCCGAGCGACTTCTCGAAGACGGTCGTGAGCCCGCCGGCCTTGTTGCCGGGCGCCGGGTTGTTGTCCATCTCGGCGCCGAGCACGCGGCAGTAGTACTCCCACCACTTGAAGCGGTCGATCAGCCTCTTGGCGACGCCCTCGCTCACCGCCCGCCGGATCAGGAGGTGCTCCGCGCCGTAGATCTCAGAGGTCTCGGCCAGGACGCCGGTGCCCCCGTACCGCACCAGCTCGTCCACCGCCCAGCCGAGCGCCGGGTTGGCGGTGATGCCGGAGTTCCCGTCGGAGCCGCCGCAGTTGGTCGCGAGGATCAGCTCCGAGACCGGCTGCCGCGTCCGCCGCGCGGCGTTGGCGACGGGGAGGAGCTGCTCGACCGCCCTGACGCCCGCCTCGATCGTCTTCCGGATCCCCCCGGATTCCTGGATCGAGAGGACCGGCGGGCGCCCCAGCCCGTGCCGGTCCATGAGCGGCAGGGTCTGGTTCACCTCGCAGCCGAGCCCGATCAGGACGTACGCCCCGACGTTCGGGTGCCTGGCGTACCCGGCGAGCACCCGCATCAGCGCCTCGTGGTCCTCGCCGAAGAGCTTGGTCCCGCACCCGGACTTGTGGGTGATGGCGATGACGCCGTCCACGGAGGGGTAGTCCTTCTGGACGTCGCGGAAGCGCTCGCGGATGAACTGGCAGACGCTCGCCGAGCAGTTCACGGTCGAGATCACCGCGACGTAGTTCCGGGTCCCGACCCGGCCGTCGCCCCGCGGGAAGCCGTCGAAGTAACGCATCTGCTCCGGCGGGTAGTAGTCCACGGGCCGTACGTCGGTCCCGACCTCGTACTCGCGCTGGAGCTCGCCGACCGCCAGGTTGTGGGTGTGGACGTGGTCCCCCTGGGCGATCGGCTCCGTCGCGAAACCGATGACCTGCCCGTAGCGGCGAACCGCCTGGCCGAGGGCGCGGGCGCGGCGGGCCACCTTGTGCCCGGGCCGGATGTCGCCCCGCACCGTGATGCGCTCGGGCCCATCCTCGAGGACGGTCCCGGCCGGGATCGGCGCCTTGGCGATCACCACGTCGTCCTCCGGATGGAGGACGATCGCCTTCTCGCGCACGTCGAACGTCGCCATGCCTCAGGTCCCCTTCCGGCCGCCCTCGGCGTCCAGGCGCGCGAGCGCCCGGAGACCGTTCAGGAACGTCAGCGCGCCGCCCGGCACGATGGTCGCCTCGAGCGCGCCGAGCACCTCGGCGCGCGTGGCGCCGTGGCGGAGCGCCCGGCGGATGTGGTTGACGAGCCCGCCCGTCTCCCCGCGGAACGCGAGGATCCCGAGAGCGACCAGCTCCCGGTACTTGATGGGCAGCCCCACGCCGCTCGCGAGGGCGTGGCGGTAGAGCTCGTTGTACGCGACCATGAATCCCGGGGCTTCTCGCGCCACCAGCTCCCACTCGGGGTAGAGATACCCCCGCTCCCGCCGCATCGCCGCCAGCAGCCGCGCGGCCCGCCCGTCACCGGGCCTCCGCCCGCCTCTCCGGCGCCGCGCTCGCGTCCTCGTCGCCACGCTGCCTTTATACCACAGCTGCGGGAACGAACCGGTCAGTCCAGCCAGGCGAGAATGCAGTCGGCGAGCGCGGCGGGCGCGTCGAGCGTCACGTGATGGCAGGCGCCCGGTAGCTCCTCGAACCGCGCCGAGGGGATGAGCTTCGCCATGCGCTCGGCGACGTCGCGGGGCAGGACCGCGCTCCCCTCACCCCGCACGATCAGCGTCGGTGCGGCGATCCGGGGAAGGAGCGGCCACGCGTCCACCGGCACGCGCGTCCGCTCGCACGCCGGATCGAAACGGTAGACCCAGCGGTCCGGGCCGAGGCGGCGGATCCCGCGCGCCCCGATGGCCCGGACGAGCGCCGGGGGCGCGGTCGTCTCGGGGGGCATCAGGCGGAAGCGGCGCAGCGCGGCCGCCCGGCTCGGGAACTCGCGCCGCGGCCGCTCGGGGCGCGCCTGGAACTCGAGCAGCCGACGGACATTCACCATCGGCTTCGCGTCCACGACGACGAGCCGCGCGAGCCGATCGGGGTGCCAGGCGGCGAATACCAGCGCCGCGTGGCCACCCATCGAGTGCCCGGCCACGACGACGCGGTCGAGCCCGAGGCGCTCGATCACGCCGACGAGGTCCGCTACGAAGTCCTCGGTCCGGTAGGCCGGCGGGCGGGGCCACTCGCTCCGGCCGTGCCCGCGCCAGTCGAGGGCGAGGACGCGGAACCGCGGGACGAGGCGGCGGGCCACGGGATCCCACCAGTGGGCATGGGCCGAGGAGCCGTGGAGCGCGAGCAAGGGCGCGCCCCGACCGCCCCAGTCGCGGTACCGGAGGCGGAGGCCGTTGACGGTGACGAAGCGGTCGCGCGGCGCGGGAGCGGGCGGGGACGCGGCGGACCTGCGCATCGACCCCCATTATATGCGTGCTACGATCACCGGCATGGCGACGGTCTTCGTGACCGGCGGTACGGGCTTCGTCGGGCGGGCCGTCGTGCGCGCGCTCCGCGGGCGCGGCCACCAGGTCCGTTGCCTGGTCCGTCCCGGATCGGAACGCCGGCTCGCGCCAGAGACCGGTGTGGAGGCCGTCGCCGGCGACGTGACCGTGCCGGCCGGGCTCGCCGACGTGCTGCGAGGCACGGACGCCGTCGTACACCTGGTCGGTATCATCCGGGAGCACCGGCGGCGCGGGGTGACGTTCGAGCGCCTGCACACGGAGGCGACGCGTCACGTCCTCGCCGCCGCGCAGGCGGCCGGCGTCCGGCGCGTCGTCCACATGAGCGCGCTCGGGACCCGGCCCGACGCCCGGAGCCGCTACCACCAGACCAAGTGGGCGGCCGAGGAGGCCGTCCGGGCGAGCGGGCTCGCCTGGACCATCTTCCGCCCTTCTGTGATCTTCGGTCCCGGCGACGGCTTCGTCACGCTCCTCACGCGGCTCGTCCGCTGGTTCCCGGTGGTCCCGGTCATCGGGGACGGGCGGAACCGCCTTCAGCCGGTGGCCGTCGAGACGGTGGCGGCCGGCTTTGCCGGGGCGCTCGATCGCCCCGCCACGGCGGGGCAGGTCTTCGATGTCGGCGGGCCGCGCGCCTACGCCTTCGACGAGGTCCTGGACGAGGTCGGTGCGGTGCTCGGCCGCCGCCGCGTCCCGAAGCTCCACCACCCTGTGGGGCTCATGGCCCCGGTCGTCCGCCTGCTGGAGGGGATCCCGGCGTTCCCGCTGACGAGCGACCAGCTCCTGATGCTCGGCGAGGACAACACCTGCGACCCTGTGCCCTTCCACCGGACGTTCGAGCTCACGCCGGTCGAGTTCGCCGCCGGGATCCGCGCCTACCTCCGCTGATCCCCACGGGCCCGCCGGCGACGCTGCCGGCGGGCCTCCCTAGCTAGGCCACCTCCTCGAGCGCCGGGGCGTCGGCCGGCACGGGCACCGCGGCCGCGCGCGCCCAGAGCCGGGACAGCTCGGCAAGACCCCGGCGCCATTGGACGAGCGTGGCGTCGGCCTGGCGCAGCGCCTCGTAGAGCTCGCCGACCTCCCGCTCCGCGCGGTCCAGGGCCGCGCGCCAGCCGGGGTCCGCCGCCCCGAGAGCCTCGAGCCCGCCGGGCGCGTAACGTCGCGCCATCTCCTCGTGCAGGGCTTCGAGGTCCGCGCGCGCCATCATTTCGAGGAAACCGACTCGCGCCATCGGACATCGCCTCCTTCCACCCGTAGCTCAACACGTGACGAGCCACATGTCAAGCCCCCAGATGGGCTCTTGACAAGGTAACAGCTGTTACTCGATAGTAACCACGGTGACGTCTCCGGTACGCTGGCTCCTTCTGATGGTGAGCCTCCCGCCCTCGCCCTCGCGCCACCGCGTGCGCGTCTGGCGGAAGCTCCGCGCGCTCGGCGCCGTCGCGCTCAAGCCGTCGGTGTACCTCCTCCCCGCGACGCCGGCGACGACGGAGCAGTTCCAGTGGCTCACCCAGGAGATCCAGAGCTGCGGCGGCAACGCGACCCTCGTCCATGCCCAGGGGATCGAGAGCCACCCCGACGCCCGGCTCATCGCGATGTTCCAGGAGGCGCGGCGCGCGGCCTTCGCGCCCGTGCTCGCGGCGTGCCGCGAGCTGCTCGCCCGGCTCGACCGGCGCGACCGGGCCGACGACGGGAAGGGGCCCGACGCGCTCCAGGGTCGGTTGCGCCGCCTCCGCCAGGAACTGGACCGTCTCGCAGCCGTCGACTACTTCGCGGCGCCCGAGGGGCGGGACGCGCAACGGCTGTGGGAGACCTGCCGACGCCGGCTCGAGGCCCGCGGCCGTCAGGGCGCGCGGGCGAAGGGGCCGGACGCGGCCGAGACGCCGCGGGGGGCGCGCTGGGTCACGCGGGAGCGGCCCCACGTGGATCGCGTCGCGTCGGCCTGGTGCATCAAGCGCTTCATCGATCCGGGCGCGAGCTTCGGGTTCGTCCCCGAGGGACAGATCCCGCCCGGCGCGATCGCGTTCGACATGCTCGGCGCCGCGTACGGCCACGAGGGCGAAGACTGCACGCTCGAGACCCTGGTGCGGCGCTTCCGCCTCCAGGACCGGCGCCTCCGCGACATCGCGGAGATCGTCCACGACGCGGATCTGGGCGACGGGAAATTCGAGCGGTCCGAGGCCGCCGGCGTGGACCTCGCCGTGCGCGGGCTCCTGGCGCTGGCGAAGCACGACGCCGAAGTCCTGGAGCGTGGGATCGAGCTCTTCGACGGGCTGTACGCCGCCCTGGGAGAGCGGAGATGAGCCACCCCGGCCTGCCTCACCACGGCCCTGACGAGCGCAAAGGGGGAGCACCCGGCTCCCGTCCCTCCCCGGAGGGGTGGGACCCGGTGACCGCGAGCCGCCCGGCCGGCCTCGCCCCCGTGGTCCGCTACTTCCTCTACCTCGGGGCCCTCGGATTCGGCGGGCCGGTGGCGCTCGTCGGCTACATGCAGCGGGACCTAGTCGAGCGCCGCGGGTGGTTCACGAAGGACGAGTACCTCAAGGGGCTCGCCCTCTCCCAGCTGGCCCCGGGACCGCTCGCCGCCCAGCTCGCGATCTGCCTCGGGTACGTGCAGGCACGCGTCTGGGGGGCGACGGTGGTCGGGCTTGCGTTCATCCTTCCGTCGTTCCTGATGACGGTGGCGATCGGCTGGATCTACGTGCGCTACGGGGGGCTTCCGGGAATGCAGGCGGCGTTCTACGGCGTCGGGGCGGCCGTCATCGGGATCATCGTGCGCTCCGCCTACAAGCTCGGACGCATAACGCTGGGACCCGACCCGTTGCTCTGGGGCGTCTTCGCGGTGATGGCCATCGTCACGGCCTGGACGGAGTCGGAGATCGCCACGCTGTTCATCCTCTGCGGCCTCGTGGTGTTGCTCGTCCAAGCGCCGCCGCGCCGGGTGAGGGCGTGGCTGGCCCCGCACCGGCTCCTCGCAGCCATTCCCTGGCCGACCCTTCTCCAGGGGCTCGGCCAGCCGGCGGGCGGCGGGACGCTGGCGCAGATCTTGTGGTTCTTCGCCAAGGCCGGCGCCTTCGTCTTCGGAAGCGGCCTCGCCATCGTCCCGTTCCTCTACGGCGGCGTCGTCCAGGAGTACCGCTGGCTCGACGACCGGCAGTTCCTCGACGCCGTCGCCGTCGCCATGCTGACGCCGGGCCCCGTGGTGATCACGGTGGCGTTCATCGGCTATCTCGTCGCCGGCTTCGGCGGCGCCGTGGCGGCGGCGGTCGGCGTGTTCCTACCGGTCTATCTCTTCGTCGTCGTGCCGTACCCCTGGTTCGACCGCTGGAGCGCGAACCCGCAGGTGCAGGCCTTCGTCCGCGGCGTGACCGCGGCGGCCGCCGGCGCCATCGCCGGCGCCTGTTACGTCCTCGGGAAGCGCGCCATCTTCGACGTCCCGACACTGGTCGTCGCCCTCGTGGCGCTCGCCGTCACCTCACGGTTCCGGATCCCCGAGCCCCTGCTCATCGGGGCCGCGGCGGCCGCCGGGCTCCTGATCTTCTCGACGCCGCGATGACAAAGAGGTCACCACCATGACGCCTGCCCGCACCGTCGTATTCGTCTGCCCCCATGGGGCGGCAAAGAGCGTGCTGGCCGCCGCCTACTTCCAGCGGCTCGCGGACGCGCGCGGAGCTCGCCTGCGCGCGGTGGTCGCGGGCACCGAACCCGACCCCGAGGTCGCGCCCGGGGTCGCGGCGGCGCTCCTCGCCGAAGGCCTGGACGTCCAGGGGCTCCGGCCGCGGCGCGTGACGGCGGACGAGCTCGCCGCCGCCCGCCGCGTCGTCTCCCTGGGCGCCGACCTGGAAAGCCTCGCACGGCCCGGACTCCTCATCACGCGGTGGGACGACGTGCCGTCGATGACCGCCGACCTCGGAGCGGCACGCGAGCGGATCGCGGCTCGCGTCGCCGGGCTGCTCGACGAGCTCACCCGGACGGAGGGCCGGCCATGAAGTGGGTCACCCGGGAGAAGGCCCGCGTGGACCGTATCGCCTGCCCCTGGCTGATCGCGCGGTTCATCGACCCCGCCCCCGAGTTCCTCTTTGTCGCGGCAGACCGGGTTTCCGAGGTCGCCCGGCGCGAGGGCGCGACCCCCTTCGACGTCGAAGGCGCGGAGCTTGGGCACCACGGCGACCGGTGCTCCTTCGACGCGTTCCTCGAGCGCTACCGGCTCGACGATCCCGCGCTGCACGCGCTGGCCCGGATCGTGCGCGGCGCCGACACGTCGGCCCGGGAGCTGACGCGGGAGTCGTGGGGCCTCTACGCGGTAGCCTCGGGCTTCCGGGAGATCGCGCGGGACGACCACGACAACATGGCGAAGCAGTTCTCCGTCTACGACGCGCTCTACGCCTACTGCCGCGCCGAACTCGCCGCCGGCGCCCGGTGACGACCACGCCGACGCCGCCCGCCGCCCGCCGCGTGGAGCCCACCGCCGCCCTGGTCTTCGCCGCCAAGGCGGCGCGGACCTTCTGCTACGGCTTCCTCGGGGTCCTCTTTCCGGTCCATCTCAGCACGCTGGGGCTCGGGCCCGAGGGGATCGGGGTCGCCGTGGCCCTGACGCTCGCCGGCACCGCCGCGATGACCGTCGCGCTCCGGCGGCCGGCCGAGCGGCTCGGCGCCCGCGCCGTCCTGATGGGCCTGGCCACCCTCATCGTCGTCTCCGGGGCGCTGTTCGCGGTGACGCGACATCCGGCCCTCGCCGTCGCGGCCGCGGTCATCGGCAACCTCGCCGTGAGCGTGGGGGAGACCGGCCCGTTCCTCACGATCGAGCAGGTCCTCGTGGCGCGGGCCGCGGCCGGGCCGGGGCTGACCGCGGCGATGAGCCGCTACAACCTGGTGGGCTACGCCGCGGCGGCACTCGGGGCGCTGAGCGTGACGGCGGCGGCGCGACCCGGCGCGGGAGGCCCGGCGACGCTCACGTACCAGCCGCTCTTCTGGCTCTTCGCCGCGAGCGGGGTCGTGCAGATCCTCCTCTACGCGCGACTCGCGCCCCTGACGGCCGGCACGCCCGTCCTCGCGCGGCGGCCGCTCCCCTCCCGCGGGCTCATCTACCGGCTGGCGGCCCTGTTCGCGCTCGACGCCCTCGCGGGCGGGTTCGTGGTCCAGAGCCTCGTCGCCTACTGGTTCTTCGTCCACTTCGGGCTGGACCTGCCCGCGCTGGGCGGGATCTTCTTCGGCACGCACGTGCTCACGGCGCTCTCGTTCCTCCTCGCCCCCCGCGCCGCGGCGCGGCTCGGCCTCGTCAACACGATGGTCTTCTCGCATCTCGTCTCGAACGCGATCCTGATGGCCATCGCGTTCGCGCCGACCGCCACCGTCGCCGTGTCGCTCCTGCTCGCGCGGCACCTGCTCTCGCAGATGGACGTGCCCACGCGCCAGGCCTACCTCATGGGCGCCGTCCTCGACCACGAGCGCGAGGCGGCGGCCGCGATCACGAACGCCGCGCGCACCGTCGCCCAGTCGCTCACGCCCGCGGTCACGGGGTTCGTCATGCAGGCCGTCCACGTCTCGGCGCCCTTCGTGCTGGGCGGCGGCCTGAAGATCGTCTACGACCTGCTCCTCTACGCGACTCTCCGAGGCGTGAAGCCGCGCGACGAAGCGGCCCGGGCGGCGGGGATCAGGTCCGGCGGGCGCGGGGGCTGAGGGCGAGGAGGAGCCGGTCCACGAGGCCCGGCGCGATGTCGTTCGCGAGGAAGAGCAGCCGCGCGGGCGGATAGGGGTGGACCTCCGCGCGCGGGCGGCGGAGCGCGCGGACGATCGCCCGCGCGACGTGCTCCGCGCTCTGGATGGGACCCCCCCGCCCGGGCACGCCGAGCCGGTTCACCTCGACCTCGTGGAACTCGGTCGCCGTCCCGATCGGGCACACGCACGTCACGGAGATCCCCTCGCCGCGGAGCTCCATCCGGAGCGCCTCGGAGAGGCCCACGAGCGCGAACTTCGAGGCGACGTACGCCGCGCGGAAGGGGCTCGCGCGCTTCCCGACGACCGACGCGACGTTGACGACGTGACCCGAGCGCTGGCGCTGCATGTGGGGGAGCACGGCCAGGACCCCGTAGACCGCGCCGAGGAAGTTCACCCGCATCAGCCAGTCGAACTCCGCCGCGCTCGTCTCGCCGACCCCGGCCAGGAGCCCGATCCCGGCGTTGTTCACGAGGACGTCGAGCCGCCCCCACTCGGCCACCGTGCCATCCACGAGCGCCCGCACCGCCGCCTCGTCAGCGACGTCGGTGGGCACGACCCGCGCCTCGCCCCCCGCCGCGCGGACATCATCCGCGACGCGCTCGAGCCGGTCCTTCCGGCGGGCCGCCAGCGCCACGCGCATCCCTGCCCGCCCGCAGGCGACGGCCGTGGCGGCGCCGATGCCGCTCGAGGCACCGGTGACGACGACTACCGCGCCACGCAGGTCACGGGGCATGGAGGGCTCGGAGCGGCTCGAGGGTCAGTCGGGCGCCGGGGCGCTCAGCCCCACCGCCCGGGGATCGGCGTCACGCAGGAGGGACAGACCCCGCGCGTCGGCGTCAGCAGGTCCTTGAGGATCCGGTAACCCACGCGCTCGATCAGCGCGGTCTTGCAGGCCGGGCAGTAGGTGTGCTCGAAGGGGCCGACGCGGCCGGGCAGGTTCCCGGCGTAGACGTAGTTGAGCCCCGCCGCAACACCGATCTCGGCGGCGCGGAGCAGGTGCTTCACGGAGGTGTTGTCCCGGTCGCGCATCTTGTAGTCCTGGTGGAAGGCCGTCACGTGCCAGGGGATGTCCGGCGAGATGGACACGAGGAACTGGGCCGCGTCGCGGAGCTCCTCGTCCGAGTCGTTGAAGCCCGGGATGACCAGCGTCACGATCTCCAGCCAGAACCCCTTCTCCCGGACCATCCGGATCGAGTCGAGGGTGTTCTGCAGCAGGCCGCCGAGCTTCCGGTAGTTCTTGTCGTTGAAGCCCTTGAGGTCGATCTTGTAGAGGTCCACCCACGGCCGGATGTAGTCCAGGACCTCCGGCGTCGCGTTGCCGTTCGAGACGTAGGAGCAGACGAGGCCGGCCGCCTTCCCCGCCTTGAAGATGTGGACCCCCCACTCGCTCGTGATGAGCGGCTCGTTGTAGGTGCTCGTGAGGATGCGCGCCCCGTGGCGCTTCGCCGCCGCGACGACCTCGGCCGGCGTCACGTCCTGCGGCGGCACGCCCATGAGCGGATCGCGCATGGCCTGGGAGGTCAGCGCGTTCTGGCAGTTATGCGTGCTGACAAACTCGGCGAGATAGGACTGGTCCTCCTCGACCTCCAGGTTGTAGACGAAGCCGTCGTACCGGTACTGCCGGATCCGGTGGATCGGCACGTAGAAGTACCGCTCGTCCTCCCGGAGCCAGCGCCGCCTCGACGGTCCCTCAGACCAGGTCAAGTGGAACTGGTTCGGGGCGAGGCGGACGGTCCGGCCCAGGATCTTCCCTTCCCTGGGCTGCCGCTTCACTCGGATCGAGGGGAAGTGCCCGGTCTTCAGCGCGAGCCACGCCAGCCCCAGGGCGAGCACCCGGGACACTGTCGCCGCGACGATCATGCCGCCCTTGGTCCTGTGGCCGTCGCCCTCGGCATACGCTGCCAGGAACGCCTCGATCACCGACCGCGAGGCCGAGAACATCTCCGCCGGGACCCGCTTCCGCCTGGCTCCGGTCCCGCAGAGGGCCTCGAAAAAGAGCCCAACCGACGCCTTGCCGGCGACGACGCAGAGCGTGGTCTCGCGTCTTGACAGGTAGGGCTCGATCCCGAAGACGCGAATGAAGAGCTTGCAGACACGCTCCGCGAGCTCTTCCTCGTGATGGCCGAAGGAAAAGATCAGCTCCGCGGAGTGCACCCGTCGGCGTGCGTGCAGGACGCACCCCTCGGCCACGTAGTAGCCGAAGAGCACGGCCAAATCCTCGTCGAGCGGGACGCGCTCGCGGATCCCCGGACCGTGCTCCTTGGACAGCCTGACGCGGCCACCCTCCGAGATCAGTCGAGCGGGAGTGTGGTAGAGGTCTTCCAGGTCCCACGTCCCCTTCCGCACCTTGCTGCGGAGGTGCCGGATGTGAGACGCGCTCTTGCCGAGGCGGGCGCCGATCTCGCGGGAACTCAACCCCTCCGCCGAGAGCCGGAGCACCTGCCGGAGGAATCTCGCGCCGATCAGCCGCTTGTGCCGGATGCGCCTGGCCAGGGGTCGGATGACGTCGGTGACCTCGTACTCGATCGGATAGGAAACCTCGAACGTCCGCGGGACCGCAAGGTAGTCACCCCGCTCGAGCCGCCCCGCGGGAACGAACCTCGGGGAGCCCGACGGATCGCCCGGCTCGCAGTCCGGCAGCGCGAGGACCTCGTGATCCGGAGTCACCTGGAGGGGGAGCAGGTACGGGGTCTCGAGTCTCACCATGGGGCCCGAGTAGCGATGCCTGAAGAGCGCGCGGACCCTCCGGGTCCGACCGGTATGGGTGTAGACCTTCAGCTCCGGCGACACTCGGACCGATGGGTCGGCGACGCCCGTGGATTCCTCGGCAGAATCGAAGAGCTGGCGAATGGGAATCGGCCCTTGGGTTGTCGCGATGATCGTCTGAGGTCCAGTGCAATACCCGCAATGGAAATCACAACCGAGCATCCCGAACGACAGCGCCTTCGAGCCGGGGTAGGCGTGGAAGAACGGCTTCTTCTCGACGGGATCGAGCTGGAGGCCCGCGACGTAGCCCCAGGGGACCAGGAGTCGGCCGTCCTGGTTGTAGCGGACCTTGCAGATCCCCCGCTGGCCGGGGAGGATCACGCAGCGGTGGCCGCACGCGAAGCACCGGAGCCGCCCCTCGGCGAGGGGCTCCCAGAGCTCCCCCTCCCGGGTGCGCGGGTCGATGAGCTGGGCGAGGCTCGGCGCCTGGGTCGCCATCTCCCAATCCTTCGAGCCTAGGGTACCGCTACCCCGGCCGCTCGGCAAGAATCGGCCGGCACTCCTGCCGCGGGTGATCCCCGGCTGCTAGGCTGTCACGCCTCCGACGTTACCGCTTGACCCAGTAGGCGGGCGCAGCCGGGAAGACGGTCTTGGAGCGGGTTGCCTCGATCGGCCCGTCCAGCGTATCGGCGGCCGCGCGCCAGACCGCGTAGTGCGGCGCCGCGCGATGAGCCTCCAGCGCGGCCTGATCCCTGTAGACCTCGAAGAAGTAGTAGACGTTCTCGTCGTGCTCGTCCTGCAACACGTTGAAGCGGAGGCAGCCCGGCTCGTCTCGTTCCGAGCGCAGGGCGTCCACCTCGATCGCCTCCAGGAAGTGCTGGCGGAGCTGCGGCTTGATGCGCACCTTTACCCAGATCGCGAGCATGGTCGTCTCCCGAGGCGTTCAGGCCGACTGTCAATCCTCACTCCCGGCTCGCACGCGCCGGGTTCGCGTCACGCCACGGCAGGCCTCACGGAGGCTCACCTCACCGTTCCCGCCGGAGCCAACTCCTACGCCCGACCGGGCACCACCGCCGCCACCGCGTCCCGGGTGGCCTCGAGCAGGCGGTCCACCTGCTGCTCGGTGATGACGAGCGGGGGCGCGAAGAAGACCTGCTCGGCGACGGTCGGCCCGACCGGGAGGGGGCGGGTCCGCGTCAGAAGCCCGCGCTTCTCCATCTCGCGTTTGACCCGCGGCCCGACCTTCTGGTCCGGCGGGAACCCGGCCTTGGTCCCGCGGTCGCTCACCAGCTCGATCGCCGCCATGAGCCCCTTGCCGCCCCGGACGTCCCCGACCGCGGCCAGCTCCTTCTGGATCGCGAGCAACCCCTCATGGAGCCGCGTCCCCATCTTCGCCGACCGCTCCCACAGCCGCTCCCGCTCCATGATCTCGACGTTCGCGAGGCCGACCGCGCAGCACGTCGGGTGCCCCGAGTACGTGTAGGCGTGCATCCAGCGGTCCTCGGGGCGCACGGAGTTCATGGCATCGTGGATCTCGCGCGAGACGATGATGCCGCCAAGGGGCTGGTACCCGGAGGTGACGCCCTTCGCGAAGGAGACGATGTCCGGCTCGACCCCCCAGTGCGTCAGCGCGAACCAGTGCCCGGTGCGGCAGAATCCCGTGATCACCTCGTCCGCGATGAAGAGGACCTGGTGGCGCGTGCAGATCTCGCGCACGCGGGGGAAGTAGTCGTCGGGCGGGACGATGACGCCCCCCGCCCCCATGATCGGCTCGGCGATGAACGCCGCCACGGTGTCCGGCCCCTCGCGGAGGATCGCCTCCTCGAGCTCGCGCGCCGCGGCCTGACCGACCGTCTCCCCGGGCTTGGCCCCCTGGAAGCGGTAGGGGTACGGCCCCTGGATGTGGAGGAAGCCGGGCACCCGCGGCTCGAACATCTTCCAGTACGGCGCCATGCCCGTGGCGCTCATCGCCTGGAGCGTCACCCCGTGGTAGCCGTTCTGCCGGGCGATGATCTTCACCTTGTCCGGCTTCTCCCGGGCTTTCCAGTAGAAGCGCGCGGTCTTGAACGCCGACTCGTTGGACTCGGCCCCGCCGCAGGTGAAGTACACGCCCGAGAGGTTCCGGTAGGCGAGGCCGACGAGCTTCGTGGCGAGCTGGACGGCGGGCAGGTTGGACATCCCGACGTAGTTCGAGTGGTACGCGAGCCGCTTCATCTGCTCGTAGGCGGCCTTCGCCAGCTCCTCGCGTCCGTGGCCCACGCTCACGTTCCAGAGCCCCGCGAGCCCGTCGATGTACTCCTTTCCCTGGATGTCGCGAATCACCGCGCCCTTCCCCTCGACGACGACGATCGGCTCGGCCGCCTCGGAGGGATGGTGGAGCGGGTGGATCAGGTGGGACTGGTCGTTCTTGATGACGTCGGCCGCGGTCATCGTGGCCATCGAATCCTCCTTGTCGGGAACGGTTCAGCAGCCGCGGCCGGCTCGCACCGCGAGGTGCGCCCGCCAGTCGCCGGACGGGATCCGCGGCCCGCGTCCGGGCGGGCCGTTGTAGACGTACAGCCATGCCTCGCGGGACGCGCCGTCGGCGAGCTGCACCCGAACGCGACGGCGCACGTAGAGGCTCCGCGCCTCGTCCTGCGGCTCGTACCACTCCGCGCGGTCCAGCGAGGGCAGCCGGGCGTCGACGTCGAGGAGGCGGTAGAGCTCGCCCGCCACCCAGCCGCCCTCGTCCAGCACCACGCCCGGATAGTCCCCGAAGTCGAAGAGGGACCCCCGGACCCGCCCGCGCGCCTCGAGGATCGCCGGACCGAGCAGCGGCCGACGGACGAAGCCCTCCATCAGGGTTCCGTAGGCGAACAGGCGGTCGAGCACGAGCGCGCGAGCCTCCGGACGGCGGCCCCCGGCGGGGCCGGACTCAGGCGCGCCGGGCGGGCTCGCGCTCCGATGGCGCCTCGGCTTCCCTCGCCGGACGGCCGGCGCACGCCCGGTCGGGCCCCGGCCCGGGGCCCGCGGGCTTGTGTCAGGTCGGCACGCCGAGCCGCGGCAGCACCCAGCGGCTCAGGACGAGCCAGCCCGCCGCGACGGCGGCGAGGATCCCCCACTCACCCCAGCTCATGGGCCGCCTCCGTTCCCGTCCACGGCGCGCAGTACCTGCTCGACGAACTGCGCCTCCGGGAGCGCGCCCTCGAATGACACGCGATCGTTGACGACCGTCTTCGGCACCGCCATCACCATGTACCGCTGGGCCAGGTCGGGGAACTCGTTGGCCTCGATGCAGTCCCCGCGGATCAGGTCCGAGGCGATCGCGAGGTGGTGAGCCAGGCGCACGGCCCGGGGGCAGTAGGGTCAGGTGGGCGTCGTGAAGACCT
>CAYQDR010000062.1:0-25367 GCA_964416315.1 uncultured bacterium
GCCAGCGGCAAAGAAGTCGAGCCGGGAGATGTCAGAAAGCGTGGGCGCTAACACATGTCGTGGATCAGACCGATGTACAATCGCGGCGTGCGAGTGTGGGCTTGAGATTGAAGCGCCGCACGATCGGTTCCGAGAAGGCGCGGAGGCGGAGGCCGAGGGTCAGACAGTGGGGCGTAGGCGGAGAGGGATACCGAGGAAGAGCGAGCGGATCGCTCCGGGGGGACACGCTGCGTGGGAAGATGAGGGAACCCTGGAACGTGAGGCGAAGGCCAGAGGTGGACGATGGGCGGTCAGGGGAGCGGCGTCGGCTCACGATTCAGGATAGCCAGCAGGCTTGAGCTTCGTCGGCTCCTGACGATTGCCTCCAGGCACAAGCTTGCCCTTGCAGGGGCCTCGACTGGCTTCTTTCTCGCCACACCGTGTTTCGTCGTCGTCTCGCTGTGGATGAAAACGGGCCTGGTACCGAACCGGCTTGAGGTCTTCACACCCGCACTGAGGTCACCTTCGTCAGGCCATTCGTTGGTGACCGTGAGCGCGGTCGGGGTGACCGCCGGGTGGGAGTACGAGCTGACTCTCCGGGGCGCTCTCGCGCTACTTCTGCCGGCGGTCATGTTCGGGCTGTATGTCTCGGTCATCGTGGCGATTCTGAGAGCGCGGAAGACCCGTGGTCCGCTGCGCCTGCGGAGCGACGTGAAAAGCCAGGCAGGTGCGGCCGGGAGCAGTTCATCGGCAATGTCCTCGCGGCGGGAATCTCTCTAACACCGCCGTGCATCGGGGTCGTCACGACGGTGTCCATCCTCGGCCTTCTTGGGTTTGGTGCCGGTGTTGTCATCCTGCCGTATCTGTATCTCGTCGGGTCTTTGATCATGCTCGTGAGCTTGGTGTTCCTCGTGCGAAGAGTCGACCCTGGCGGCGCACGGGGGATTGCAGGTAAGTCGCTCGGGGGATGATTGCCGTCCCCGCCGGGCGCCCAATGCGGCGGCGAGGGTGGGCCCTCGTAGAAACAGGGGGCGGCCGAGGAAGCCGACAACATGGAAAGGACGCGGGAGTGTATCCGCAAAGGAAAGAGCCTGTCATCATGGCCGGCCCTTTGCTCTTTCGGGCACCGTCTGGCAGCGTCCTGGGTGAGAGCGATCCGGGAGGAGTCGACCGTCGTCCCTGGTCGTGAGGAGCACTCTTGACACGGTGACAGGACCCGGCTAACGTTCTTGCCATCTGATCGTCCGGCCCTCAGGGGAGGCTGGGATGCCCCTGGCTCCGTGCCCGGACTATGTGACGCCCCCGGAGGTCGCAAAGACCCTCGGGGGTGTTTGCGTTTGCGGACCCCGGCAGGGCGGCCTCCGCACGGGGAGAGGTCGTGATGACCTGCGAGGACTTCAAGCAGCCGGTCTCGCCGCTCCAGATCGAGCACCAGCCCGTCACCAGGGGGTGCAGGGCGGTCGGGTCGCGCTGAAGGTTCGGGAGCGCGCCCGACGGGGCGATCGCGTCTTCCGGGTCCGCGAGCCAGACTGGCCGTCTGGGATCGTGTCGGAACCCTGAGGCGGGCACGGATCTTGACGGGAGGCAGAGTGGTTGGTTCCCGCGGTCGGCGGGTCAGGCGCTGCGGAGCGCCCGGCAACGGCACAATGTTTAGGGGCTCGGTGCCGGGCTACGCGTTCCGCCAGGCGCAATAGAAGCGGCTGGGTCGTGGCGTGGGGTCGAAGATCGAGCCGCGCTGCCGCATCTGCGACCTCCCGGCCGTGGTGGAAGAGGTCCCGGCTGAAGCGGGCACGTATATGATACGCGGGTGTGCCTGCCTCGGGCCGTTCCGGGCCCAGGGGCCCTTCTGGATGGCGGCCTCTCTGCTGCGCGGGTTTCATCCGGAGAAGTTCCGGCGTTTGTCAGAGTACCTTCAGCGGGAGAGCCGGCGGGGAGAGATGCCGATGGTCACGCTCGACAACTGGCAAGCCCTCGCGGCGAACCTCGGCTAGCCGATGGCCAAGACGATCCTCGTGGTCGAAGACGAGCCTGAGGTGGTCGAGCTCGAGAGGGCGATCCTCACGGGGGCTGGATACACCGTCGATGTCGCTCAGCGCGGGTCTGAGGCGCTCGAAAAGCTCGGCACCACGGAGTACGAGGCCGTCGTGTTGGACCTTATCATGCCCGGCATGGACGGATACGAAATCGCCCGGCGAATGAGACAACTCGATCTGAATCGGAACACCCCCGTGGTGATGGTCACTGGCAGCGGCGAGCCAGATGCCATGAGGCGGGGATTCGACATGGGCGCGGTCGTTTTTTTGAGGAAGCCGTTCACGGCGGAGGCCTTGCGGTCCGCCGTTCGAAGCGTGGTGAGATAGCCCGCGGAGGGACGGGGATGATGACGCCTGGAACCGCGGCCGTCCTGAGCATGGTCCTGGCCGTCAGCCTGTTCCCCACTGGGGCGACGGCCATTGAGCAGGCAGGGACGTTTCAGGGCGAGGGGGTCGACTTCGCGGTGAAGTACTGGGCCGGGGGCGTCGGGCACTCGCCCGAGAGGGAAGCGGCAGAGGCCTCGCGCGAGTATTCGGTGCGCGTCCTGTTCGCGAGCCCCGACCGCGCGCTCCTTGCCAATGTGGGCTTGACCGTCACCGACGCCGAGGGCCGCGACGTCTTCCGGATTTTGGGGGCAGGGCCCGTGATCTTGCTGGCGCTCCCGAAGGGGGCCTATGCGTTTGAGGGGAGCTACCACGGGGCGACGCACCGGTACCCGCGCGTCCTCGTCGACCCGACCCGGCGGCGCGATGTCATCTTTGTGTTCCCTGAATGACGGAGTCCTCAACGGGTCACGAACGGTCGGCGGGGACCACCGGTCCCTCTCAAGGGTTGAGCGCGGCCGTGAGGTCGCGCGGCAACCGCCAGAGTGCATCCGTCGGCATCGCCAGATCCTCGTGTGCAGGCAGCCCGACTAACCTTCGGGCGTCGTCCGCGAGTGGTGAGTGGGTCGTGCCCGCATGCGTGAGGTTTTGTCGAACCGGCTATCCCGGAACTCGAGCGAAGGGGGGAACGGCACACGGGATGGAAACTCGCCTTCACCAGCCCCGGCATGCGGGAGGCGCTCGGAGTCTCCCATCCGATCGCTGGTTTCCTTCTCGCGTCCGGTCAATGGGAGGATGGTGCCAAGATCGAGGTCAAGCTTTTCGCTAGTGTCGGAGTCGAGGTTGAGGTCGCTTTCAAGATTGGGATGCCGGTCGTAGGTCCCGGCGTGACCGCATCGCGTGCGTTGAACGCCGTTGAGGCCATTATGCCTGCTCTGGAAGTGCCGGACCTCATCTTCACGGGGAAACCACGTGCCGTCGACTTCATCGCGGACAGCGGCCACGGGAAGGCGTTCGTGCTCGGAAAGCCCGTCCGGCTCACACCGGAGCTCGACCTCGCACTGGAGGGCGTGGTTTACGAGCACAACGGCCAGATCGTTGCCACGCACACCGCCGCCGAGATCATGGGCAACCCGCTGAACGCCCTCGCTTGGCTCGCTGATCATCTCAGCAGTCGGGGCCGTAGCCTCAAGCCGGGCGATGTGGTCATGAGCGGCTCGATCTCAAAGCTCCTCCGACCGAAGGCGGGCGATACCATTCGGGCAAGGTTCACTCGACCAGGATATGTGAGTGCTGCGTTCGTCTAGGTGCATCTTCCTGGATCAGACCGATCCAGGAATGTGTATGAGGGGACGGCCTTTCTCCAGGAGTCCCAGAGGGGATCATGATAGCGACGCAGCGCTGAGAAGCACGTTCTTCAACAGAAGCTTCGTGAGGTGCTATGCATCAGTACGAGCGCCGATCCAAGTCCAACGCAAGGGATGTGATCGACTACGAGATCGAGATGATGGAGCATTCCGCGGCGCGTGTTCTTAGTAGGCCGCCCAATCGTTCTGACTTCGATCAGTTCGCTTTTCTGGAGGCATTCCTCTTGCACTTCCGTATTCTGCTTGAATTCTTCGGGAAGCCAGAGGCGCGGTACAGAGACAACCTGTATTTTCAGAAGCCTCAGACGTGCGACGTGGATCCGTCTGAGGAGACGCTTGACGCGGTGAAGAAACTCGCCGCGAACCTCGAAACGAGGTGGGGTTGGAAGCTGAATAAGTTTCTTGCCCATCCCACCGAGCCGCGTTATACAACAACGCGGAGTTGGGCCGTGCAGGAGATGAGAGACGACATGCGAGCGTTGGTGGCACACTGGCGTAGCAGCTGCCGCGGGGAATCGCAGGCGAAACTTCGTCTGTTCTGAGAACTGACTGATCTAAGGACCGACGCAGCCTAGAACAGTAAGTTCTCGGCAATCGGCAGTCGACGACAGCCAATGGCTGTCGGGAGGAAGGGTGGTGTCCCGCTTGATGTGGAAAATGCCGAGGCGCACCTTCCGGTGCGGGGGTGATGTCGCAGCATAGCGCGGGTCAGGATCGCGCGGAAGGGCCGATTCTGGGGGATACCCAGATAGGGGTCGGCTGGTCGCACGCGATCCTGGAGCCTGTGCGCGATGCGTCATGCCACCGACCGGCGGTGTTCCCGCAGCATCGCCGGGATCTGGCGCCAGCCATCGAGTCGGCGCAGGCGGATCTGCCCGCTGACCACGAGGCCGACGAGCAAGACGAGCGCGGCGTCCTCGGTGGGCAGCGCGCCCTGGGTCTTCACGCGCCGGCGGAACTCCTCGTTCAGGCGCTCGATCACGTTGGTCGTGCGCAGCGTCTTCCACTGGCGCTTCGGGAACTGGAAGAAGGTGAGGAGCTCCTCGCCCCCCTCCTGCAGGCTGCGGACGACGCCCGGGCAGCGGGGGGTCCATTTCCGCTCGAAGGCCGTGAAGGCGGCGCGGGCCGCGGCGGCGCTGTCCGCATAGACGATCCGGTGGAAGTCCGCCCGGATCTCCGCGAGGGCGTGCTTCGGCGCCTTGCGCTCGAGGTTGCGCAGCTTGTGGACGCAGCAGCGTTGGACCAGGGCCCGGGGCCACACCAGGCCGACGGCCTTGCGCAACCCGGGGTGCCCATCGATCACGCACCACACCGGCGTCGCGAGTCCGCGGGCCACCAGGTCGTCGAGGCTGCCCTTCCAGGCCGCGAAGGTCTCGCCGCCGGGGCAGAGCTCCAGGGCCAGCAGCTGCTTCTGCCCATCGGTGAGGACCGCGACCAGGCCGAGCGCCGGGACGCTCACGACCTTCCCCGCACTCCGGACCCGCAGCGCCAGGGCATCGAGGTAGAGGCCGACGACGTCGAGGTCGGCCAGCGACCGCGTGCGCCAGGCCTCGAGCTCGGCCTTGAGCGTGCCCACGACCCGCGAGACGGCGCTCTTGGACAGCGGCGCCGCCTTGAGCAGGGGCCGGAGGGCGCCCCGGAGGCGGCGGCTGTTGGCGCCGGCCAGGTAGGTGGCGATGACCGTCTCGTTGACCTCCGGCAGCCGGCGCTGGTAGCGGGGCAGCAGGCGCGAGGCCCACTCCTGGGACCCCGTCGCCGTGAACAGGCTCGCCCGCGGCACCGTCAGGGCCAGCGGCCCCGTCGGCCCGGTCACGGTGCGGGGCTTCGTGCCGTTGCGGTACCCGCATCGCTGGCCGCCGCGCTCGTACGGCCGCGCGCCGAGGGCGGCCGTCAGCTCCTCGTCCACCGCGACCTCGATCGTCTGCCGCACCGCCGCGTGGATCAGCTCGCCGAGCGAGCCGGGCCGGCCGTCATGCGGTCGCGCTCCCGTCCTGATATCCTGTCCCATGGCGCATTCCTCCGGTGGCCGCTCTGGCAGGCGGCCGGCTTTGGGTTAGCCAACCCCAATTGACCGGAAGAATGCGCCATTTCACTTTTCCACAGCAATCGGGCCACCACCGGAGGAAGCGCCCAACATTCAAATGGGAAAAGGGCTACCCGAAAAGACGATGACCTGCCCCTCGACTTCGGTCACTTATTGAGAGTCCGGCTGGCTCTGCCCGGTTCAGACTGTTCGGAGCCATTGAGCGGACAACGCGGTGCGGCTTTACGGCGTCGAGAGCTCGTCCAGGAGCGCCCGAGCACCCGGGAGCTCGGGGTACTCGAATCCTTCAGTGAACCACGCATAGATCGGCCCGAGGAGCTCCCTGGCCGCCGCCCGCTTGCCCCGCTGCTGCCAGACCTTGGCGAGCGTGGTTGCCGCGCTGAGCTCGAGGAGCCTGGCGCCCTGATGTCGCGCGATCGCCAGGGCCTTCTCGAGGCACGCTTCGGCCCCCGCCTCGTCAGCAGGGCCCTGCGCCAGCAGCAGCTCTCCCTGGAGGCGCCAGAGCACGGATTCGACAACCCGGTCACCCGTCTCGTCGACTTGCCGGAGGGCCCCCATCACCACGGCGAGGCCGGCCTCGACCTCCCCCGCGCGCAGGCACGCCCCGGCGAGCAGGCTTGCCAAGCCGGGATACGCGACCCGGGCTCCGGTCGCCTGCCGGGCCGCCAGCGCCTCTCGCAGCGGCGGGATCGCCTCGGCAGGCGGCCGGAGCCAGCTGATGGCGGCGCCCCGGAGGATCATCCCTTGAGTCAGCCACTGGGCGAAGCCCTGCTCCCTGGACAGCGTCACCAGGGCCTCGGCGGCCTCGAGCGCCTCCGGCATCGCCCCCCGGCGCAATTGCTCGATCGCGATGGCCTGCAGTGCCCAGGCCATGGTGAACGAGTGGGGTTGAGGATGGGCGACCGCGAGGGCCCGTTCGGCCATCGCGCGCCCCTGCTCGGGATACCCGAGAGTCCACAAGGTTCCCGACTGGTACGCGAGGGCGATGACGCCCGGGTCGGCGGCCCACGCCGTCATGAGGACGAGGTGCCGCGCGGGGTCGTGGAAGGCCAGCGCCTGGTCGAGGTGCGCTCGCGCGGTGGCGAACTCGCCCCGGGACGCCGTGGTGCAGCCGAGGGCCGTGTGAGCCCGGAGGAGCAGCGTGCCGTCCCGCTGTCGCTCGGCGAGCGAAAGGAGCTGATCGCCGAGGTCGCGCGCCATCGCGAGGTCAGCCCTCACGTAGTGGTACCCCCAGAGCCCCTCCAGCACGTCGAAGAGGGCGGCGGCCTCGCCGGTCTCCTCGCAGAGGACCCGCGCCCGGCCGTACACCTCCAGGATCTCGGAGGCGGCGTACCCGCGCGTAGCGACCAGCGGCCCGCCGAGCCTCAGGAGGAAGGCGAGCTCTTGCCGGGCGCGGCCCGGTGATGCGAGGCCAGCGAGCAGCCCGAGTCCTCGCCGAAAATGCGCGATCCCTTCCACGAGCGCGGACCGGCCCACGGCGCGGTCCCCGGCGCGCTCCCACGCGGGGACGGCCTCTTCGGCCAGGCCGGCCTCGGTGAGGTGATGGGCCAGGAGCTCAGGCTGCGCCTCGGCGGTCGGGGGGAAGCGCTCGCGGACGGCCCGGGCGATCCGCCCGTGGAGCTGCTGGCGCGTGCTGCGGAGGAGCGACTGGTAGGCGACGGCGTGAGTGAGCGCGTGCTTGAACGTGTACTCGAGGTCGGGGAACAGCCGGGCCTCGTAGAGGAACTCCGTCGCCTGGAGCTCGTCGAGCCCCCGGCGCAGCGCGGCCTCGGGCAGATCGGCGATCGTCTCCAGCAGGGCGAAGGGGACGTCCTTGCCGATGACGGCGGCAGCCTGGAGCAGGCGCTTGGCGTCCCCAGGCAGGCGGTCGATGCGGGCGGCCAGGACCGCCTGCACGGTGCCGGGGACCCGGACCTCGGCGATGGGACGCGCCGCGCGGTAGGCGCCGCGCTCCCCGGCGACGGCTCCCGTCTCGACCAGGGTGCGGACGCATTCCTCGAGGAAGAATGGATTGCCCTCGGTCCTCTCGATCACGAGCGACTTCAGTGGGCCGAGACCGGGATCCACCCCGAGCAGCGCATCGAGCAGCTCGGCGGCGCTCTGCGGCAGCAGCGGGTCGAGACGGATCTGGGTGTAGTACGTCTTCCGCCCCCAGCCGTGGCCGTACTCGGGCCGGTAGTTGACGAGCAGCAAGACCCGCGCCGTCGGAAGGCTCTCGACGAGACCGTCGAGGAAGGCCTGGGTCTCTGAGTCCAGCCAGTGAAGATCCTCAAAGACCAGGACGAGGGGCTGGCGCTGGCTCTCCCGGAGGAGCAGGCGCCGCGCGGCCTCGAGGGTCTGCCGCCGGCGCTGATGCGCCTCGAGTCCGATCCAGGCGGGATCCTCGACGGGCACGTCGAGCAGCGCCATCAGGGCCGGCAGGTGCGGCTCCAGCGCCCGATCCAGCGTCAGCATCTTGCCGGTGACCCTCTCGGCGACCCGGCGGGCATCGTCCCGGCTCTCGATGCGGAAGTACTCGCGGAGGAGATCCGCCAGCGGCAGGTAGGCCGTGGCCTTGCCGTGGGAGACCGAGGCGCTCTCGAGGACGAGCGAGCCGTGGGTGCGGTGCGAGTGGGTGAACTCCCAGAAGAGGCGCGACTTTCCGACCCCGGGCTCGCCGACGGCGGCCACCACCTGGCCATGGCCATGGTCCACGAGGTCCAGGGCCCGGCCGAGGGCGTCCATCTCCGTGTCGCGGCCGATGAAGCGGGTGAAGCCGCGCGCGGCCAGGATCTGCATGCGCGTGCGGGCGAAGCCAGCGCCGGTGAGCTCGTAGGCCTCGATGGGTTCGGTGAGGCCCTTGACAGCCAGGCGACCGAGGGGCCGGACCTGGACATACCCCTCGGCGAGCCGGAGAGTGTCGGCGGTCATGAGGGACGACCCCGGCATCGCCATCTGTTCGATGCGGGCGGCGAGGTGGGTCGTCTGACCGACGGCGGTGTAGTCCATGCGCAGATCCGAGCCGATGGAGCGGACCACGACCTCGCCGGAGTTGAGCCCGACGCGGATGAGGAGCGGCAGACCTTCCGACCGCTGGAGCTCTTCGGCGTACCGGCGGATGGCGCCCTGCATGCGGAGGGCGGCGTAGCACGCCCGCACCGCGTGGTCCTCGTGGGCCACCGGCGCGCCGAAGAGCGCCATGATGCCGTCGCCCATCACCTGGTTCACGGTGCCCTCGTAGCGGTGGACCGCCTCCATCATGTGCTCCAGCACCGGGTCCAGCAGCTTGCGGGCTCCTTCGGGATCGCGGTCGGCCAGCAGCTCCATCGAGCCCTTGAGGTCGGCGAAGAGGACGGTGACCTGCTTCCGCTCCCCCTCGAGAGCGGTCTTCGAGATGAGGATTTTCTCGGCTAGGTGCTTCGGGGTATATACCCGAGGGGAGGTGAATCGAGCCTGAACTGTGGCGGGCCCGCCGATCGCCTGCCCACACTCAAGGCAGAACTTAGCTCCAGCGGGAAGCTCCGTGCCGCAGCTGCTGCACTTTTCGATGAATCGGCCGCCGCACTCCAGACAGAACTTGGCCCGAGGTGGGTTGTCGTGCTGGCACCGGGCACAGTGCATGCCGCCGTCTCCAGCCTAGAATGGCCAAGCCTAGCCCGGCGGGCGGAGGCAGTCAAGGAAGTCCCTGGAACGGTCTGTTCTGGGGACTCTTCAATTTCCTGCCGGTCGCCCTTCCTGCACCCCTGATCGTCGCCTACTCGATCACCGTGTCCGCCCGCATCAGCACCGACTGGGGGATCGTCAGGCCGAGGGCCTTCGCGGCCTTGAGATTCACGACCAGCTCGAACTTGGTGGGCTGCTCGACGGGAAGGTCGGCGGGTTTGGCGCCTTTGAGGATCCGGTCCACGTAGCCAGCGGCGCGCCGCCAGAGGTCGGGCACGTTCACGCCATAGGACATGAGTCCCCCGAGTTCCACGGCTTCTCGAAAGGCGTGCGTGCTCGGCAGCCGGCTCCGTGTCGCGAAGTCGACGATGAGCCTCCGGTGCGCGAAGGCCGAGGGATTGGCCGAGACGAAGAGGGCATCGGGGCGGTCGCGGCCGATCCGACTGAAGGCGCTGGTGAAGTCGTTGGGCGTGTGCTCGGCCAGCACCACGGTCAAGCCCAGCCGCTGCGCCGCCGCCCGCAGGCTCTCCCCCCAGGGAGCTTCCCAATCTTCATCTCCCTTCATCCCCAGATAGGCAAGCCGCGAGGCTCCGGGCAGCGTCTCCTTCAGCAGCTGAAGGCGTTTGGCTTCAATCTCCGGCCCAACGGCAAACGTGAGTCCGGTGATGTTCCCGCCCGGTCGGGCGAGGCTCCTGATGAGCCCGGCGCCCACTGGATCCGTGCTGGCCGCCATGACAATCGGGACGATCGTAGTCACCGCCTTAGCCTGCTGAGTCATGGGGGTGTTGACGGTCACGATTACGTCGACCTTGAGGCGGACCAGTCCGCTGAAGATATCGGCATACCGCTCGAATTTTCCCTCTGCAGACCGGCGCTCCAGAATGAGGTTCTGACCTTCCACGTAGGCGAGAGCGCGCAAGGCGTGCACGAACGCTCTGGCGACGGGGTTGACAGGCTCGGGTCCATCCATCTCCGCGACCGGGGATGTGGTAAAGACGAGGGCGACGCGGTGAACTTTCGCCACCTGCGCCTCGGCGGCGAGCGGCGCCACGACGATGCTCAGGGCGAGGACGACGACGAGCTTGAGCATCATGATCACCTTCTCAGTCCAAAAACACGAACGCCCACACGAGCCAGCTGTATGGCCCACGCGGGCGTCAAAGAGGTGTCCGGAGGCCTGGTCCAAGGGCATGACTCCCACCCCCGAGGGCCGCACAGGATCAGGCTACGGTCGACTGACACGTGGCCACCTTTATAGTCCACGCCTATAGTCCACGCCGGTCGCCGCGTCAAGGCCGGATTTCCCTGGAGGACCCGCCTCGTCCCTGGATCGCTCTCATCCAGGACCTCAGGCTAGGGCAACCAAGACTATACCGACAACAGAACAACTCAGAGCTCCAACGGAATGGAGGTCGCCACGGCGGAGGGGTCGTCGCGCCAGATGCCCGGGTCCGCGTCGACATAGAGCTCGAGCCGGTTCCCGTCGGGATCGTTAAGGTAGATGGACTGGCTGACGGCGTGGTCCTGCAACCGCAACTCCGTGATGCCGTTCCTCTCAAGATGGGTCTTCGCCGCCCGAAGCTCCTCGAGGCTGTGACCGATTCGGAGCGCGACGTGATAGAGGCCCACCCCGTTCTCCTCGGGAGGCGCGGCATCGGGGCCGACCTCGAAGAGCGCGATGTCGTGGTGATTCTCGCCCGTCGCCGAGAAGAACACCATCGGGCTGCCGAACGTGCCCCGCGCCACCTCCTTGAGTCCGAGCACGTCCTGATAGAACCGAGCCGACCGCTCGAGATCCCTCACTTTGAGCACGACGTGTCCGACGTTCTTCACGTTGATCATCATCGGCCTCCCAGGTCCCCGACCGTCTCTCTCGCTCGGTTTGACCTTGGTATCGGCTCAGACGACGCTCAGCTCTTCCTCGACGTCTGCGCCATGAAGCCGGCGAGCTGCGGCACGACCTTCGTGCCTTTGCACTTTGGGCACTTGACCCTGGCTTTCTCCCGTTCCGAGATGGTCATGACAAGCTCGAACGGCTTCTTGCACTTCTGGCATAGGAATTCGTAGCGGGGCATGGAGCATCCTCCGTCGGAAGCTATGCCGTGAGCCGTCTCCCTCTTAGCAACTCTCTCATCGCCTCGACGGCCTCCCGCGCCTCCGGGATCATGAAGACCGTTTCGGTCTCGAGTTCGGTGAGCGCTCGGGCCAGCGCCGCAATCCGCTCTCGAAGCGGCGCAGTCCTGTCGACCAAGATAAGCCTCTCGCCCTGAAGGATGCACGACCCTCCACCGGCCGTCGCGGGGGTCTCGAAGGACTCGACCCGAACGGCGACTCCAATAGCCTCCGCGACCCGGAGCAGTTCGTCAAAGAGATGTTGGTCGTCCATCCCTCAAGGCAATGGGCGAGAGCCTATCGCTGCTTCCGCTTGAGCTCGCCCTCGTGTTCCCGGATGAACCGCCGGATCTCGTCGCCGAAGTCGAGCAGGCGCTGCCACTGCTCCATGTACAGGGTCACCGGCATCCGCTGGAGCCCGTAGACGCTCACCGCGCCCTTCTCGCTCACCTTGCAGTAGAGCGGGCCGCGTCGCTGCTCGAGCTCCGCGAGGAGCTTCGAGGCCTCCTCGACCTTGAGCTCCCCGGCCGCGAGCTTCGCGAGGATCTCTTCCTTCTTCATCGCACTCGTCTCCTCGACGGGCGTCTTCCGTCTTATTCGCCCTTCCTCGCCCTCCCGCTCCTCCTCCGACCCGCACCCTCGGACTTTGGCCTCCGAGCCCTTTCTAGCGCTCCCGGAATGGGGCTCCGGGCCGACGCTATCGCGTCCGGGCGAAGACCTCGGGGTTGACGCAGTTGAGGGGCCGCTCGCCACGGAGGACCCGGACCGTCTCCTCGGCGACGCGGCGCTTCAAGTCCGAGCGCCCCTCCTCGGAGTACCAGGCGGCATGCGGCGTGACGATGATCTGCTCCATCCGGAGGAGCGGGCTCGCGGGGTCCAGCGGCTCCTGCTCGAGGACGTCGAGCCCGGCGCCGGCGAGGCGGCCACCTTCGAGCGCCTCGGTGAGCGCGGTCGTGTCCACGATCCCGCCCCGCGCCGTGTTGATCAGCACCGCCGTCGGCTTCAGCCGCGCGAGCGCCCCCGCACCGATCAGGTGTCGCGTCTCGGCGTTGAGGGGACAGTGGATCGTCAGGTAGTCCGACTCCGCGAGGAGCCGCTCGAACGACACGGGCTCGACCCCGGGCGGGAACGCCGTGATGTAGGGGTCGCAGGCGAGGAGGCGGACGTCGAACCCGACGAGCTTCCGGGCGACGGCACGGCCGATCCGGCCGCAGCCGAGGATCCCCACGGCCCGCCCGACGAGACGCGTGACCGGCCCGACCTCGAAGACGTTCCAGCGGCCGGCGCGCGTCTGCCGGTCGAGCCGGGCGAGCTTCCGGGCAAGCGCGAGGAGCAGGGCGACCGCGTGGTTCGCGACCTCATCCGTCCCGTAGTCGGGCACGTTCACGACCGGGATCCCGCGCGCCGTCGCCGCCGCGAGGTCGATGCCGTCCACGCCGACGCCGTAGCGGACGACCACCCGGAGCCGCGGCAACCCCTCGATCACGCGGCGGCTCACGTCGCCGTACTGGATCAGCAGCGCGTCCGCCTCGCCGCAGTGGCCGAGGTAGTCCGCCTCGGTCCGGGCGACGACCGTCCGGTAGGAGACGCCCGCCGCGCGGAAGACGGCGTCCTCCTCGGCGATGTTGGCGTGGTCCAGGCCGCAGATCAGGACGAGGGGCGCGGCGGAAGCCGCGGACGAGCGGGCCGGTGGCGGCCCGCTCATCCCTTCTTCATGGGCCGGCCGCAGCACACCTTCTGGAGGGGCGCCGTCCTCTTGCAGCGCGGGCAATAGTACCCGGCCATGCCTGCCTCACATCCTCTCGATGATCGTCGCAATCCCCTGGCCGAACCCGATGCACATCGTCTGGAGGCCGAACCGGCCGCCCGACCGCTCGAGCTCGTGGAGGAGCGTCGTGAGGAGCTTGGCCCCCGTGCAGCCGAGCGGGTGACCCAGCGCGATCGCGCCGCCGCTGACGTTCACCCTGGACATGTCCGGATGCAGCTCCCGCTCCCAGGCGAGCACGACCGAGGCGAACGCCTCGTTGATCTCGACGCGGTCCACGTCGGCGAGCGTCATCCCCGCCTTCCGGAGGACGCGCTGGGTCGCCGGGATCGGCCCCGTCAGCATGATCGTCGGGTCCACGCCCGCGAGCGCCGTGGCGACGAACCGCGCGCGCGGCTTGAGGCCGAGCGCCCGGGCCTTCTCCCCCGACATGACGAGGAGCGCCGCCGCGCCGTCGGAGATCTGGCTCGAGTTGGCGGCCGTGACGACGCCATCGGGCTTGAACGACGGGGCGAGGCTCGCCATCTTCTCCCGGTTCACGGGGACCCGCACCCCTTCGTCCGTGTCGAACCTGGCGCCATCGGGGAGCGTCACGGGCACGATCTCCCGCTTGAACCGCCCCTCGGCGATCGCCCGGCCGGCCTTCTCGTGGCTCTGGGCCGAGAACTCGTCGAGCTGGGCGCGCGTGAGCCCCCACTTCTCGGCGATGAGCTCGGCGGAGATCCCCTGCGGGACGATCTGGTAGCGCTCGGCGAGCTTCGGGCTGATCGGCCCTTCCCCGGGGCCCTGCCCGTTCGAGCCCATCGGGACGCGCGTCATGTGCTCCACGCCGCCCACGATCACGCAGTCGTGCTGACCCGCCGCGACCATGCCAAAGCCGAAGTTCGCGGCCTGCTGGCCCGAGCCGCACATGCGGTCCAGCGTCGTGCCGCAGACGTCGACCGGGAACCCGGCGATCAGCGCGGCGTTCCGCGCGATGTTGAACCCCTGCTCGCCGACCTGGTCGACGCAGCCGAGGACCACGTCCTCGACGACGCCGGGATCCACCCCCGCCCGCTGGACCAGCGCCCGGAGCACGTGCGCCATGAGGTCGTCCGGGCGGACGCCGGTGAGCTTCCCGTTCCGGCGTCCGACGGCCGAGCGGACGGCTTCGACGATGACGGCCTCTGGCATGGGAGCCTCCTTGGCGTGACGGCGGCTGCGTTCTCGTCCCCACTATACCGGCGCGTGAGCGCGGCCGCAACCAACGCCAACACGCCGACGGGCTCATCCCCTTGCCGTCCCCCGTCGCCTCCGGTCCGGCGCGCCTTCGGGGTCTCGGTGGAAGCCTTCGAGGCGGAGGCCCGCGGGCGGCTCCGCGAGGAGCTCGGCAGTCAGGCCGCCTCGCCGGAGTGAGCCGGCCGCGCGCCGGCGTCAGCCCGCGGCGGACTCGGGGCGGCGCCGGGCCACGCGGTAGACCACGTGGCCCAGCCAGAAGGCGTGCATGCCGACCGCGACGACCAGCATCAGGGCCGGCAGCGCGGCGGGCAGCCAGGCGAGCGCGAGGATGAAGCCGGCCAGCATCGCGTAGAAGCCGTTCCGGTTGCTGAGGCCGTGGAGCACGACGCCGGCGGCGGACGCGGGCGGCGGCGAGATCTTCGCGAGCGCGGCGCCCGCCCCCACACCCACCGCGGCCACCGTCCCCAGCACCGCCCCGCCCCCGCCCACGAGGCGCTCGACCGTCAGACCCAGCGCGAGCACGATCAGCGCGTGGACGAGCGTGTCCGCGACGATGTCGAGCCACTCGCCGAGGGCCGACTCGGTGAGCGTCAGGCGGGCGACCTCGCCGTCCGCGTGATCGAGCACCGTCGACGCGGCGTAGAGCCCGAACCCCGCCAGGGCGCTCGCGGGGCTCCCACGCCAGAAGCACCAGGCCGCGATCACCCCGACGAGCAGGCTCGCCCCCGTCACCACGTTCGGCGTGAGCCCGGCCGCCACGGCCCCGCGGGTGACGAGTCGCGACAGGCGCCGGTGGAGCGCCGTATCGAGCCGCGTGTCGAGGGGACTCCCGAGCTGCGTGTACAGGCGCGCCTCGGCGGCCACCGCGGCCGCGGGGGTCGCGACGCGGACGTACCAGCCCGCGGCCGCCCGATCGGCGACCCCGCCGGCCCCGAGGGCGTCCCCGAGCACCGCGCCCACCGGTTCGCCGGCTGCCAGGCGCCCCCAGAGCGACCGCACGAGTGCGCCCGAGGCGGCGACGACCGGGGCGTCGCTCCCCGCTGACTCGGTGAGCACGGCGGGCACGGGTCCGTCGAGGAGCTCCCGCATCGCCGTGGCCGGCGCGAGGGCGGCCGCCGGGACGAGCAGCGCGGGCTCAGCCGGCGCCTCACTGCCGGCCTCGAGCCAGACGGCCGCGGCGCGGGCCGCCGGCACCCCGGCGATCGCCCGCTCGAGCGCGGTCCCGCGGAAGGACGCGGGCAGGCCGACCCGGGTGGCCCCCGCGCGCACCGCCGCCATCAGCGCACGGAACGCGACTGGCCAGCCCGCGACGGTCAGCAGCGCCGCCCGCGCGTCGTCCGGGACGGCGAGGTAGAGGACCGCCTGAGGGATCACGAAGGGCGACACCCCCTGCGCACGCTCGGGACCGCCGGCCCCCGGCTCCGAGGGGGACGTCGGTGGCCGAATCTTAGCATCTCTCCTCGTTGGCGCCCTGCGGAATAGGCCGCGGTCTCCCGTCAGGACTCCGATCCGGGTCACCAGGCCCGGATCGCCTGGACGATCTCCTCCGGCGCGTCCTCCTGGATGAAGTGGCTCGCGCCCCGGCGTCTGAGGGGCGGGAGCCGGGGGGGCAGCGCCGATGCCATCGTGCTCGCATGATAACAGCGGAGCCGGCGGGCCTCGGCTCGCGGGTTCTGGTATAGTGCCTCGACGTGAGCCCCGACCTCGAGGCCGCCCTCCGCCGCGCGAAGTACATGTACCTGACGACGTACGGCCCGACCGGGAAGCCCGGCACCGTCCCCACCTGGCTCTGGCCCCACGACGGCGCGGTCTACTTCACGACGCAGCGGGCGAGCCTCAAGGCCCGCCGCATCCAGCAGAACGGCCGCGTGACGGTCCACGTCGGGCGCCGTGACGGGCCGGCGTTCGAGGGGCGCGCGGAATGGGTGGACGACCGCCCCGACGTCGAGGCGGCGCTCCTCCGGGCCTACCGGCGGAAGTACTGGCTCGTCGTCCCCCTGTGGATGGGGCGCCACATCCGCCGGGGGCTCGGGGCCAAGACGAGCGTCCTGATCCGGATCACGCCCCTCGGCGGCGGAGCGGGCTCGTGACCGCGCCCGGCCCGATCCGGGGGGTCATCCTCGACTACGGCGGCGTGATCCACGACATGCGGTGGGACGTCCTGCGGGAGCTCGAGGCCGCCCACGCGCTCCCGCGCAACGCGCTCCTCGAGACGCTCTATCGCACGCCGACGTGGAAGGCGCTCGAACAGGGGCGGGGCGACCGCGAGGCGTGGCTCGAAGAATCCCACCGGCTCCTCGAGGCGCAGGCCGGCCGTGCCCTGCCGCGGCTCCACGAGGCGTGGCGCGCGAGCCAGCGGCCGATCGCGGAGAACATCGCCCTTGTCCGGGCGCTCCGGCCGCCGTACCGGATCGCGATCCTCTCGAACGCCGACGCCTCGCTCCGGGCGCGCCTCCGCGACGGCCTCGGGATCCACGATCTCTTCGACGCCATCGTCTGCTCCGCGGAGGTCGGGATCGCCAAGCCCGAGCCCGCGATCTACCGCCTTGCGGCGGAGCGCCTCCGCCTCCCCCCCGAAGCCTGCGTCTTCGTGGACGACTACGAGACGAACGTCGAGGCCGCCCGGGCGGTCGGCATGCAGGCGGTCTTCTACCGGATCGACCGCGGGGACGACCTCGGGGCGCTCCTCGGCGCGCTGGGCGTGCGGCCGGTCCGGTGAGGGCGGCGGCGCTCGCGCTCCTGGCGGTCCTGGGGCTCGCCGGTGAGGCGGATGCCGACCGGATCTTCTACTCCCTCTCGGACTGCCTCGCGGAGGGTCTGCAGGCGCTCTGCCCGGCGCCTTGAGCCCGGCGCGTCCCCCCATCGTACGTGGTGGAGCACTACCTCCGGGCCGAGGGCAATCGCTCGCGCAAGTAGCCCCGCGGCCGGCGCGGGCCGAGCGGGCCCTCACCCTGCCCGCTCCCCCGGCGGGGGAGGGGACGCGTCCAGGGAAGCGAGGGCGAGGCGCCAGCCGTCGCGCGCGGCGGCGACCCGCACCCCAGTCTCCTGGCTGAGCGCCTCCGCGATCTCCCACGGACGCGCCCGGACCATGGTGAGCCCGAAGTGCGTGATCACGGCAAGCCGCGGGCGGATCGCCCCGATCAGGCGCCGCGCGTCCGGCACGGCGAGGTGGATCTCGTCGCGCGGGTCCCGGAAGACGACGTTCAGGATGAGGAGGTCCGTCCGGAAGGCGTCCTCGAGCTCCGGGAAGTAGCCCGTGCAGGCGATCAGGCCGATGGAGTGGCGGAGGCCGGCGAAGCGGAGGCCGTACGTCTCGACCGGGTGCCGGAGCCGGAGCGGCGTCTCGAGGACGAGGTCGCCGACCGGGTAGCGGCCGCCGGCCTCGAGCGCGATCGTCTGCGCCGCGTACCCGCGCACGTACCGGAGGATGACCGGATCGTCCTCGTACGCGTCGCGCGGCGCGAGGACCAGCCCCCGGGGTCGGGTCCCTCCGTGCGTCATCGCCTCGATCATGGCGTTGACGTCCCCGGAGTGGTCGAGGTGCTTGTGGGTGAGGACGACCGCGTCGAGCCGCGTCGGGTCCAGCCCGAGGGCTTTCCCGCGGACGTGGGCGAGGGCCCCGGGGCCAGGATCCACGTGGAGGCGGACACCGTCGAGGACGACCCAGAGGCCGCCGGTCGCGCGGGCCTGCGTCGCGGTCGTCATCCGCCCGCCACCCGTGCCGACGAAGATGACCTGGTCGGCATCCGGCGCGGGCGGGACGGGGCGGGACACGGGCGCGGGGCGGCGCCCGTCAGGGCGCGTGGATCTCGGAGGCGGCCCTCAGATCCGAGATGAGCCCGCGCAGGGCCGGCGGGTCGGTCGGCTCCGCGCGGGCGGGCCCGGTCGGCCCGGCGGCGCGGCGGACCTGGTCGGCGAGCCTGCAGAACGCACAGACCTCGCCCGTGGTCGTCTGCCCGCAGCGCGCGCACTCCCGGAGGTCCACCGCCTCGCTCGCCTGGAAAAGGTGGCGGGCGCGGTCGAGGTAGTTGAGGAAGAACGACGCCTTCGCGCCGGGGGAGGCGTCCTCGAGGCGGTTCAGGACCTCCTTGTGCGTGAGCGAGGTCGCGCCGCGCGCGAACGGGCACTCCTCGACGATGTAGTCGATGCCGCGGAGAAAGGCGTAGGCCGCGGTCTCCCGCTCGCTCAGCCGGAAGAGCGGCTTGACGCGGCGGACCAGCTTCGGATGGCTGGCCTCGAGGACCGGCGTCTGGCGCGCGAGCGCCGAGGCGTCCCAGCGGAGCGTCGAGCCGAACAGCGTGGCCGCCTCGTCGTCGAGGTTGTGGCCGGTGGCGACCGCGCTGAAGCCGCCCTCGAGGGCCGCGCGGTTCATGATGTAGCGCTTGGACAGCCCGCACGCCGAGCAGGCCGGACGCCGCGTCACGTCCCGGACCTGCGGGATCCCCGCGCCCACCTCGGCCGCCACCCGGACGACGACGAGGCGCGCGCCGCGCTCGGCCGCGAACGCCTCGCACCTCGCCCGAGACTCCCGCGAGTAGTCGAAGATCCCGAGGTCGATGTAGAGCCCCGCGGTGCGGTAGCCGGCCTCCACGAGCACGTCCCAGAGCGCGAGGGAGTCCTTGCCCCCCGACACCGCGACGAGGACCGGCTCCTCCCGCGTGAACATCTTCCACCGGCGGATCGTCTCGAGGGTCTGGCGGCGGAAGAACGCGAGGAAGTCGTCCGCGCAGAAGGCCGTGTTGTGGCGGCGCAGCTCGAGGACCGCCCGGCCGCCGCACTTCCGGCACTTCACCGGCGGCCTCCCGAGATGACGGGGCGGAGCTCGACGACGTCGTCCTCGCGGACGACCTCGTCCACCGTGAGGAGCTCGCGCCCCCGGATGACGAGCACGGTCTCGGGCAGGACGCCGAGCTCGCTCAGGAGCTCGCGCACCCGGCGCCGGCCGGCCAGCTCGACCTCTTTCCCCTGGTTTCGGAGGATGACCTTCATCGCGGGACAACTATACCACCCGGGCGCCGCTGTGCTATAGACGGGGCGGCGATGCCCGCCACGACGCCGGACACGCTCGCCCGCGCCAGCCTCCTCGTGATGCTCGGAGGCGTCCTGGCGGTCGTGGCGGTTGTCCCCCTCCTCGTCGATCCCACCACCCCGGCTAACATCTACTACGCGATCAAGGCTCGCGCGCTCTGGGGCCTCGCGCCGCTCCTGGCGCTCGCGTGGCTCGGCCGCGCGATCACCCGGCCCGCCTCCATCGACCGCGCGGTCGTCCTCCCCGCGCTCGTGTTCGCGCTCGTGGCCGCCGCGGCCACGTGGGGCTCGGTGGATTCGCGCTGGAGCCTCTGGGGCGCGCCGTGGCGGGACGAGGGGCTGCTGACGCTGCTCGCCTACGTCGCCGTCTTCCTGGCCGCGGCGGCGCTCCGAAGCCGCGCGCTCCTCCGGTGGTGGTGGGCGGCGACCCTGGCCGGCGCCTCCCTCGTCGCGCTCTACGGGATGGCGCAGTACGCGGGGTACGAGTGGCTCACCCGCGACTGGCAGCGGCAGGGCTGGTGGCAGGCCTTCTCGACGACGGGCAACCCGAACTGGCTCGGCGCCTACATGGCGCTCGTGACCCCGCTCGCCCTCGGCGCCGTCGCCGTGGCCGCGCGCCGGCGCGACCTCGCCCTCGCCACGGGCGCCCTCCTCCTCGTCCACCTGACCGCGCTGTTCACCTGGGGCCGGGCGGCGTGGCTCGCGCTCGCCCTCGCCCTCGGCGTCGCGACGGCGCTGGTCCTCCGGCAGTGGTCGGCCCTGCCGGTCCGCCGCTGCGGCGCGGCGCTGCTCCTGCTGGTGGCCGTGACGGCGCTGTTCGCGATCCCGGGAGGGCCGCTCCGGCCGCGCGGGCCGCGGAGTCCGGGTCCCGTCGTTCCGCTCGCACGCGCCCAGTCCACGGTCGAATTCCGCGACACGTCCGTCGAGTTGCGGCTCTACCTCTGGCGGAAGACGGCGGCGCTCCTCGCGCGCCGGCTGCTCCTCGGCTACGGGCCGGAAGCCCTCGTCGCCGTGTTCCCGCAGCGGGACCCCGACAAGCTCCGGCTCCTGGGGCCCGCGATCCTCGTGGACAAGGCCCACAACGAGACGCTCGACATGGCGCTCTCGCTCGGGCTCCTCGGCGTCGGCGCGTTCTGGTGGCTCGTGGCTGTGTGCCTGCGCCGCGCGTGGCTCGCAGCGCGCACGGCCGACGCCCGCGGGATGCTGGGGATCGGCTGCCTCGCCGGGATCGTGGCGTACCTCGTCGACCTCCAGTTCCACTTCAGCGTGGTCAGCGTGGCCCCGGTCTTCTGGAGCGTGCTGGGAGTCGCGGCCGCGCTCGGCGCGCCGGCGGCGCCGGAGGCGGAGACCTGAGGAGAGTCAGGGCGCGGCGCGGCCGAGCGTGAGGCTCGCCGAGGTCGCACCGGTGACCGCAGCGCTCACGACCGATCAGGCGAGGTCCAGCGCGAAGCGGCTCGCGGCCTCGACCTCGACGAGGCGGGTGGCCGACAAGGCGCCGACTCGCTGCCGGAGGAGCGACTTCGGGATCGTCGTGAGGTCGTCGAGGTTCACGACGCAGCGAGCGGGGAGCCCCTCCTCGCGGCCGAGCGCGACCTCGACGGGGATGTCACGGATGGTTCGGGTCACGGGAGCCACGGTAACCGCCGCCCGGACGGCGTAGGCGGCGTCCCGGCTGAGGAGCACGACCGGCCGGCGCCCAACCGGCGCCGGAAGGTCGGCCCACCAGACCTCGCCGCGCTTCACCTACCACGCGTCCCCGCGCAACCGGCGCGCCAGGAGCCTTGCGCCGAGCCGCGCCCAGGCCTCCGTCTCGGGCCGGCGTCGATATCCCTCCACGTAGCGCCGGTCGAGCGCTTCGGTCTCCTCGCTCTTCAGCCGCCGCTCGCAGGCGCCCCGAATGTAGGCGGCGCGGCTCTCCGCGACCCGACCGGCGGCGGCGTCCACGCACTCCAGCAGGCGGACATCGATCGGCACCTGGATGATCCTGTACGGGGCCCTCGGCTTGACGATCGTCTTCCGCATCGCGTTGTGGAATGCGTACCACAAGACCCGGCGGGCGTCAAGGTCCGGGAGGGGCGTCGCTGCGGTCAGCGGCTGAAGACCGGGGGCTTGTCCCAGCCGCGGGCGGCGCGCAGCTCGGCCCGGAGCCGCTCGGTCGCCGCGAGGTCCACCGCGCAAGTCCCGGAATCGATGACGACCCCGTAGTCCTCCCGCGCCGAGCGGAGGCTCACGAACTCGTTTCGCACGTCCCGGAGGACCCGCGCCGGGTCGCGCTCGAGGGGATCGCCCCAGCCCCCGGTCCCCGGCTGCTCGTGACAGAAGACCTCGCCGCGCCGCCTCGTCATGGTGAGCTTGGCGGGCAGGAGCCGGTCCGCGGTGCCGGGGTTCATCAGGTTCAGGGACGGCCGGCCCGGCTGACCCCCGTAGAGGCCGTAGGGGCAGAACGCGCGCCGGTCGCTCCGCACCTGGAGGACGGCCTCGGCCTCCCGGAGCCGATACGCGCGGCGGACGCTCATCCCGCCGCGGTGCTTGCCCGCGCCGCCCGAGTCCTGGATGAACTCGCAACAGACGATCTCGACCGGCTGCTCCGTCTCCGTCACCTCCGCCGAGGGCAGGCACATGTTGGCCATGAGGTTCGCGTTCCCGTCGAGCCCGTCGGCCCACGGCCGCGCGCCCCAGGCCGAGCAGACGAACTCCACGAAGATGAACGGGCGCCGGTCCGGGTAATAGCCGCCGATGGACACGCCCGTGTTCCCGCCCTCGCCGGCGGCCAGGACGCGGTCGGGGAGCATCTGGGCCAGCGCCCCGAAGCCGCAGTCGATCATGCGGAAGCCGGTGAGCCCCCGCGCCGCGGAGGCGGCCGGCAGCACGGCGTTGGCGATGGTGCCCGCGGGCACGATGACCTCGATGGCCCGGTAGAAGCCCGAGTTGGACGGGACGTCGTGCGAGATGACCGACTTCAGGCAGGTGTAGGTCGCCGCCTTCGTGTATGAGGCGGTGTTGTTGATGGCGCCCTTGACCTGAGGGGAGGTGCCGGTCCAGTCGGCCACGAGCGTGTCGCCGTGCTTCCGGAAGGTGACCTTGAGGCGGATGGGCTTCCCCACTTCGATCCCATCGTCGTCGATCCAGTCCTCGAAGCTCCACTCCCCGTCCGGCAGCGCCCGCACCGCCGCCCGGGTCAGGCGCTCGGTGTAGTCCAGGATCTCCTCCATGTACGCCTTCACCGGCTTCGCGCCGTGGCGCTCGACGAGGCGCAGGAAGGCCTGCTCGGCGATGTGGCAGGCAGAGAGCTGGGCGCGGAGGTCCCCCAGGACCCGGACCGGCAGGCGCACGTTCTTCTCGATGAGGCGGAAGAGCGTCTCGTTGGGCTCCCCGCGATCGTACAGCTTCACGGGCGGGATCCGCAGCCCCTCCTGGTAGATCTCCGTGGAGTCGGCGGCGTTCGAGCCCGCCACCCGCCCGCCCACGTCCGTCTGGTGGCAGATCGTCGCCGCGAACGCGATCCGCTCGCCCTCCCAGAAGATCGGCTTCAGGACGAAGACGTCGGGCAGATGCATGCCCCCCTCGAAGGGGTCGTTCAGGCAGTAGACGTCGCCCGGTTGCATCCGGTCGCCGTAGCGGCGGAGGGTCGCCTCGAGGGCGTCGGGGAAGGAGCACAGGTGGCCCGGCAGCGTGAGCCCCTGGGCGATCGTGCGCCCCTCGCCGTCCGCCAGGGCGGTCGAGTAATCCATGTTGTCCTTCAGCACGCCCGAGTAGGCCGTCCGGAGGATCGTCAGCGCCATCTCGTCGGCGATCGCGAGAAGGGCGTTCTTGAAGAGCTCGAGGCCGAACGGGTCCCGCCCCGGTGCCGCCATGCTCAGGCCTCCTCCCCCGCGGGGGAACCTCCCCCTGTGGGCGTCGAGCGCCGCCCTCCCCGGGCGGCACAACACACGTGGCATCATACTCCCCCACGAGCCCCCGGCCCACCCGGAGCGCCTGGAGCCAGGCCGTATCGGTTCGGCACGCGGCTCGCCAGAGCCGCTACACTCCGGCTACCCCAGGAATCCGCTCGCCCGGGGGGGATCCGGGCGCACGGCGGGCCGCAGCGGGCTCAGGGAGGTACCCGGGAAAGTGCTTTGCGGCGGCTACGTTCCGTTCGGCCTAGATTTTCAGCAGGGAGGAGGGTGCCTGTTGCAGCGACCGAGGCCCGCCTCCCGGGCCGTGAGGTATCCTAGGGTGGGCCATGACCGGTGTGCCACGTCCGCTCGGCACCGATCTCGATGACCCGGAGACCCGCCCGTGGTTCCTCTGGGACGAGGATCTGTCCGTGCGGGACCTGCAGGAGATCCTGGCTGACGAGACGCATCCGCGGTGGCTCGACCTCGCGGCCAAAGTCATGCGGGAGGCTCGGGACGATCAGGTCTGGCGCTTCCTGACCGTGGGCCGTGTCGCGGCCCGATACCCGGAGCTCACGCCCCGCCTGGGGCGACGACGCGGCTTCTGGGACTACATCCTCCGCGCCTGGCGGCGCCATGGGCTCATTCTCTAGTGCGCTCAGCCCGTTCGAGCGGAGGTTCCTCCAGCGCTTCTTCGCCTCGGTGCGCGGGTTCTATCTGACCGGCGGTGGCGCGCTTGGCGTCCACCTCGGGCATCGCCGGTCCTTCGACCTCGACCTGTTCACGGCGGACGAGGCGGCGTTCCGCGCCGCCCTCGCGTCGCTCCCGGTGATCGCATCGGAGCTTGGTGGGCGCGTCGAGGTGCTGACCGATGCGCCCGCGTTCCGCCGGGTCCTCCTCGTCGGGCCCGACGGTGAGGAGCTTCGGACGTTCACGGCCCGGCTCCTCGAGGATCTCGAGCGCCTCAGCTTCCCCCGTTAGGAGAGACGCTCATTCGATCACGCGGGCCGCCCGGACAACCATCGGGGGGATCGTGAGGCAGATCGCCCTGGCCGTCTCTGTCCACTTCGTCGACCGACGACATCATCACCACCGCGAGGGGTTCGGGCTCCCCGTCCCCGAGGCGTTCGCGTCCGGGACGCCCGTCCTCACGTCGGACCTCCCGGTCCTTCGCGAGGTCGCGGGCAACGGCGCGCTCTTGGTCGACCCGCGGGAGGTCGCCGCGATCGCGGAGGGCCTCCTCAGGATCGGCGGGGACGAGTGCCTCAGGCGCGAGCTCGCGGCGCGCGGGCGGGCGCGGGCGGCGGGGTTCCGCTGGGAGAAGACCGCGGAGCGGATCCTCGCGATCTACCGGCGCGTCGCCGACGCGCACGCCACGTGCGGGGTTGCGGCGCGCGGCCACCGCTCGTAGCATCGGCTACCGCCGGCCGCGGCAGGTCGACCCGCAGGAGGTCTGGCGACGGCCACCCACGGGCTTGACGCCCTCCCCGAAACGGTGCTCTATCTCGCCTGGGAGGCGGTGCAGGGGGACTCTCGCCTGAGATCAGACAAGGAGGCAGGAGCCATGAGGCGACTCGCGATACTGCTGGGCCTGGTACTGGCGCTGCCGGCGTTGGGAGCCGACCCGGTGGCGCGGACGTTCGACGCTCCGCCCGACCGCGTGTGGGCGGTCACCGAGGCGGTGCTGAAGCACCTCGGCTGGGAGATCGACAAGGCCGACCGCAGCGTGGGGCTCATCACCACCGACTCCCGGCGGATCGAGGGCGAGGACTTCGGCGTCTACGCCAAGGGCATCCGGCACCGTCTGCATCTGCTCGTGAAGCCCGCCGGCGGCAACCGCACGACGGTGACGATCGAGCGCGCGGTCTTTCGGCGCGAGCGCATCCTGTTCGTGGACAAGGACGAGCCGCTCACGTCCACTGACACGACCGTGCAGCGGGGCGTGCTCGACGCCATCGCCAAGTCCCTCTAGCGTGCTCA
>CAYQDR010000062.1:25467-27081 GCA_964416315.1 uncultured bacterium
CGACCGTGCAGCGGGGCGTGCTCGACGCCATCGCCAAGTCCCTCTAGCGTGCTCAAGGCGACCGTGATCAGCGCAATGGTGAAGGCACGGAGGCCGGACGAGGCGCTCGCGTCTCTCTGATCCCGGCCCCGGGGGTGACGCCATGAAGATCCACCGGCTCTATGCCGACCAGAACGGCGAGTCCCACTTCGAGGACGTGGAGGTCGAGTTCACGGAATCGACCCACGCGGGGCAGCTGTCGGCGCGCCTCGCGGCCAGCGGGATCGTCTTCCGCGAGGTCCCGCCGGACTACGACCTCGACTGGCACCCCGCCCCGCGGCGCCAGTACATCATCAACCTCGACGCCGGCGTGCAGCTCACCGCCAGCGATGGCGAGACGCGCCGCATCGGCGCCGGCGAGGTCATCCTCGTCGAGGACACGTGGGGCAAGGGTCACCGCTCCCGAGCCCTGGAGGGCAGGCTGCGTCACTGCATCCTCGTCACCCTCGACTGAGGGGCGCGCGTGGGGCAGCGGTTCTGCGCGGTTTCCGGATCACCGGTCCGCCTCGAGCACGCGGCGGATCGCGGCCTCGGGGACCCGGATCTCGACGCCCGCGCGCTCTTCCTGCAGGAGCATGGCGACCCGCGAGTCGCGCTCGCCCCATCCCCGGTCGAGCGCCTCGGTCAGCTCCTCGAGCGCGAGACCGGCGAGCCGCATGGGCACGTCGTGCTCCCGGCCGAGGTCGGTCGCCAGGGTGACGTCCTTGTGGGCCAGACGCAAGGCGAACGACGCCGGCTCGAACCGACCGGGCAGGAACTGATCGGCGAGGCCGTCGAACGTGCGACGCCGGCCGCCCGCCCCCTGGCGCACCGCCTTCCACAACGCGAGCGGATCGACGCCGGCCTTGACGCCCAGCGTGAAGACTTCGGCCAGCGCCGTCTGGATGACGTAGCCGGCGCAGTTGTGGACCAGCTTGGCGATCGAGCCCGCGCCGATCGGGCCGACGTAGCAGGGGCGATCGCCGATGGCCTCGAGCACCGGCCTGTAGCGCTCGAAGACCCCCTCGTCCCCCCCGACCCAGAGGGCGAGCCGCCGCGTCTCGGCCCCGCGCGGGCCGCCGCTCACCGGCGCGTCCAGCATCTGGATCCCGCGTGTCTGGAACGCCGCGTGGATCCGGCGCACCAGCGCGGGCGCGTTGGTCGTGAGATCGAAGTACACCGCGCCCGCCGCGAGGCCCGCGAGGAGCCCCCGCTCGCCGAGCGCGACCGCCTCCACCTCCGGGGGGCCCGGCAGCGACGTGAACACCACCTCCGTCGCCGCAGCCACCTCGCGCGGCGTCTCGGCCCAGCCGGCCCCGGCCTCCCGGTGAGGCGCCGCCGCCTCCCGGCGCACGTCGTGGACCACGAGCTGGTGACCCGCCTTCATCAGGTTGGACGCCATGTGGCGCCCCATGGTGCCGAGCCCAATGAACCCGATCTTCATGGCGTCCGCTCGTCGACGACCTTCCGGGCGATGCGGCCCGCGGTCATGGCCGCCGGCCAGCCCGCATAGAAGGCGAGGTGGGTGATGAGCTCGCCCAGCTCCTCCCGCGTGACGCCGTTGGCGAGCGCGCGCTCGATGTGGCCCGGGAGCTG
>CAYQDR010000063.1:0-26477 GCA_964416315.1 uncultured bacterium
AACTCGAAGGTCTCCTGCCAGGCGAGGCCGCGCTCGCGCTCGCCCGCGCGGAGCTTCGGCCGCTCCACCGGTGCCGCGACGACCGGCGCAGAGACCCGCGGCACGCGGGCCGGGGCCGGCGCGGGCTCGGGCGCCACCGCGATCGCCGGCGGCGCCGCCGCGGCGGGCACCGGCGCGCGGCGGCGGACGAGGCGCCGGAGCCTTCCCGCGAGCCGCTGCGAGAGCCCGGCGTACGAGATCTGCGTGAGGCAGAGGACCGCGACGGCCAGGACGGTGACGAGGACCACGAGGCTCCCCACGTCCCCGATGGTCCGCCGGAGCGCCGCGCTGACCAGGCGGCCGAGGGCCCCGCCCCGGTGGATCCAGACCCCGCTGCTCGGGCCCGAGGCGCGGGCCAGCAGCCCCGCCAGGCCGACCAGCCCGAGGCCGAGGCCGATGGCTGTCGAGATGACCCCCGCCGCGAGCGGCCGCGCGAACGCGGAGATCGCCCAGGCCGCGAGCGCCGCCGGCACGAGGTAGCCGGCGTAGCCGAGGCCCGTGAACAGAGCCCAGCCGATCCAGAGGCCGACCACGCCGACCTGCGCGGCCTGGTCGAGCCAGTGGAGGCGCGGCTCGTAGGAGAAGAGCGCGACCGCCGTGTAGGCCGCGGCCCCCAGCGCGACGACCCCCTGCGCCTCCCGCACCCAGCGGGGGCGCGGCGTCGGCGGTGCTTTGGCCCGAGTCCGCGCCACGGCGCTACGCCTCGAGAACGATCGGCAGCACGATGGGCTTCCGCTCGTACCGCTGGTTGATGAAGCGGCGGAGCGTCCCCCTGAGGAGCGAGACGAGCACGTCCCGCGCCATCGGCTCCTCGCTCGTGTGGGCGGCGAGCGCCTCCCGCAGCACCGCCTTCGCTTCCTCGAGCACCGCCTCGGACTCGCGCTCGTAGACCCAGCCGCGCGAGGCGATCTCGGGACCCGCGATGATCTCGCCGGTCCCGCGGTCCACGGTCACGGCCACCACGACCATCCCGTCCTGGGCGAGGAGCTGGCGGTCCCGAAGCACCACGGTGCCGACGTCCCCGATCCCCTTGCCGTCCACCAGCACCTGGCCGACCGGGAAACGCTGGAGGACGCGCCCCGAGGTCTTCGTGAACTCGACCCCCTGGCCGTCCTCGATCACGAAGATCCGCTCGGGCGGGAGCCCCACCTCCTGGGCGAGCCGCCCGTGGGCGAGGAGGTGGCGGTACTCGCCGTGGACCGGGATGAAGAACGTCGGCCGCACCAGGTTGAGCATGAGCTTCAGCTCCTCCTGGGAGGCGTGGCCCGAGACGTGGACGAAGGCGACGGGCTCCCAGAGCACCTCGGCGCCGAGGCGGAGGAGCTGGTTCACCACGCGGTTGACCGTGCGCTCGTGTCCCGGGATGACGCGGGCCGAGAGGATCACGAGGTCCCCGGCGTCGATCTGCACGTCCCTGTGCTCCTCGGCCGCCATGAGCGCGATCGCCGAGTTCGGCTCGCCCTGGCTTCCCGTCGAGAGGATGACCTGGCGGTAGGGCGGCAGGCCGGTGAAATCCTCGAGCGGGATGAGGCACCCCTCGGGGAGGCGGAGGTACCCGAGCTCGGAGGCGATCCGGACGTTCGTCTCCATGCTCCGACCGAGCAGCGCGACCCGGCGCCCGTAGGCGGCCGCGAGGTCGAGCACCTGCTGGATCCGGTGGACGTGCGAGGCGAACGTCGCGAGGATGATGCGCCCGGGGGCGCGGCGGAAGCGCTCGCCCAGCGCCTCGCCGACCTCGCGCTCGGACGGCGTGGTGCCCGGGCGCTCGACGTTCGTCGAGTCAGCCAGGAGGCAGAGCACGCCGCGCTCGCCCAGCTCGCCGAGGCGGTGGTAGTCGGAGCGCTGGCCGTCGATCGGGCTCGGGTCGAGCTTGAAGTCGCCCGTGTGGACGACCGTCCCGACCGGCGTCTCGATCCCGTAGCCCACCCCGTCCACGACGGAGTGCGTCACGCGGATCGGCTCGAGCCGGAACGGGCCGAGGTCGAACGCCTGGCGCGGCTCGACGGCGAGGAGCCGGGCCCGATCGGCGAGGCCGTGCTCCTTGAGGCGCTCCGCGGCCAGGGCGAGCGCGATCCGCGTCCCGTAGACGGGGACGTCCACCTCCCGGAGCAGGTACGGGAGCGCCCCGATGTGGTCCTCGTGGCCGTGCGTGAGGACCACGCCGCGCAGGTGCTGGCGCTTGGCGAGGACGTAGGAGAAGTCGGGGATGACGTAGTCGATCCCCGGGAGGTCGTCGTCCGGGAACATGAGCCCGCAATCGATCGCGACCAGGTCGTCCCCGCTCTCGACGAGCATCATGTTGAGGCCGATCTCGCCCACGCCCCCGAGCGGGATGAGCCGGACGGTAGGTTCGGCGGCGATCTCGGAGGCGTCGGGGTCGGCGGCGGGTTCGGGCAAATCCGTCATCGCTGACGCCATGTTACCACGTGTCTTCGCGCCCGGCGAAGAACTCGGCGAGCCGCGCGAACTCGCTCGCCGTCAGGCTCTCCGCGCGCCGCTGCCCGTCCACGCCCGCTTCCCGGAGGGTCGCCTCGACGCCGGGCGCGCCGAACCGCGGAAACGCGGCCCGGAGCGCGTTCGCCAGGGTCTTCCGGCGGAGGGCGAAGCCCGCCTTCACGACCCGGACGAAGGCGGCGGGATCGGCCAGGGGCACCCGCGGCTCGACGCGGAAGGCCGCCCGCACGACCGCCGACTCGACCGCCGGAGGGGGCCGGAACGCCGCCGGCGGCACCGTGAAGAGCAGGGCGACGTCGGCCCAGACCTGCCAGAGCACCGACAGGACGCCGTAGGCGCGGGTGCCGGGCGCCGCCGTGAGGCGCTCGGCGACCTCGCGCTGGAGCATGACGGTCACGGCGTCCAGCGCCGCGCGGGCCTCGAAGAGCCGGAGGAGGATCGGCTTCGAGGCGCTGTACGGCAGGTTGCCGGCGACGAGGACGCGCCCCGTCGGCATCGGCCGGAGCGCCCGCAGGCCCTCGTACGGGAAGCGCCGCGCGTCGGCGAGGCGGACCTCGACGTTCGGCCGGCGCCCGACTCCGGCCGCGAGGCGGGCGTGGAGCGCGGGGTCCAGCTCGAGGGCGACCAGCCGCCCCGCGCGGGCGGCCAGCGGCGCCGTCAGGGCGGCGGTCCCGGCGCCGATCTCGCACACGACGTCGGCGGCGGTGGCGCCGACCGCCTCCGCGATCCGCGCGGCGACGGCGGCATCGGCCAGGAAGTGCTGGCCCAGCGCCCGCCGCCGACTCGCGCTCGCCCCACGCACAGGGTGGCTCATCGCCGCCGGGCCCGATGCTCTGCCACGAGCGCGGCGTGCACCGCGCGCACCTGGGCCGCGGTCTCCTCGGGGCTGTCCGAGTTGTCGACGACGTAGTGCGCCAGGCGAACCTTCTCGGCGAGCGGCATCTGGCTCCCGAGCCGCCGCTCGGCCTCGGCCCGGTCCAGTCCGTCCCGCCGCATGAGCCGCTCGAGCTGGGCCTCGCGCGTCGCGTAGACCACGACGAGGCGGTCCACGTGGGCGTGCGCCCCGACCTCGACGAGGAGCGCCGCGTCCTGGACGACGAGTCCGCCGAATCCCCGGGCGGCCAGCTCGGCCAGGCGCGCCTGGCGGCGCGCCCGGATCGCCGGGTGGGTGATCGCCTCGAGCCGCCGGCGCTGGGCCGCGTCGGCGAAGACGATGGCGCCGAGCCGCGCCCGATCGAGGGTCCGGTCCGGACCCAGGATCTCGGTGCCGAAGGCCTCGACGATCGCCTGCCAGGCCGGCTCGCCCGGCGCGACGACCTCGCGGGCGAGGACGTCGGCGTCGATCACGTGGCAGCCGAGCTCCGCGAGCTGCCGGCTCACGGTGGACTTCCCCGAGGCGATCCCGCCCGTGAGCCCGACGAGGAGGTACGGCCTCGTCAGGGGCCCCGGCGTTACACCTCCAACGCCTTCGTCCACCACGGACTGGTCAGGGTCTTCGCGGAGTCCCGAGATAGCTAACCCGGCGCTGACCCGCTTACTGGCCCCTCCGGACTTTCCTCGGTGCCGCCTTGGGTGCAATCTTCATAGGCCAACCTCCTCTCTACCCACGAGCAGCCTGTCCCTCACCTTTATCCCCACCGCCACGACATAGACGCGGCGCCGGGCTCGATCGACACGGTAGAAGACCCTGAACCGGTTCTGTGGGCCACACCGCAGCTGGAGGTCAGGCCGCGAACCTGTCGATGGCCACCGCCGTGGACGGGAACGCGCGCAGGACCCTTCGGTCGCCGGTCACCAGCGCGACCCTGAGGTCATCCGCCAGCGCGACGAACTCGCAATCGTACGCGGAGCAGCGGGACCGCGCCGCCAGCTCCAGAACCTGGTGAGAGACCACGGCGTACTCGTGACCCGCCATGAGCTGCTCGGCTTCTCCGGTGATCCGGAGCGCCTCCTCCAGGGTCAGCGCCCGCCGCCGGACGAACCTCGCGAGCGTGTTCCGGAACTCCGAGCGCCAGAGAAGTGGCGCGGCCCACGTCGGGTCCCGTGCGAGAACCGCTTCGGCCTGGGGGGTCCTCGTCCCTCGAAGGTAGAGATAGACGAGCAGATTGGTGTCGGCGACGATCACGGCCGCCCGTCGGCCCGGAGTCGAGCCAGCGTCCGGTCCGTGAGGCGAACGCCCCGCGGCTCGACCCGTACGGCCCGCGCGCGTGCGATGAGCGCCTCCGGATCCACCGCCACGCTGCAAGCCGCCTGCTCGAGGCACGCGATGACCTCGAGATTCAGGCTCCGCCGGTGGATGCTGGCCTGCTTCTTCAGCCGACGGACAAGCTCCTCCGGGACATTCTTGATCGTCAGACTGGCCATCTCTCGCCTCCCCGGCCAACAGACTCCGAAATGGTTCCACAACGGAACCGCGACATCCACGATAGGGTGCCCGGGAGCTGCCGTCAACCCCGGGGTCTCACACCTCCGCCCAGTCGAGCCCCTCCGTGACGTCCACGCGCAGCGGGACCGCCAGCGTCATGACGGACTCCATGACCTCCGGCACGAGGCGTCGCGCCGCCTCGCGCTCCGCCTCGGGGACCTCGAGGAGCAGCTCGTCGTGGACCTGGAGCAGCATGCGCGCGCCGAGCCCGCGGGCCTCGAGCGCCCCCGCCAGGCGGACCATGGCGAGCTTGATCAGGTCCGAGGCGCTCCCCTGGATCGGCGCATTCGCGGCCATCCGCTCCGCGGCGCCGCGGACGTTCGGGTTCTTCGCGGTGAGCTCCGGCAGATACCGCCGCCGGCCCAGCAGTGTGGTGACGTAGCCCCGCTCCCGGCCCTCGGCGAGCGTGCGATCGATGTACCCCCGCACCTTCGGGTGCGCCGCGAAGTAGTCGTCGATGAAGCGCTGGGCGGCCTCGCGCCCGATGTTCGCGGCCTGCGCGAGGCCGAAGCCCGAGATCCCGTAGAGGATGCCGAAGTTCACCACCTTCGCGAGCCGCCGCATCTCCGGCGTGACGTCGGCGGGCGCGACGCGCAGGATCTCCGCGGCCGTGCGCGTGTGGATGTCCTCGTCTCGCCGGAACGCCTCGATCAGCGCTTCCTCGCCCGAGAGGTGCGCGAGGATGCGGAGCTCGATCTGCGAGTAGTCGCCCGCGAGGAACCGCCAGCCCGGCTCGGGCACGAAGGCCTGGCGGATGCGGCGGCCCAGCTCCGTGCGGATCGGGATGTTCTGCAAATTGGGGGAACTCGACGAGAGCCGCCCCGTCGCCGCGACGAGCTGGTTGAACGACGTGTGGATGCGTCCCGTGCGCGGGTGGATCAGGGCCGGGAGCGCGTCCGCGTACGTCCCCTTGAGCTTGGCGAGCTGGCGGTACTCGAGGATCTTCTGCGGCAGCGGATGCCCGAGCGCCAGCTCCTCCAGCACCTCGACGTCGGTCGAGTAGCCCGTCTTCGTGCGCTTGACCGGCGGGAGCTTGAGCTTCTCGAAGAGGACCTGGGCGAGCTGCTTCGGCGAGTTCGGGTTGACGGGCTCGCCCGCGATCGCGTGGATCTCGCGGAGGAGGGCGTCGAGCTGGCGCTCGAGCTCCTTGGCGAGGACCTCGAGCCGCTCCGGAGCGACCCGGATGCCGACCGCCTCCATCCCCGCGAGGACCGGCATCAGCGGGACCTCGAGCTCGCGGTAGAGCGGGACGAGGCCGTCCCGCTCGAGGAGCGGCTGCTGGTGCTCGCGGAGCCGCCACGCGGCCTCGGCGCGGCTCGCCGCCCAGCCGGCCAGCCACGCGGGGTCGGCCGCCTCCGGCGCGCGGCCCTCGAGGACGGCCGCGAGCGGCCCCGGCGGCGCCTCGCCGAACGCCTCGAGGCAGAGCTCCTCGAGCGGGTAGCCCTGCCGCGCGGAGTTGAGGAGGTAGGCGGCGATCGCGGTGTCTTCGAGCCGCTCGGTCGCGAGCCGGATCCCGCGGGCGCGTGCCCAGCCGCACAGGGGCTTGAGGTCGTGACCCACGAGCCGGACGGCGTCGCCGAGCGCGGACGGCTCCGCGGCGAAGCACGGCCCGGCCGCGGGGCTGAAGGCGCCGAGGCCGACGAGCGCGAGGTCGGGCAGGCTCCCGGTGAGCACCGGCTCGACCGCCGCGGCCTCCCCCGCCCGGGCGAGCCAGTCGCCCCACCCCGCCCCGCCCACCTGCGGCACGGGCGCGGCCGTCACGCGCGCGGCGCGCGCCGGGAGCTGGCGGAGGAGGCTCGAGAGCTCGAGCTCCGTCCAGAGCGCCCGGAGGCGCTCCCACTCCGGCTCGCGCACCCGGAAGGTCTCGAGGTCGAGCGGGAGCGGCACCGCGGCGTCGAGCACCGCGAGCTGGCGCGAGAAGAAGGCCTGGTCGCGGTACCGGGCGAGGGTCTCCCGGAGCTTCGCGCCAGAGACCACGGCGAGGTTCTCGTAGAGGCCCTCGAGGCTCCCGAACTCGCGCACGAGTTTCTGGGCGGTCACCTCGCCGATCCCCGGGACGCCCGGGATGTTGTCGATCGAGTCCCCCATGAGGCCGAGCACGTCGGGGATCCGCGCCGGGGGCACGCCCCAGCGCTCCACGACCTTCGCCTCGTCGTACGTGACCCGCTCGCCCGTCCGTCCCGCGACCGAGAGCACCGTCACCTTCGACCCGACGAGCTGGAGCGCGTCCTTGTCGCCGGTCACGAGCACCATCTCGAGCGCCGCCTCGCGGAGGTGGCGCACCACGGTCGCCAGGATGTCGTCGGCCTCCCAGCCCCGCACCTCCAGGACGGGCAGCCCGAGCGCCTCCAGGGACGTGCGGATCCAGGGCACTTGGTCCACCAGGTCCTTCGGCATCCCCGGGCGCTGGATCTTGTACGCCTCGAACTGGACGTGGCGGAACGTCGGACCCGGCGCGTCCCAGGCGACGCCCATGTAGGCGGGCCGTTCCTCGCGGAGGATCTTCCAGAGCATCATGGTCATCCCGAGCGTCGCGTTCGTCGGGATCCCGCGCGAGGTCGAGAGGTGCCCGATCGCGTGGTAGGCGCGGTAGAGGTACGAGGGACCGTCCACCAGGAAGAAGCGCTCGCTCACTGGCCTACCCTGGGGAAGCAACGCCATGCTCTCGCGACCTGGGACCGGGCCGAGGCCCGAGCAGCCCTAGGACGCAGGAAGGAGGCGGCGCGAGGCGTATGCCGCATACGTTGAGCGCCGCCGACGACCGAGGACGCCGGGATGCGACGGGGATCGGCCCGGGGCCGCTCATAGCCGGACTGGCACCGACCCACCGGCGCGCCGCGGGTGGCGCCGGGTGAGCCCCGCGGGGTCCCGGGCGAAGTGGGACCCCTTCGGCTTCCTCCCGCGATTCGCAGAATCGGGGGAGGAGGCGAACGGGTGACGAGCCCGGGCGCGCGGGGCGAGCCCGGCGACAGGCCCTGCGGCGCTCATGGGGTGACGCCCATGACCGCCCGGTAGTGGCCCCGCACCTGGTCGGCCACCTCGCGGTAGCGCGCGAGGAGCGCCCGGCCGCTCCCGAGCCCGGCCTCGCGCGCGAGCCGCGCCAGCAGCACGCCGGCCATCGGCAGGCAGTCCGCCGGCCGCGCCTGCGCGAGCCGGAGCGAGCGGAGGAGCCCCTTCTGGAAGTCGTACGCGGCGAGGAGCTCGGCCGCCGCCGCCGGGGCGAGGAGCCCGAGGGCGCCGAGCGCCCGCAGGGCGCGCCGCGTGGAGGGCGTGCGGAGCGTCCCGTGTCGCGCGCCGTGCGCAAGCTGGAGGGCCTGCGCCAGGAACTCGATGTCGGTGAGCCCCCCGGCCCCGAACTTCACGTGGGTCCGGCCCGGCCCCTCGCGCCCGAGCTCGACTTCCATGCGCGTGCGGACGTGGTGGATCTCCGCGCGTTCGGCGCCGGTCAAGCCGGGGCCGAAGACCTGCGTCCGCCGGACCCGCGCGAACGCCCGCGCGAGGCGGGCGTCGCCGCACGCCGGCCGCGCCTTGACGAGCGCCTGGCGCTCCCAGAGCGCCGCCTCCCGGGTCAGGTAGGCGGAGAGCGCGGCGAGCGGATGGGCGAGCGCCACCCCCTTGCCGCCCGGCCGCAGCCGGAAGTCCACGCGGAAGGCCAGGCCGTTGCGCGTGATCGCCGCCAGCAGGGTGTGCAGCCGGTCCACGAGCTGGTCGAAGTAGACGGCCGCGGGCACGACCTCGGGGCCCGTCGTCTCTCCCTCGGCCGCGTAGAGGACGACGAGGTCGAGGTCGGAGCCGTAGTCGAGCTCGCGCCCGCCCAGCTTCCCCATCCCGACGATCAGCGCCGGGATGCGGGCGCTCGCGGCCCGGGGCTCGCCGAACCGCCGGCCGACCTCGGCGTCCGCCCAGCGCCAGGCGATCGCGAGCGCCGCCTCGGCCAGCTCCGTCAGCGCCCAGCCGACGCGCGGCGCCGGGCAGCCGCCGACGAGATCCTGCCACGCGACGCGCAGCTCCTCGGCTGTCTTGAAGAGCCGGAGGCGGTCCGGCGCGTCGAACCCGGGCGCCTCGTACGCGTCGAACGCCGCGCGGAGGCGCCGCGCGGGCCGCCGTTCCGTGACGGAGGCGGGCGCCGCCAGCTCGTCGAGCAGCTCCGGGCGCGTGATCAACGACTGCGCGAGGCGGTCGGCGCGCGCGAACAGCGTCAGCACGCGCGCGAGGAGGCCGGGATCGCGGGCCAGCCGGGCGAGATACGCCGTGCGCGGGCCGGCCGCCGCCACGAAGCGCTCGAGCGCGTTCAGCGCCCCGTCCGGGTCCGCGACGGTCCGGAGCGCCTCGAGCGCCGCCGGCAGGAGATCCTTCAGGACCCCGCGGACGGCCCGCGGCGCCGGCACGAGCGGCGGCCCTTCCCAGAGGAGCGTGAGGTTCTGCCGGGCGCGCGCCGGATCGGCGAAGCCGACCGCGGCCAGGGCCTCGGGGCGCCAGGGCGGCGGGCCCGGCGCGTGGAGCGGCACCGGCGCGGCGAAGAACGCCTCGAAGGCCTCCCGGACCCGCCGGCGCGTCGCGTCGTGCTCGGCCAGGAACCGGCCCCGCGCGCTCGCGAGGTCGCCGGCGTAGCCGAGCCGCCGGGCGAGCTTGCCGAGCTCCCCGGGATCGGCCGGGAGCGTGTGGGTCTGGAGCGCGTGGAGGAGCTGCAGCCGATGCTCCACCGTGCGCAGAAAGCGGTACGCGCGCGTGAGCGCCCCCGCCTCCTCCCACGACAGGTAGCCGCGCTCGGCCAGGCGCTGGAGCGCGCGGAGGCTGTTCCGCTCCCGGAGCCAGGGGTCCGGGGCCCCGTAGAGGAGCTGGAGGGCCTGGATGTGGAACTCGATCTCGCGGATGCCGCCGACGCCGAGCTTGACGTGCCGCTCGTGGCGGCCCCGCACCCTGAGGAGCCGGTCGATCCGCGCCTTCACCGCCTGGATCTCGCCCACGGCCTCGCGCTCCAGCCCCGGCCGGTAGGCGACCGCCCGCGCCAGGTCCAGGAACGCGCGCCCGAGCCGCTCGTCACCCGCGGCGAGGCGGGCCTTGATGAGCGCCTGGCGCTCCCAGAGCGCGCCCCGGGTCGCGTGGTAGTGGCGGTAGGCGTCGAGCGGCAGCGCGAGCGGGCCACCCGTCCCCTCCGGGCGCAGGCGCAGGTCCACCCGGTAGACCGCACCCTCCTCCGACATCGTCGCGAGCACGGCGAGGAGCTGCTCGGCCGCGCGCGCGAAGAAGACCCGGTTCGGCACCCGCTCCGGGCCGTCGGTCTCCCCCTCCGCTTCGTAGACGAAGCAGAGGTCGATGTCCGAGGAGTAGTTCAACTCCTCCCCGCCGAGCTTCCCGAGCGCGATCACCGCGAACCCGGTGGGGATCGTCTCCCCCTCTCCCCCACCGGGGGAGCGGGTAGGGTGAGGGGGCCGTCCCTCCTTCTCCCGGAGCGGGGGTCGCGCGTGATAGGGCACCCCGTAGCGCGCGATCAGGCCCGGCCGCGCGATGTCCCATGCCTCGGCGACGCACGCGTCGGCGAGGTTCGACAGCTCCTGCGTCGTGGCCGTCAGGTCCGCGTCTCCGAGGATGTCGCGCGCCGCGATCCGGATGAGCTCCCGGCGCTTGACGCGGCGGAGCGCGTTGGCCCGCGCCTCCTCGGAGCGGAACGGCCGGCACGCGGCGCGGACCTCCTCGTGCATCGCCTCACGCGAGCGCGAGCGCATGACCTGCGGCTCGAGGAGCCAGAAGAAGGTCTGCGGCGAGCGCACGAGCGTGTCGGCCAGAAACTGGCTCGTGGCGGCGAGCGCGACGAGAACGGGGAGCGCCTGCGGGTGGTCCGCGAGGACCTGGTAGAGGACGCCCCGGTCCATCACGACCGCGACGAGGCGCTCGATGTTGTTGAGCGCCATGTCGGGGTCGGCGGCGGCGGCGAGGTGGCGGAGGACGCGCGGGAGGAACCCCGCGAGGAGCTCCCGCGGACGGGGCTGCTCGGCGAGCCGCCGCAGGTTGGCGAGGGCGCCCGCCGGGTCCGCGAAGCCCAGGGCGGCGAGCGCGTCGAGGCCGGCGCCCGGCGCCCCGGCAGGATCGAGGAGATCGGTGGCGGGCGGGAGCGTGAGAGTCTCGCCCGGCATGCCGTCCGCCGCCCCGCCGCCCGAATCGCCCTAGATCGCCTCTTCCCCCCGCTCGCCGGTGCGGATGCGCACGGACTCCTCCACGGGCAGCACGAACACCTTGCCGTCCCCGATCGAGCCCGTCTTCGCCGCGGCCATGATGGTCTCGACGATCTTGGGGACGAGGTGGTCGGGCACGACGATCTCCACCTTGACCTTCGGGAGGAAGTCGATCGTGTACTCGGAGCCCCGGTAGAGCTCGGTGTGGCCCTTCTGCCGCCCGAACCCCCGGACCTCCATCACCGTCATCCCGATGACGCCGATCTCCGTCAGCGCCTCCTTGACGTCATCGAGCTTGAACGGCTTGATGATCGCCTCGACCTTTTTCATGCGTGCCTCCGCGCTTTCTTCATGGCCTTCCGGTAACAGGTCACGTAGTGCTGGGCGGAGGCCTCCCAGGAGAAGTCCTCCGCCATCGCGTTCCGCACGAGGCGTCGCCAGCCCGCGGGATCCCTGTAAGCCTGGAGGGCCCGCGCGACGGCGCCCCCGCACGCCTCCGGCGTGTACGTCTCGAAGCCGAAGCCCGTCCCGCGACCCGTCGCCGGCCCCCACTCGCGCACCGTGTCCGCGAGCCCCCCGGTGCGCCGGACGATCGGGATGGTACCGTATCGCAGCGCGATGAGCTGCCCCAGGCCGCACGGCTCGTAGCGGGAGGGCATCAGGAAGCAGTCCGCCCCCGCGTAGATCCGGCGGGCCAGGCCCGCGTCGAAGCCCAGGCGCACCGCCACCGCCCCGGGGTGGGCCGCCGCCAGCTCCGTGAACGCGCGCTCGTAGCGCTCGTCCCCCGACCCGAGGAGCGCGAGCTGGCCGCCCGCGGCGACGATCCCCGGGGCCACGGCCAGGACGAGGTCGAGCCCTTTCTGGTCCACGAGCCGGCTCACCATGCCGCAGAGCGGCGCCGCGGGCGCCGCGGCCGCCAGCCCGAGCTCCTCGCGGAGCGCCGCCCGGCACGCCGCCTTGCCGTCGAGGTCGTCGGGCCCGAAACGCTTCGGGATGTCCGCGTCGGTGGCCGGGTTCCACGCCTCGTAGTCGATCCCGTTGAGGATGCCGACCAGGTCGGCGCTCCGCTCCCGGAGGACCCCGTCGAGCCCCTCGCCGTACTCGGCGGTCTGGATCTCCCCGGCGTAGGTCGGGCTCACGGTCGTCAGGAGGTCCGCGAAGACGAGGCCGCCCTTGAGGAACGAGAGCTTGCCGTAGAACTCGATCCCGGCCGGCGTGAAGAGGTCCCACCCGAGCCCCGTCATCGGCAGGTCGTAGTGCCAGAAGAGGCCCTGGTAGGCGAGGTTGTGGATCGTGAACACCGTCGCCACGTCGCGGCCGACCGGCGCGTCGCGGTGCAGGGTCTCGAGGTAGACGGGGATGAGCCCGGTCTGCCAGTCGTGGGCGTGGACGACCTGAGGGGTCCAGCCGAGGGCGCCCAGGGCCTCGAGCGCCGCGCGGCAGAAGAAGACGAAGCGCTCGCAGTTGTCCGGGTAATCCCCCTCGGGCGTCGTGTAGAGCGTCGGCCGGTCGTAGTAGTGGTCCTGGGCGAGGAAGTAGACCGGGACCGCGCGGCCCATCCGGCCCTCGAGGACGGCCCCGTCGACGACGCGGTCCCCGACCGGCACCGCGAGCCGTGGGACCACCGGCCGGAGGGGTCCGGCGACGGCCTCGACGCCCCGGTACTTCGGCATGAAGACGCGGACGTCGTGGCCGAGCCCTTCCAGCGCCTTCGGGAGGGCGCCCGCCACGTCGGCGAGCCCCCCCGTCTTGGCGAAGGGCTCCACCTCCGAGGCGACGAACAGGATCCGGTATCGCTCGCGAGTCATGGAATGGGGGCGTCGCTCGGCGCTCGGGACGCGGGAGACGCCGCGCCGCGGGCGCGGCGCACGCGTGGCCCATTATCCCCACCGGCGCGGCGCGTTGTCAACCGGGTGGGCGACTCGGGACGCCCGCCGGACCGGCGCCTCACTGCTCCACGATCGGGAACACGACCGCGGTGATGTGCGAGTTGATCCGTTTCAGGTTCGTCAGGACGTCGAGGTGGATCTCCGAGGTCTCCATGGACTCGGCGAGCCCCGCCCGGAGGCGGTCGAGGTGCGACTGGCGGAGGTCCCGCTCGCGCTGCCGGATCACCGCGCGCTGCTCGAGCACCTCCTGGGCCAGGCTCCGGTCGCCGGCGGCGAAGGCGACGATGGCGCGCTCCAGGTTCTTCGCGACCTGGGCGTGGAAGTCCATGAGCTCCGCCTCGCCGGGCTCCGAGAACCGGCGGCCCTGGTAGATCTTCTTGCGGCCGAGGTCCATGAGGTTCTTGTCGATGATGTCGCCGATGTTCTCCATGTTCCCGATGAACCCGAGCAGCGCGATCTCCCGCCGCGCGAGGTCCTCGGTCATCGTCTGCTTGGCGAGCCGCGTCAGGTAGAGCTTGATCTCCCGCTCGAGGTAGTCCAGCTGGTCGTCCCGTCGCTCGACGTCCTCGAGCAGCTCCTGGCTGTCCGTCCGGAAGACCGCCGCGGCGTCGCGGAGCATGCCCTGGGCGATGTCGGCCATCCGCAGGGCCTCCCGCGTCGCCTGGCCGATGGCGAGGGCCGGCTGGTCGGCGAAGCGATCGTCGAGGTAGCGCGTCCGGAAGCGCGTCTCCTCCTCGGGCCGGTCCGGCACCAGCGCGACGATGAGCCGCCCCGCCGCGCCCTGGAACGGGAGGAACAGCAGCGAGATCGTGACGTTGAAGAAGGTGTGCGCGTTCGCGATCTGGCGCGCGGGGTCCACGGCGCTCAGGCCCACGAGGTCCACGAACGGCCCGAGGAACGGCCAGACGACCGCCACGCCGAGGAGCTTGAAGGCGATGTGGGCCACGGCGACGCGCTTCGCCTCCGTCGTCGAGCCCATCGACGCGGCGAGGGCCGTGGCGCACGTGCCGACGTTCGCGCCCAGGACGAGGGCGACCGCCCCCGGGAGCGGGAGGAGCCCGTGGGCCGCGAGCGCGATGGCGAGCCCGATCGTCGCCGCCGAGGAGTGCACGAGCGCGCTGAAGGCGGCCGCGGCGGCCACCCCGAGGACCGGCGTCTCGGCGAAGGCCAGGAGCGCCTGCGCCACGAGCGGGCTCTCGCGGAGCGGCGCCATGCCCTCGATCATGAGCTTGAGGCCGAGGAAGATCAGGCCGAAGCCGAGGAGCGCCTGGCCGAAGTCCCGGAAGACGCCCCGCTTCGCGAACAGGAGCGCGGTGAAGCCGAAGCCGACCAGCAGGAGCGCGTAGTCGTAGATCTTGAAGGCGAGGAGCTGGACCGTGAGCGTCGTGCCCACGTCCGCCCCGAGGATGATCCCCATCGCCTGGTGGAGCGAGAGCAGCCCCGCCTGGACGAACCCGATCAGCATCACGGTCGTCGCCGTCGAGGACTGGATGAGCGCCGTGACGCCGGCCCCGGTCAGCGCCGCGCTGACGCGGTTCGCGGTGAGATGCGTCAGCATCTGGCGGAGCCGCGCCCCCGCGGCGCGCTGGAGCCCCTCCCCCGCGAGCTGCATCCCGTAGAGGAGCAGCGCCATGCCCCCGAAGAGAATGATGAGGAGCTTCGTCACGGGGGGCTCCCGGGCGCGCCCCCGCCGTCGAGGTGGTGCGTGTCGTTCAGGTCGTTCGGGACGAGGAAGCGGCGCGCCTCGTTCCAGGTCGTCTCGCCGTGGCGCACGAGCCACAGTTCCATCGCTACGGAGACTCCCTCGCCCCTCCGGGGGGAGCGGGCGGGGGGAGGGGGACGCGCGCGAGCATCGCGCGCAGCCGGGCCAGTGTCTCCTCCCGGCCGAGGAGCGCCATGACCGCGAAGAGCGGCGGGCTCGCGGTCCGCCCGGTCAGGGCGAGCCGCACGGGCTGGGCCAGGTCCACGAGCTTCACGCCGAGCTCGGCCGCGAGCTGGCGGAGGGCTCCTTCGAGGGTCGCCTCATCCCACGCCTCAAGCCCCTCGAGCCGCCGCAGCAGGCGCTCGAGCCGCGCGCGGGCGGCCGCCGTCAGGAGCTTTCCCACCGCCTCGCGGTCGTACTCCGCGGGCCGGGCGAAGTAGAACCGCGCCTCCTCGGCCATCTCGGCGAGCGTCTTGCCGCGCTCCTGGAGGGTCGCGGCGACGCGCCCGAGCCAGGCGTCGTCCGACGGCGGCGCCAGCGCCGCCCGCTCGAGGAACGGCCGCCAGCGCCGGGCGACCTCGGCGGCGCCGAGCGCCCGGATCCAGTAGCCGTTGAGCCACTCGAGCTTGGTCCGGTCGAAGATCGCCGCGGCCGAGCCGACCTGGGCGAGGTCGAACAGCCGCACGAGCTCCTCGCGCGCGAACACCTCCTGGTCGCCGTGGGCCCAGCCGAGGCGGGCGAGGTAGTTCACCATCGCCTCGGCGAGGAACCCCTCGTCCCGGAACGCGAGGACCGAGCTGGCGCCGTGCCGCTTGCTGAGGCGCCCCCGGTCCGGCCCGAGGATCATCGGGATGTGGGCGAACGCGGGCCGGGGGTAGCCGAGCGCGTCGTAGCAGAGGACCTGCTTCGGCGTGTTCGAGAGGTGGTCATCGCCGCGGATGACGTGCGTGATCTTCATCGTCACGTCGTCCACCACCACGGCGAAGTTGTAGGTCGGCGTCCCGTCCGAGCGGACCAGGATCCAGTCGTCCAGCGTCGCGTGGTCGAACGCGACCTCGCCGTGGATCCGGTCCGCGACGACAGTCGTCCCGTCCGGCGGGATCCGGAGCCGCAGCACCGCCGGGACGCCCGGCTGCGGTCGCGCCGTCCGGCAGCGTCCATCGTAACGAAAGGTCCCGCCACGCTTCTGCGCCTCCTCGCGGCGCGTGACGAGCTCCTCCGGCGGGCAGTAGCAGCGGTAGGCCCGGCCCTCGGCGAGAAGGCGCTCGGCGTGGGCCCGGTAGACGTCGAGCCGGCTCGTCTGGCGGAAGTAGCCGCGGTAGGTCCCGTCGTCCTCCGGCCCCTCGGGGTCCCAGGTGAGCCCGAGCCACGTCATCGCCTCGAGGATCTGGCGGATCGAGTCGTCGGTCGAGCGGGAGCGGTCCGTGTCCTCGATCCGCAGGAGGAACGCCCCGCCCGCCCGGCGGGCGAAGAGCCAGTTGAAGAGCGCCGTCCGGGCCCCCCCCACGTGGAGGTGGCCCGTCGGGCTCGGCGGAAAGCGGACGCGGACCGGCTCGGCCATGAGATTCACCATTCTAGCGGAACGTCGGCCGGCGCCTCAAGAAACCGGGCGCCACCGCGCCGCCCCTCGGGGACTTGACACCGCGGTCCGTGGTGGCAGCATGACTCCATCGCCCCACAGGCAGCGGGTGGGAATCCGGATCCGGGGCGCGGCGCGGGCGACGGGAAGGAGGTGAGGCCATGAAGGTGTTCCGCGACGTCATTCCGATCCGCACGGAGGGGAGCCAGCAGTTCCTCGACATCACCAAGACCGTGCGCGACGCCGTGGCCCGGTCAGCCATTCAGAGCGGCGTCCTCGTCGTCAGCTCGCTCCACACGACCATGGCGCTCTTCGTCAACGAGTTCCAGCCGCACTCATCAATTGATCTTGGCGGCATCCTCCAGACGCTCGTGCCGAAGCGCGCCGGATACTTTCACGACGATCCGCGCTCCTCCGACTGCGACCGCGGCAACGGGCACGCACACCTCCGCACGATCCTGCTCGGGCGGAGCGTTTCGCTGGCGGTCACCGACGGCGAGCCGGCGCTCGGCCGGTACGAGACTACGGTCTCCGCCCGCCGGAACCCTAGCCGGATGGGACGCCGACCCGCCGGAAGATCAAGGTGTCGCCCAGGTAGAGCGGGCTCATCTCGAGGAACCGCGCGAGGCGCAGCTCGGGGGTGAGCAGCTCCAAGCGGACCCGCTTGACCAGGGCGTAGGGCAGCTCCCCACGGAAGAGCTGGGGGATGCGGGGGTAGTGCCCGAACCTCCGATCCGGGTTGTAGATCTCGTCCGGCTCGGGGAACCGGCCGGTGAACTTGTAGTGGACGTTGTTGCGAACGACGTACCGCCGGTAGCCATCCTCGTGGAGGACCAGGTACTTCTGATCGAGAAACGGCGTGGTCCGGTACTCCGCGGGCACGAACACATAGTTGCTGACCGACAGGATCTCGGCGGGCGGGACGTGCCGCCGGAGCCACTCCCCCGCGATCTCGCGCGTGTCGCGGACGTAGTAGGACTGCACGGAGCCGACGTGCGCCAGGAGGTAGAGGGTCACCCCCGCCAGCAGCGCGGGGCCGGGGTCGAGCCGGCCGGCCAGGCGGTGCCGGAGGGCCTGGAAGCCCCGGGCGGCGAGCATCGCGACGAACGGGACGAGCGTCACGGCGTAGTGCGGGGACGGGATCCTCAGCAGCGTCATCTGCCCGAAGGCCACGGCCAGGGCCAGGACGAGGGGGAATCGATCGTCGGACAGCGCAGCGCGGACCGCCCACGGAGACCGCGGGAGCGCGCGCCAGAGGGCGTAGGCCGCCAGGAGAAAGAGCGGCAGGCTCACCCCGAGCAGGATGAAGCCCAGGTACATCGGGACATGGACGAGCCGGGAATAGGAGGGCGGGGCGAGCAGGAACGCCGCGAGCCGGCGGCTCGCCCCGAGCGTCTCGGGGGTGAAGGTGAAGCCACCCAGCAAGAAGAAGGTGCCGCCCATGGCGAGTACGGCGCCCAGGGCGCTCGCGAGCCGCCGCGGCGACCGGGCCACCGCCACCGCGAGCGGGATGACAGTGACGTTGACGAACTTCATGGCCCAGGCCGCCCCGGCAGCCAGGGCGGCGACGAGGAGGTGGCCCGGGCGCCCCCGACGCGAGGCCAGGAGCGAGGCGTAGAGTGACGCGTAGAGCCAGAACGTAGCCGGGCCGTCCTGCTTGGCGATGTGGCTCATCGTGACGTGGAGGTCGGAGAGGGCCAGGAAGTACGCCGCGAGTAGCGCCGTGCCGCGGTCCCGGAAGAACTCCCGTGTCAGGAAGAAGATGAGCACCACCGTCGCCACGCCGTAGAGGAGCGCGACGCTTCGGCCGGCGAAGAACCAGAAGAGCCTCGACCGCGCGACGGGCTCCAGGTCGAAGAGCCTGAGGGCATACCAGGCGAAGGCGATGTGCGCGCCGAGCCCGGGGGGCGTGGGGTCCAGGGGGTCGAGCCGGCGGTTCAGGATCCGGACGGCGATCCCCTCCCCGTAGTGAGCCTCGTCCATGCTCAGGTGGGGGATGGACAGCACGCCGAAGAGCCGGTAGCCCCAGAAGAGCCCGGGCACCCGCGCGGCCGTCGCGACGAGGATGATCAGGAGGAGGCTCACCACGAGGGCGCGCTGCCCCGCCACCCGGTCGCCGGGCGCGGGACCCCGCCGGCGCGGGACCCCCTGAAGGGTCCATCGGATGGCCCCGAGCGCGACGAGGAGCGCGACGGGGTTCGTGAGGTGGTGCGCCGAGACCTCGATCCCGAGGAGACGGAACGAAAACCCGCCCGTCAGGAGGATGAGGAGGCTCCACCCCGCCAGCGCGGCGCAGAGGAGGTCCAGCGCTGCGACAAGCCGCCTTCGCCAGGCTTCAGGTGTGCCGGTCGTCATCCCCGGCGTTTGAGCTTTCGCGGATGATGAAGCCGAGCCGCGGGCCGGTCGTCTCAGCGGGCCGTCTAGAGCAGGGCGACGACCGTCGCCGCCCGGAGGGCGACGTCCACCAGCCGGGCGCGGTCGGTGAGGAGATGCTCCGAGGGGTTCCGAATCCCTTCAGCCACTTTGGGAATCGCCTCGGCGCTCAGGCCCCATGGACCCAGACTGCTTCCCGGAGGACGACCTGAACGAACCGCCCCGCCTCAGCCAGGGCACGCCACTCCTCGGCCGTGTACACGAGCACGTCGGCGGGGACCGGCAGGTCGGTGGTATCCCAGCGCGCGGGCCGGCGCTCGAAGGGCTCGTCCGCGCGCTGGACGATCACGACGATGTCGAGGTCGCTGCCCGGGCCCCAGTCGCCCCGCGCGTAGGAGCCGAAGTACCCGATCTGGAGCGTTTCCGGACGCGCGGCGGCCACCTGCGCGGCCCAGCGGCGCACTGCCCGGTCCACCTCGACGCGGTCAGGCCATTTGAGAACGGACGAACTCAGTGACCTCACGGGCATAGCGGATCGCGTCCTCGCTTTGCAAGGGGCCGTAGTGCTCAAACGGTGCGCCCGCCGGATGGGCGTTGGGATATAGCGGCGGGATGAAGAACGTATCCAGCACGCGGCCCTTCTCCACCAGGTCCCGGGGCACGAGCACCGGCGCCGGCAGCTCGACCAGGAGCTTGGCGATGACATGGCCCCAGGCTTCCTGGCCCCGATGGAGGTGCAACGCCTTCACGGCCTTCTCCGCGCCCTGCCGCGACGCTGCAAGCGGCCCGAGCCCTGCTGGCTATCGCACCGTGTACAGGAGGGCGACCACCGTCGCCGCCCAGAGGGCGACGGCCAGGAGCAGGGCACGGTCCGTCAGCAGGTGCTCCGAGGGGTTGCCCCCGAGGTCCCGCCGATACATCAGGTACAGGTAGCGGAAGATCCCGTAGAGGACGAACGGGAAGGTGAGCGGGAGCTGCGTCGTCCCGAGGCGCGCGGCCGTCTCCGGCGAGACCGTATAGAGCGCGTAGGCCATCAGGGTGGACGCGGTCACGACCGCGATCATCTGGTCGAGGAGCTCCGGCGAGTACTCCGAGAGGATCGGCCGGTGGCCTGCGGCCCCCTCCTCGAGGCCGAGCAGCTCGTGCCGGCGCTTCCCGAAGGTGAGGAACAGCGCCAGCAGGATCGTGCAGAGCAGGAGCCAGTGGGAGAACTCCGCGTCGATCACCACCACGCCGGCCAGCGCGCGGAGCACGAAGCCGGCGGCGATGACGAGCGCGTCCAGGATCACGACGTGCTTGAGGCCGGCAGAGTACGCGGTGAGCAACCCGGCGTAGGCGAGCGCCACCCCCGCGAGCCGGCCCGAGAGGGCGAACGCCCCCATGGCGCCCAACGCCAGGAGCCCGAAGGCGGCGCCGAGCGCGAGGCCAGGACGCAGCCGGCCCGACGCCACGGGGCGATCCCGCTTCTGCGGGTGGGCCCGGTCGCGTTCGGCGTCGAGGACGTCGTTGACGAGGTACATGCTGGAGGACAGGGCACAGAAGAGCACGAAGGTCAGGACGACGCGCCCGACCAGCGCGGGGCGATGGAGGCTCTGGGAGAAGATCAGCCCGGCGAAGACGAGGAGGTTCTTCGTCCACTGCCGCGGCCGGAGGGACGTGAGGAGGTCGGCGATCACGCGACCACCCATCGGCGCGGGCGTCGGTCTCAGCCCGCGAACGCCGCGACCGTGCGGCGGAGCCCCTCCCTGAACCCGATGGCTGGCGCGTAGCCCAGGCGCGCGCGGGCCCGAGAGATGTCCGCCTGGGTGTCCCGCACGTCACCGCGACGCGGCGGCGTGTGGCGGCGCGGCAGCCCCCGCCCGAGGATCTCCTCGAGGCAGGTCGCGATCTCGAGGACGGCCAGCCGCTCGCCACAGGCCACATTGAACACCTCTCCGGCGACCCCCGGGGCCTCGGCCGCGGCCAGGTTCGCGTCCACGACGTTCGCGACGTACGTGAAGTCCCGCGTCTGCTTTCCGTCGCCGTGGACCTCGAGTGGCTCCCCGCGCCGCCCTGCCAGGATGAACCGGGCGATCACCGCGGCGTACTCCGAGTTCGGGTCCTGGCGCGGCCCGAACACGTTGAAATAGCGGAGCGAGACCGTCTCCAGGCCGTAGTGACGGGCGAAGTTCGCGCAGTAGTGCTCGCCGATCAGCTTGGAGGCGCCGTACGGGGAGATCGGCTGCGGGCGCTGCTCCTCGTGGAGCGGCAGGACGGGCTGGTCCCCGTACACCGACGACGAGGAGGCGAAGACCAGGCGCCGGACGCCGGCCTCGCGCGCCGCGAGGAGGAGCCGCATCGTCCCGGTCGCGTTGACGTCGTGGTAGGCGAACGGGTCCTCGACCGAGCGCGGGACCGAGCGGAGGGCCGCCTGGTGGAAGACCACCTCGACCCCGGCCACCGCGCGCTGGAGGACGTTCGGGTTCCGGATGTCCCCCGCGACCACCTCGAGGGCGGGGTGGCTCGGCAGGAACTCGCGGTGGCCGCTCGAGAAGTCGTCGAGGACCCGAACGCGACGCCCCCGCGCGAGCAGGGCCTCGACGAGGTGCGAGCCGATGAACCCAGCCCCGCCGGTCACGAGCGCGAGGCGGTCCATTACTGCCGGCCGGTCTCGTGCAGGAAGGCGATCACGCGGCGAAGCGTCTCGTCGAGCGAGACCCGGGGCCGGTAGCCGATCGCCCGCTCGATCTTGTGGAGGTCGGGCACCCGGCGACGGAGGTCCTCGAAGCCGGGCTGGTAGGCCTCGTCGTAGGGAACGTGGACGATCGGCGACGGGCTTCCCGTCAGCGCCTTGACGCGCTCGGCGAGCTGGGCAATCGTCACCTCCTCCGCGGCGCCGACGTTGAAGACGTGGCCCGGGGTCTCGGGGCTCAGCGAGAGGGCGATCGTCGCCCGCACGGCGTCCTCCACGTCCGTGAAGCAGCGCGACTGCCGGCCGTCCCCGTAGACGGTGATGGGCTGGCTGTCGAGCGCCTGGCGGACGAAGCGGGGCACCACCATCCCGTACCGCCCCGTCTGGCGCGGCCCGACCGTGTTGAAGAAGCGCAGGATCACGACCGGCAGCCTCCGCTCCCGGTGGTAGGCGAGCCCCAGAAACTCGTCGATCGCCTTGGAACCCGCGTAGCTCCAGCGGCTCTTTGTCGTGGGCCCGAGGATCCGGTCGTCATCCTCGGACAGCGGGACGCGGTCGTTCTTCCCGTAGACCTCGGAGGTCGAGGCGAGGACCACCCGCGTGAGCCGGTGGGCCGCCGCCCGGAGGACCATCTCCGTGCCGACGATGTTCGTCTCGATCGTCTCGACGGGGCGCTCGAGGATGAGCCGCACGCCGACCGCCGCCGCCAGGTGGTACACCACGTCGGCGTCCGCCGTGAGCTTCTGGACGAGCGCCTCGTCCTTCACCGAGCCGACGGCGAGCGTGAAGCGCGAGTGGCCCTGGACCCCCTGGAGGTTCTCGAGCCGGCCCGTCGAGAGGTCGTCCAGGACGACGACGTCCTGGCCCGCGGCGAGGAGGGCTTCGGTGAGGTGCGAGCCGATGAAGCCCGCCCCGCCGGTGACCAGGGCCTTCACAGGCGGATCACTTTCTCGCGGCCCGCCTTCACGTCCCGCGCCGCATTCCGCGTGTCGAAGACGAGCCGCGCGTGCCCGACGATCCAGTCGTAGTTGAAGCCGCCGTGGTCGGTGTGGACCACCACGCAGTCGGCGCCCGCCAGGGTCTCCGGGGTCAGCGGGACCGAGTCGAGCATCGCCCCCTTGACCTCGAGCCGGGGGACCAGGGGGTCGTGGTACGCGGCCTCGATCCCGTGCTCTCGGAGCAACTCGATGACCTTCACCGCCGGCGAGTTCCGGACGTCGATCACGTTTCGCTTGAAGGCGACCCCGAGGACCAGCACGCGGCTCCCGAGCACTCGTGCGCCCCGCTGCGTCAGGACCCGCAGGAGCTTCTGGACCACGAAGTACGGCATGTTCGCGTTGACTTCCGACGCGAGCGTGATGAAGTTCGTGTAGAAGTCGTACTCCTTGGCCTTCCAGGACAGGTACACCGGATCGACCGGCAAGCAGTGCCCGCCCACCCCCGGCCCCGGCTGGAAGCTCATGAAGCCGAACGGCTTCGTCGCCGCCGCCTCGACGACCTCCCACACGCTGAGCCCCATCCGGTCGCAGAGCATCGCCAGCTCGTTGACGAGCGCGATGTTCACGGTCCGGAAGATGTTCTCGAGGAGCTTCGCCATCTCCGCGACTCGCGCGGAGGAGACCGGCACCACCTTGACCACCGCCTTCTCGTAGAGAGCAACGGTCAGAGACGTGCAGACGGAGGTCACGCCCCCCACGAGCTTCGACGTGTTGGCGATCTGGTAGTCGCGGTTGCCCGGGTCCACGCGCTCCGGCGAGTAGGCGAGGCTGAATTCGCGGCCGACTTGCAGACCACCGCGCGCCAGCATCGGCAGGAGCACCTCTTCCGTCGTGCCCGGGTAGGTCGTGCTCTCGAGGACCACGAGCTGGCCCGGGCGGAGCCGCCGGGCGATCTCCTCGGTCGCCGCGCTGACGTACGAGAGGTCCGGCTCGCGGTTTGCGTTGAACGGCGTCGGGACGCAGATGACGATGACATCGAGCGACGCGGCGACGTCCCAGGAGACGCTCGCGGTCAGGCGGCCCGCGCGGACCGCGCCGGCCACGTCCTCGCCGCGGACGTCCCCGATGTAGCTCTCCCCGCGCCGGACCGCCTCGACGCGCGCCGCGTCCGGCTCGATCCCCGTCACGCGGAACCCCGCCCGGGCGAACTCCACAGCCAGCGGCAGGCCCACGTAGCCGAGCCCCGCGATGCCGACGGCGGCGCTCCGATCATCGATGCGCGCTCGAAGCTGATCTATCATGCGCGGTCGCAATGCTCCTTTCGGCGTCCGCGGGGGCCAGCGGGCTGTGCGCGAGATTCGTGAAACCCCAGCCATTATTGACGCCCCGCGTCAGGCTGTCAAGGAACCTGGCGGAGGCCGTTTCTTTGCACCTCGGAGAGGCCGCCGATACAGTGGCCCCATGACGGCGCGCATCGCGCTCGAGCTCGACGTCGTCCGCCAGCGAGCGGCCCTCGACATCAACGCGCACCTCATCGCCGAACTCGGCGCCGAGGTGCCCGAGGAGTATTACGGGGGCTTCCTCACCGCTGGATCTTCTGGATGATCAGGGCGTGGAGCAGCGAGGCGAAGGTGACCCCGGCCCGGAAGCCGTAGCTCACCAGGTCCTGGAGCGCCACCTGGCCGATCATCCGGGGCGCCATCACCGCGCGTGCGCCCCGCTCCGCTCGGGAGGCCCGGTAGCCCGCGAAGAACTCCCGGCTGCGCGCCACCGCCGCCTCGTCAAGGGGATGGGCGCCCCCGAGCGCAGTCGCCCCCACGTAGATCTGCGCCAGCCGCTCCACCTCGACGGCCCGCCGGAAGGCCTCCCCGAGGTCCCGCCCCACGGCCACCGCGCCGTGGTTGGCGAGGAGCACGGCGTTGACGTCGCGCGCCAGCTCAGCCGCGGCCACCTCTGCCAGCTCCTGGCTTGCCGACGGCGCGTAGGGCGCGGTGGGGATCGGCCCGATGTCCGCCGCCTCGTCGATCAGGACCGGGATCGTCTTCCGCGCCACCGCCACCGCTGACGCCCAGGCCGCGTGGTGATGGATCACGGCCTGGACGTCCGACCGCGCCCGGTAGACGGCCGCGTGGAGCCGCCACTCGCTGGAGGGCTTCCACCGCCCCTGGGCCTCGCCCGACGCCAGGTCCACCTGCGCCAGGTCCGCCTCCGTGAGGAGGCGGTAGTCCCGGCGGGAGGGCGTGATCAGCATCGCCTCCCCGTCGGGCAGCCGCGCGCTGATGTTCCCCGCCGTCTCGTTGACCAGCCCGGCCTCGAGCAGCCCCAAGCCGACCTCGATGATCTCCGTCGCCACGCTCACCCGTGCCATTCCGCTACCTCCCTCACGGCCGGGCCTGCGCGCCCGACCGCCCTCCGCGCGGCACCCGGCGCCCGCGTCAGTCCATTATTCGGCCGCAGCGGCGAGGGGTCAAGGAAATCAGATCGGTTGCCGGCCTCGAGCCGCACCCCGCCCCGCACCACCAGGCCGCGAAGACCAAGTAGCGCACCGCCGCGACCACCCCGGGGTCCCCCACCCGGAGGTCGGTCACGGGGCCGGACTCAGCAGATCGAGAGCGCTTCCCTCGACAGCGGCGCGAAGTCCCAGTAGTCCCGCCAGGTCCGCTCGCGAAAGTCGAACCACTCCTCCTCGTCCCGAAGCACGAGGGGCTCACCCCCCGTCACCAAATTAGGACCCTGCCGACGAGGGAAACTGCTTGTCCTCACGGCCGGATTTCCGGTAAGGTAGACTTGCCCTTACGGCTTCCCGAGGAGCCTCAGCCATCGGACATGGAAGCTAACCCGGAGAGTTCGCTGGGCCAGTGGCTCACCGCCACCGGCCTCCTCTCGAGGCCGACCTGGCCCGGGCGGAGGAGCGCCACCGGACCACCGGCAAGCCGCTGCCGGACGCGATCGTCCTGCCGCAGGACGGGCGGATCCGGATGAACCTCCAGGGGCGGACCTGATCGCCACGATCGCGCTGACGGGCTACATTGCCGCCGCCACCGACGGTGAGCCGCGGCCGGGCCGCGCCCAGTCGGGCCGGTCGCCGGGGGCCTGACCGTGCTGAACCGCCTGCTGGTCCTCGTGGACGCGCTCCTGGTGATCGCCATCGTCGCGTTCGGCGTGCGCCTCTACGGCGTGTGGACCGCGCCGCGGGTCACAGCCCCGACCCCCGCGCCGGCGGCGACGGCCGCCGAGGCCCCGCCGGCCCCCGCGCCGACGACCCCGCCATCGCGCCCGCCCCTCTCGGCGTTCGCGGTGGTGGCCGAGCAGAACCTCTTCAGCCCGACCCGCACCGAGGCGGGGCCCGAGCCGCCCAAGCCGGCGACGCCCACTCCCGCAGCCGGCGCCGCCGCCGGGCTGAAGCCCCGCCTCTACGGGGTCGTCCTCGGGACCGACGGCGGCCCGCGGGCCTTTCTCGAGGATCCCCGGACCAAGAAGGTGTTCGGCTACGCGGTCGGCGACTCGGTCGCGGAGAGCCGGGTGGAGCAGATCGAGGCCGACCGAGTCCGGCTCCGGCGCGGGAGCGAGGTCTATCACGTGCTCCTCCGGGACCCGTCGAAGCCGAAGCCGCCCGCCGCGCCGGTCCCGGGCGTCCCGGGTGCGGGACAGCCCGGCACGCCAACCGTGACGCCCCAGCCGCCCGGGGCGCCGACCGTGCGGACCCCCGGCACGACTCCCACTCCGTCGTTCACGCCGCGCCGATCCGTGCCCCGCGTGCCCAGCACGGTCCCGGGCACGATCCCACGCGAGCCCGGCCGGCCGGAAGCCCCTCAGCCACGGCCGAGCCCGGAATCAGCCCCGGACGACGACGACTCGTGAGACTCGGCTTCCGCGACAGTCTTCCCCTCCTCCTTTCTCCTCGGGGGCCTCGTCGCCGGCTGCGCGGGGCAGCCGATCACTCCGCGGGTCATCGGCGATCCCACCGAGGCCCGGGAGCTCTACCAGCAGATCCGGGCGCAGCGCCCCGAGCTCGAGCGCGGGCTCCGCACGCACCCGACCATCCTGAAGCCGGAGCCCGCCGAGCCGGCCTTGCTGCCCGCGCCGGAAGCGCCGGCCCCCAAGTCCCCCAGCCCGTCCACCCCCGGAGGATCCCCCCGGTGAGCGCTAGCGCGAGCGTCCCTCGTCCGCCCCGCCCGCGGCTCGTCCCGCTGCTGCTCGCCCTCCTCGCGCTCGCGGCCGCAGCCTGTGGCGG
>CAYQDR010000064.1:0-26452 GCA_964416315.1 uncultured bacterium
CCTCACCATACCCCAGGGGGCTCATCCGCTCTCAACGCAATTTGGACAAGAGTGGGTTCCTTCGGTCCGCTCATGCCGCGCTCCCGACGAGCCCCGCGTCCATCCCTGCCACCCCTCCGCGCCGCACCTCCCACGTCACCCCGATGCCGGTTGGTCCCGCACCGTCGGTCGCCGAGAAGACGACCTGGCCCTGGCCGGCCAGCCACGTGAGGACGCGCCCACGCGCCCCGAGATCCAGCTCGGACAGGAGGTCGTCGAGCAGGAGCACCGGCGCGCTGCCGCTCTCCCGCCGAACCGGCCCGGCCTCCGCGAGCCGCAGCGCCAGAGCGAGCAGCCGCTGCTCCCCGCGCGATGCGTACGTCCGGGCGTCGACCCCGTCGAGGCGGACCAGGAGGTCATCGCGATGCGGCCCCACCGGCGTCGTCCCGTGGCCCAGTTCCTGCCCCCGGCCCGCGGCGAGTGCCGCGAGGAGCCGCTCACGAGTCCCCTCCGGGTCCGGCCCGGGCGCGACGCCCGCCGCGTAGGCCAGCTCGAGCGTCCGGCCGTCCGGCGCCAGCGCGCCCCAGACCTCGCGCGCGTCGTTTCGCAGCGCCTCGAGCGTCGCCAGGCGCCGATGGACGATCTCGCTACCGAGCGCCGCAGCCTGCTCATCCCACGGCGTGAGCAACCGCGCCGCGTCCGCACGCCCGGCGAGGCGGGTCAGGAGCCGTCCCCGGTGGTGCAGCACGAGCCGATACCGCCGGCAGGTCTCGCCGTGGGCGGGGGCCAGCTTCGCCGCCACACCGTCGAGGTAGGCCCGCCGCACCGACGGGAACCCGGTCAGGAGCCCGAGGTCCGCCGCGCTGAAGCTCACCGCCCGCGCCCAGCGGACGCGCGCCCCCTCCGTCGCGAGCCCGCCGTCCGGCCGCGGCGAGAGCACGAGCCGCCCCTCCTGGGACTGCCCCGCGCGCTCGACCCCGGCGCTGAGCCTCGCCTCCGACGCGCCCCAGGCGACGCACTCGCGCAGGCGCGCGGTCCGGAACGAGCGACCGGTCAGGATGACGTGGAAGGCCTCGAGGAGAGACGTCTTGCCGTGGCCGTTCGCGCCGACGAGGACGTTGAGCCCGGGGTCAGGAGCGAAGCTGAGGGAGGCGTGATTTCGGAACGCCACCAGCCTCAGCCATCGCACATGCACTCGCCGACGGGCCTCCTCTCAAATCCGCATCGGCATTATAACACAGAGGTGTTGCTCGTCCGTGGCGCTCCTGAACACGCCCGGGCTCAGCGCGTCCTTCAGCTCGACGACGACCTGCTCGCCTTCCATGGGCCCGAGCGCCTCGAGGAGGTAGCGGGCGTTGAACCCGATCGTGAGCTCCTCCCCGGCGAAGTCGGCCGCCAGCACCTCCTCGGCCTCGCCCAGCTCCTGGCTCGACGCCGTGAGCCGGAGCGTCCCCGGCCCGAGCACGAAGCGGACGGGCCGCGTGCGATCATCGGCCACGACCGACACCCGCCGCAGCGCCGCGATGAGCGCCTCCCGCCCGGCGGTGAGCCGCCGGGGATGACCTTTCGGCAGAACCTGCTCGTAGTTCGGGAACTGCCCCTCGATGAGCTTGGACACCAGCACGAACCCCGGTGTCCGCAGGAAGAACTGGTTCTCCCGGATGGCCAGCGCCGCCCCGTCCCCCCCGCCGAGGACCCGTCCCATCTCCTGCACCGCCTTCCGGGGCACGATCCCCGCCACCTCCCCGTCCGCCTCCACCTCGACCTGCGCGAGCGCCAACCGGTGCCCGTCGGTGGCGACCAGCCGGAGCTCGCGCTTGCGAAGGACGAGGTAGAGCCCGTTCAGAAACGGCCGGCTCTCGTCCTGCGACATCGCGTAGCCGGTCCGGGCCAGCATGCCCCGGAGCCTCGCCCCATCCACCGCGACCCAGCCCTCGGTCGCCTCCGTCTCGAGTGGCGGATACTCCTCGGCCGGCAGCCCCACCAGGCGGAACGCCGCGGTCCCGCACACGAGGTGCACCCACCCGTTCTCCTGGAGGGTCAGCGTGATGGGCTGCGCGGGAAGCTCGCGCACGAGCTCCAGGAGCTTCCGCGCCGCGAGGGTGACCCCCCCGGCCCGCACGACGGTCGCCGGCACGGCCACGCGCGCGCCCACCTCCAGGTCGGTCGCGGCGATGCAGACCCCGCTCTGCCCGGCCTCGATCAGGACGTTCGAGAGGATCGGTAGGGTCTGGCGGGGCTCGACGATGTTCTGGACGAGCTGGAGCGCTCGGATGAACGGCTCACGGGCGAGTTGAATCTCCATGGAGTGTCTTTTTCCTCCTTAGAGAAAAATCAGTCGTCGTCGTAGTAGGCGTGGTGGACAGAGGACCAAGGGGCGAGCCGCGCCACCGTGACGCGCGCTTGGGCGGCGGTCCGGGTGGGGAGGGTCCGGGGAGAGGGCGGGGGACGGCGCGGGGATAACACGGGACGGCGGCACGGTGTCAACGCGTGTTCTCACTCGAGGCGCAGGGTGTTGATGATGTTGTCGAGCGTCCGGCGGAACTTCGGGTCCTCCTGGAGGAGCGCCTCGATCTTGTTGACGGCGTGGAGGACCGTCGTATGGTCCTTGCCGCCGAAGCCCCGACCGATCTCGGCGAACGACTCGCTCGTGAGCTGGCGCGCCAGATACATCGCCACCTGGCGGGGGAAGGCGACGGCCTTCGTCCGGGTCTTCGACCGGAGGTCCAGGGGTTTGACGCCGAAGACTTCGCCGACGCGACGCTGGATCTCGTCGAGGGTGATGAACCGCTCCTCCGAGCCCCAGATGTTCGCGAGGACCTCCTGGGCGAGGTCGAGGTTCAGTGCGCGGCCGGTGAGGTTGCAGAACGCCCGCATACGGACGAGGCACCCCTCGAGTTCCCGGATGTTCGACTTGACCTTGTTCGCGATGAAGAAGGCCACGTCGTCGGGAAGCGCGATGCGGTCCAGTTCCGCCTTCTTCTTCAGGATGGCAACGCGCGTCTCGAAGTCGGGCGGTTGGATGTCCGCGATGAGCCCCCACTCGAAGCGGGAGCGGAGGCGCTCCTCGATCTCCGGGATGTCCTTGGGCGTGCGGTCACTCGAGAGGACGATGAGGCGGTGGGACTCCTTGAGGTCGTTGAACGTGTGGAAGAATTCCTCCTGCGTGCGCTCCTTGCCGGAGAAGAACTGGATGTCGTCGAGGAGGAGGACGTCGATCGTGCGGTAGCGCTGGCGGAAGTCCTGGGTCTTGTCGTAGCGGATGGAGCCGATGAGGTCGTTGGTGAACTTCTCCGTGGAGAGGTACTCCACGCGGAGGTGCGGGTGAGCGCGGTGGACGTGCTGGCCGATGGCGTGGAGGAGGTGGGTCTTGCCGAGCCCCACGCCGCCGTAGATGAAGAGCGGGTTGTAGGCGCGCGAGAGCTGCTCCGCGACGGCGAGGCACGCGGCCTGGGCGAACTGGTTCGATGAGCCGACGACGAAGGTCTCGAAGGTGTAACGACTGTCGAGCTCGGCCAGTGGGGGCGGTGTCGTCGAGTCGGGCCGGGGTGACGCGTCCGGCCGTGCAGCGCGGTCCACGCTGACGGCCACGCGCACCCCAGGGCCGAGGCAGGCGATGGCGGCCGCCTGGAGCTCGGCCAGGTAGTGGTCGACGACGTACCCCCGGATGAACTTGTTCGGGACCCCGATCTCTAACCTGTCGTCACGATAGGCGAGAACCCGTGCCGGACGAATCCAGGTCTCGAGGACCTGGGGGGGCAGGCGCCCCTCCAGGGCCGCAACGAGGCGCTCCCACAGGCCGTCATGCATAGCGCTGACTCCCGCTCCTCGGAGTTACGCACAGACTTATCCACAACTGTGGATAACCGGGGGTGCTCGCGAGGGGGCCCGGATCGAGGCCCCCGTGACTTGGCCGCACCACAACAACTGCTCCCTGGCGTCCGCCGACGCGCCGGCCCGTCGGCGGGTGCGGGCGTCGGTGGAGACGATGCGATGCACTACGCGCTCGGCAAGGAAGACTCGAGCCGAGCGGCCCACCTATAGCATGGTCGTTCGACACTGGGCAACCCCGAATCCGGGGCGCGAGGGGCGGCGTGCCCCTTGACTTGTCGGAGACGCGACCGGTAGGATCGTTAGGCTTTGCGCATTCCCGCCTAGGAGGCTCTCGTGAAGCGCACGTTTCAGCCGAATCAGCGCCGTCGGAAGAAGACCCACGGCTTCCGCAAGCGGATGACGACGAAGGGGGGCCGCGAGGTCCTGAAGCGCCGGCGCGCCAAGGGGCGCCACCGGCTCACGGTGTAGGGCGGCCGGTGAGCACGGCTGAGCGCGCGACGCTCCCGCGCGCGGAGCGGCTCCGCGGCGCGGGCGAGCTGCGGCGGTTGTTCCAGCGCGGGGCCCGCCTCGAGCGCGCGAGCTTCGTCCTGGTCTGGCTGCCGGCGCCCGGGCGGCGCGCGGCGGCGTTTGCCGCGAGCCGCGGGCTCGGCGGCAGCGTGCCCCGGAACCGCGCGCGCCGCCGGCTGCGCGAGGCCTACCGCCGCCAGAAGCACCTGCTCCCGCCGGGCGGGATCCGCGTGTGCTTCGTCGCGCGCCGGCGGGCCATCGAGGCGCCGTTCGCCGCGTTGAGCGCGGAAGTGGGTGAGGCCCTGCGCGCCGCGGGGCGGCGACTCCGGGCGTGAACCCGCACACGGCGGCGGCGGCCCGCGTGGTGCTCGCGGGACTCGCGACGTACCGGCGCTGGGTGTCCCCGCTGCTGCCCCCGGCGTGCCGGTACTGGCCCTCCTGCTCGGAGTACGCGCGGGTCGCGATCGCGCGGCACGGGCTCCTGCGCGGCGGGGTGGCCGCGGTGGGGCGCCTGCTCCGCTGCCAGCCCCTGAGTCCCGGCGGGATCGACCTCCCACGCTGAGCGGCGCGGCAGCCGGCTGAATGGAACGACGGGCCCTCCTCGCGATCGTCCTGTCCGTGGCGGTGCTGCTGATCTGGCAGGCGCTGTTCCCGCCGCCGGCGCCCCCCCCGAGCGCGCCGGAGCCCGCGGCCCCCACTGCGCCGCCGGCGGCGTCGCCCGGGGCCCCCCGGCCCCCGGAGGGGCTCGGCGCGGTGCCGCGCCCGGCGGCGGCACCCGCCGGACCCGGGCCGGTCGCGCAGGTGACCACGCCGCTCTTCGAGGCGGCGTTCGGTGCGGACGGGGCGGTGACGAGGTGGGTGCTCCGCTACCGCGGCAGCAAGACCCTCGTCCTCGGCGCCCCGATCGGGCCGCTGGCGGTCGGGCTGTTGCGGCCGGGCCAGCCGCCAACCTTGATGTCCTTCGCGCCGCGCGCCGGGCGGCTCGAGCTCTCGGCGGATCGTCCCGAGGGGACTCTGGCCTTCGGGGCGGTGGGCCCCGACGGGCTGCGGGTCGAGAAGACGCTCGGCTTCCGCGCGGACTCCTACCGCGTCGAGATCCAGATCCGCGCGGAGGGCCGCCAGGCGGGACCGCCGGGGACGCTGGCCCTGTACTGGACGACGCCGGTCACGCTCCCCGGCGACAAGCCTGACGCGCCCTGGGTGACGGTGGGCGAGGCCCCGGCGGGCCGGCACCTGCTCGGCCGCATTCTGCTCGCCCAGGACGGCGCGCTCAGGGTGTTCGAGGCGCCGCCCCCCGCCATCCAGGACGCGAAGGACGCCCCGGGCGGGCGGGAGCTCAAGGATCCTCAGCTCCTCCCGGTCGCGGTGGCGACGCCACGCCGGGGCTGGGTGGCGCTGGAGAGCGACTACTTCATCGCGGCGCTCTTCGCGGGCGAGGACACGCGCCTCCTCCACGGCCGGGAGCGCGATCTCGCGGAGGTGGGGCTCGTCTTTCCCGAGGTGCGGGTCGAGTCGGGGCGGTCCTGGGAGGCGCGCGCCGTCCTGTACGTGGGGCCCAAGGAGTGGCATCGCCTCGTGGCGCTCGGGGTCGGGCTCGAGCAGGCGCAGGCGCGGAACTACGGGGACTTCCTCTGGCTCCCCTGGCTGCCGATGTGGCTCTTCTGCGTGCCGCTGCTCTGGCTCATGAACTTCTTCGGGACCCACATCCCGGGCCAGAACTACGGGGTCGCCATCATCCTCCTCACCGTGCTCGTGAAGATCGTCTTCTACCCGCTCACCCAGAAGAGCATGACCTCGATGAAGCGGATGCAGGCGCTCCAGCCCCAGGTCAACGCCCTGCGCGCGAAGCACAAGGCGGACCCGCAGCGGTTCCAGCGGGAGCAGATGGAGCTCTTCCGCAAGCACAAGGTCAACCCGATGGGCGGGTGCCTCCCGATGGTCGTGCAGGTCCCGATCTTCTACGCGCTCTACCTCACGCTGCAGTACTCGGTCGAGCTGCAGGGCGCGCCTTTCCTGCTGTGGATCACGGACCTGTCGAAGAAGGACCCCTACTACGTCCTCCCGATCCTCATGGGCGTCTCGATGCTCGTCCAGCAGATGATGACCCCGACCGTCGGGGACCCGCGCCAGGCCCGCGTCATGCTGATCATGCCGGTCATCTTCACGGTCATGTTCCTCGAGTTCCCGACGGGGCTCGTCCTCTACTGGCTCGTGAACAACGTGCTCTCCATCGGGCAGCAGTACCTGATCGACCGCGCCGCCCGCCGGGCGAAGCCGCTCGCCCTCGCCGAGGCAAAGGGGGGCAAGGAGACCCGGAAGGCCTGACACGACCAGCCCCCAGAAGACGCCGAAAGCATAGTGGTTTCATATAGTTACGAGACATGACTGCCACCGTGACCCCCTGGACCCGCCTGGCGGCCGACGTCGCCGCGCTGGGCCTCGGCCTCGACCCCGGCTTCGAGCGCCGAGCGCGAGTGCTCGTGGATGAACTGGGCCGGTGGCGCGCCGTGGCGCACCTCACGGGGTATCGCACCCCGGCCGAGCAGGTCGAGCATCTCGTCCTCGAGTCGCTGCTGTTGCTGGCGGTGCTGCCCGAGCCGGCGAGCCCCCTCCTCGACATCGGGAGCGGGGCCGGGGCCCCGGGGTTGGTCGTGAAGCTCGCCCGCCCCGAGTGGAGCGTGGGGCTCGTGGAGGCGAACCGCCGCCGGGCGAACTTCCTGCGCCACGTGGCGCGCCGGCTCGACCTCGCGGGGCTCGACGTGCACGGGATGCGGGCCGAGACGCTCGCGCGGGCGCCGGAGCACGAGGCCCGCTACCGGACGGTGACGCTCCGAGCTGTCGTCCCCTGGCCCGCTCCCCTGGCCCTGGCCCGGCCGTTCCTCATGCCGGAAGGCCGTCTCGTGCTGCAGCTCGGCCCGGGGCCGGTGCCATCGGGAGGGGCGATCCGCCGGGTGACGCTCGCGCACTGCGGGCGCGCCTTGCCGCTCCGCCGCGCCTTTCTTATAATCAGAGCGGCCGAGGCGGGGGCCGATGTTCCACGTGGAACAGGGGGGGCGCGTGGCGCGCGTGCTGGCGGTGGTGAACCAGAAGGGCGGGGTGGGCAAGACGACGACCGCGGTGAATCTCGGCGCCGCGCTGGCCGCGGCCGAGCGGGCGACGCTCCTCCTCGACCTCGACCCCCAGGGCAACGCCACGGCGGGCGTCTGCCCTGACCGGGCTGCCCTGGCGGGCCCCACGATCTACGAGGTGCTGCTGGAAGGGATTGCCGCCGAGCAGGCCTGCCAGGACACGGGGATCCCCCACCTCGCGCTCCTCCCCGGGAGCCCCGACCTGGTCGGGGCCGAAGTCGCGCTCGTCGAGGTCGGGGAGCGCGAGAGCCGCCTGCGGAGGGCGCTGGAGCCCCTCGGCGAGCGCTTCGCCTTCATCCTGATCGACTGCCCGCCCTCGCTCGGCCTCCTCACGCTCAATGCGCTGGTCGCCGCCGATGCCGCCCTCATCCCCCTCCAGTGCGAGTATTTCGCCCTGGAGGGGCTGGCGCAGTTGACGAAGACGCTCGACCTCGTCCGGCAGCGGGCGAACCCGCGTCTGGAGCTCGAGGGGATCGTGTTCACGATGTTCGACGGCCGGACCTCGCTCGCCCTCCAGGTGCGGGCCGAAGTCGAGCGGTACTTTCCGGAGCACCTGTTCCGGACGGTGGTCCCGCGGAACGTCCGCCTCACGGAAGCCCCCAGTCACGGGCGTCCGATCCTGCAGTACGATCTCCGCTCGCCCGGAGCCGTCGCCTACCTGGAGCTGGCCAAGGAGGTGCTCGCCCATGATGAAGCGCGCGCTCGGTCGCGGGCTCGGAGCGCTCTTACCCCCGCCGGTTGAGAGCGGCGAGGGCGCCCGACTCGTCGAGCTGCCGGTCGACAGCCTCGCGCCCAATCCGCTTCAGCCGCGGAAGCGCTTCCCGCCGGAAACCCTGGACGAGCTGGCGGCCTCGCTGCGCTCGACGGGCGTGCTCCAGCCGCTCGTGGTGCGCCCGCGGGGCGACCGCTACGAGATCCTGGTCGGGGAGCGGCGCTGGCGGGCGGCGCGCCAGGCGGGGCTCGCGCGGGTGCCGGCGCTCGTCAGGGAGGCCAGCGACGCCGAGGCGCTTCAGCTCGCCCTCGTGGAGAACCTCCTTCGGGAGGATCTGAACCCGCTGGAGGAAGCCGAGGCGTATCAGCGCCTGATGGGGGAGCTCGGCTGGACCCAGGAAGACCTGGCCCGCCGCATCGGCAGGGATCGATCCTCCGTGGCCAACGCGCTCCGGCTCCTCCGACTCCCCGAGGTCATTCAGGAGGATCTGCGCGGCGGGCGGCTCACGATGGGCCACGCGCGCGCGCTTCTCGGGCTCCCGACCGCCGCGGCCCAGCTGCGGCTGCGCGAGCGGATCCTCGCCCAGGACTGGTCGGTGCGCGCCACCGAGCGAGGTGTCCGGGCGCGCCGGGGGCGCGCCGGCGGGCGGCGGCGCCCCGCAGAGATCGAGGGGCTCGAGGACGAGCTTCGCGAGGCGCTGGGGCGCCGCGTCCACGTGGTCGGGACCCTCACGCGCGGCCGCGTCGAGCTGCCCTACGGCTCGGCCGCGGAGCTCGAGGAGCTCCACGCCGTGCTCACGGCGAAGCGCCCGCGATCGACATCCAGTTAATGCAAGTATCAAGCAGCAAATAGCATCAATGGCCAGACTCGTCGTCGGCATGAGCGGGGGGGTGGACAGCTCGGTGGCCGCCGCGCTCCTCCTCGAGGCGGGCCACGAGGTCATCGGCGTCACGCTGCGCACGGCGCCGTGGACCGAGCCCGACGACGAGCGGGCGCGCTTCGGCGCGTGCTGCTCGCCGGCCACGGCCGCGGGCGCGCGCGCGGTGGCGCGCCAGCTCGGGATCCCCTACTACCTCCTCAACCACGAGCGCGAGTTCGCGGAGCTCGTCATCGGGGACTTCACCCGCGAGTACCTGGCCGGCCGGACTCCGAGCCCGTGCGTCGTGTGCAACCGCGAGGTCAAGTTCGGGACCTTGCTCCGCCGCGCGCTCGCGCTGGAGGCCGAGGGGGTCGCCACGGGCCACTACGCACGGCTGGGGCGCGCCCCGGACACCGGACGGTGGCTGCTCTACCGCGGCCAGGACCGCGCGAAGGACCAGAGCTATTTTCTCTGGCCCCTCACGCAGGCCCAGCTCGCGCGCGCGCGGTTCCCGATCGGCGAGCTGACCAAGGCCGAGGTCCGCGCCCGGGCGCGGGCCCTCGGGCTCGCGACCGCGGCGACGCCCGAGAGCCAGGAGCTCTGCTTCGTTGAGGGCGACTACCGGGCGTTCCTCCGCGCCCGCGCTCCCGAGGCGTTCCGGCCCGGTCCGATCCTGGACGAGGCGGGGCGTGAGCTGGGTGTCCACGCGGGGCTCGGCGCCTACACGGTCGGCCAGCGCAAGGGCCTCGGGCTCGCCGCGGGCGCTCCCCGGTACGTGATCCGCCTCGACCCCGCGCGGAACGCCGTGATCGTCGGGGAGCGCCCGGCCCTCGAGGCGCGGCGGCTCGTCGCGACCGGCGTGAACCTCATCGCGGTCGAGCGCCTCGACGCGCCGCTCGAGGTCGAGGCCAGGATCCGGCACGGCGCGCCGCTCGCGCCGGCGCGCCTCGTCCCGCGTGGCCCGGGGGAGGTCGAGGTGGGCTTCGCCGCGCCCCTGCGCGCGGTGACGCCGGGCCAGTCGGTCGTCTTCTACCGGGGCGATCTCGTCGTCGGGGGCGGTCTGATCGCCTCCGCGGCTTGACACGGCGGAGAGGTGCGTGGTAAGAGCTAAACGGCCTTTGCCCCTTTTTTCACAACACGCCCGCCGCGAGGCTGACATGACACGGAGCCGGCACGTCTCGGGTCAGCATGTCCGGGTGTCCGTGATGAGCGCGCTCGTGGCGCTGGTCCTGACGCTGGGAGGGCCGGCGAGCGCCGTTGCCGCGGAGGGGGGCGGGGGCGGGCTCATCGACCTGAACCTCTCGCTCCTGGTCCAGGTCGTGAACTTCCTCATCCTCCTCGTCGTCCTCTACCGCTTCGCCTACAAGCCGCTCCTCACCACGCTCGAAGGCCGCACGGCGACCATCAAGCAGCAGCTGGCCGAGGCCCAGGCCGCGCGCGAGCAGGCGCAGCGGCAGGCCGCCGAGTTCGAGGCGCGGCTCCGCGAAGCCCAGGCCGAGGCCCAGGCGGTGCGGGAACGGGCGCTCCGGGAGGCCGCCGAGCTGCGCGAGCGGCTGGCGGCGGCGGCGCGGCAGGAGGCGGCGCGGCTCCTCGAGGCGGCGCGGGCCGAGATCGCGCAGGACGTCCGGCGGGCCAAGAGCGAGCTGCGGGCGGAGGTCGGGACGCTCGCCGTGGAGATCGCCGAGCGGCTGATCCAGAAGAGCCTCCGGGGCGAGGATCACCAGCGGCTGGTCCAGGAGGCGCTCGCGCGGATGGACCGGAAGTGAGGCGAGGGGCCGCGGTCGCCCGCCGCTACGCGAAGGCTCTACAGGCCCTCGCGGGGGCCGAGGCGCGGCTCGAGCCGGTCGCCGGCGAGCTGGCGACCTTCGGGCGGCTGCTGGGCGACGAGCCGACCCTGCGCAAGGCGCTCACCCAGCCGTGGATCACGGCGGCCACCAAGCGGGCCATCGTGACGGCGGTGACCGAGCGGCTCGGGCTGTCGCCGCTCACCCGGAACTTCCTCGCGCTCGTCGCGCAGCGGCGGCGGCTCGAGCTCCTGCCCGACATCCTCGCCGCCTACCGCGCGCTCGTGGACGACGCGGCGGGGCGCGCCCGGGCCCGCGTGCGGACCGCGGTGCCGCTGACGGAGGCGCACCAGGGGGCGCTCGGCGAGCGGCTCGGCCGCCGGCTCGGCAAGACGGTCCTGCTCGAGACCGAGGTGGACCCGGCGCTCCTCGGCGGCTTCGTCGCGGAGGTGGGGACCGCCATCCTGGACGCGAGCCTCACGGGACAGCTCCGCGCCCTCCGCGACCAGCTCATCAGGGGGTCAGCATGATCAAGGCCGGCGAGATCAGCGAGATCATCCGACAGCAGATCCAGGGGTTCGAGGCCCAGGCGGATCTGGCCGAGGTGGGCCGGGTCATCGAGGTCGGCGACGGGATCGCGCGCGTCTACGGGCTCGAGAAGGCCATGGCGGGCGAGCTCCTCGAGTTCCCCGGGGACGTGATCGGGATGGTGCTGAACCTCGAAGAAGACAACGTCGGGGCGGTGCTCCTCGGGGAGGACCGCGCGATCCGCGAGGGCGACGTCGTCAAGCGCACCGGGCGCATCGCGCAGGTGCCGGTCGGCGAGCCGCTGGTCGGGCGGGTGGTGAACGCCCTCGGCCAGGCGATCGACGGCAAGGGGCCGATCCAGGCCACGGAGTTCCGCCCGATCGAGCGGTACGCGCCGGGGGTCGTGGACCGGCGGCCCGTGAAGGAGCCGCTGCAGACCGGGCTCAAGGCGATCGACGCGATGATCCCGATCGGGCGGGGCCAGCGCGAGCTGATCATCGGCGACCGCCAGACGGGCAAGACCGCGATCGCCGTGGACACGATCCTCAACCAGAAGGGGCAGGACGTCTACTGCTTCTACGTCGCGATCGGCCAGAAGCGCTCCACGGTGGCGCAGGTCGTCAAGGGGCTCGAGGACGCGGGGGCGATGGCGTACACGACCGTCATCTCGGCGACGGCGTCGGAGCCGGCACCGCTCCAGTACGTCGCGCCGTACGCGGGCGTCACGATGGGGGAGTACTTCCGCGACTCCCGGCGCCACGCGCTGTGCATCTACGACGACCTCTCCAAGCACGCGCAGGCCTACCGGCAGCTCTCGCTCCTCCTCCGGCGGCCGCCCGGGCGCGAGGCCTTCCCCGGGGACGTCTTCTACCTCCACTCGCGGCTGCTCGAGCGAGGGGCGAAGCTGAACGACGAGCTCGGCGGGGGCTCGCTCACGGCGCTGCCGATCATCGAGACGCAGCTCGGCGACGTCTCCGCGTACATCCCGACGAACGTCATCTCGATCACCGACGGCCAGATCTACCTGGAGACGGACCTCTTCTACGCCGGGATCCGGCCGGCGGTGAACGTCGGGCTCTCGGTCTCGCGGGTCGGCGGCTCGGCCCAGATCAAGGCGATGCGCCAGATCGCGGGCCGGCTGCGCCTCGACCTCGCCCAGTACCGGGAGCTCGCCGCCTTCGCCCAGTTCGGCTCGGAGCTGGACAAGGCGACGCAGTCCCAGCTCGCGCGCGGCCAGCGCATGGTCGAGATCTTGAAGCAGGGACAGTACGCGCCGCTGCCGGTCGAGAAGCAGATCCTCATCATCTACGCCGCGACGCAGGGGCACGTCGACGACCTGCCGGTGGACGCGATGCAGGCGTTCGAGCAGGCGCTCCACCGCTACGCCGACGGGCGCGCCCCCCAGCTGCTCGCCGAGATCCGCGAGACGAAAGAGCTCTCGGACGGCCTCCGCCAGCAGATGGACGAGGTGGTCCGCGCGGCGAAGGCGGAGTTCATCGCCGCCCGGGGCATCAAGGCCGCCTGAGGACGCCCGGTGGCGACGCTCCGCGACATCCGGCGGCGAATCCGCTCCGTCCAGTCCACCCAGAAGATCACCCGCGCGATGAAGCTCGTCGCGGCGGCGAAGCTCCGCCGGGCGCAGGAGCGGATCCTCGAGGCGCGCCCCTACGCTGCCAAGATGGCCGAGCTCGTCGGGACCCTGGCCCGGGCCCTCGGCGAGGACAAGCACCCGCTGCTCGTCCGGCGGGAGGGCCCCCGGCAGCTCTTCGTCGTGATCACGGCCGACAAGGGGCTCTGCGGCGCGTTCAACTCGAACATCATCCGGCGCTCGCTGGAGCTGCTCCTGGGGACCCCCGACGGGGGGGCGGCGCTCGTGGCGGTCGGGCGGAAGGCGCGGGACTTCTATCGCCGGCGCACCTGGCCGGTCCGCGGCGACCGCCTCGGCCTGCTCGACCGCCTGACGTTCGACCAGGCCCAGGCCCTCGCGGGGGAGCTCATGCAGGCCTTCCTCGGGGACGAGGTGGACGAAGTCTGGCTCGTCTACAACGAGTTCCGCTCGGTCGCGGCCCAGCGGGTCGTCGTCGCGCACCTCCTCCCGATCGAGCCCCCCGAGGCCGCGGGGGCGCCGGAGGGTCCCGGCGTCGAGTACCTCTACGAGCCCGACGCGGCCACGATCCTCGACGCGCTCCTGCCGCGCCACGTCGAGGTGCAGGTCTACCGGGCGCTCCTCGAGTCGGCGGCGGGCGAGCACGGGGCGCGGATGACCGCGATGGAGGCGGCGACGAAAAACGCCCAGGAGATCGTCGGGCTCCTGACCCTCCAGTACAACAAGGCGCGGCAGGAGCGGATCACCAAGGAGCTCCTCGACATCGTGGGCGGGGCGGAGGCGCTCCGCACGAGCGCCGAAGCATGACGCCGGACGCGCGAGACGTCAGGTCGTAACCCCCAGGTGGGGGGGTCACGGGGGTGGAGTGGTTGGGACTCCCCCCTTGCTCAAAGGAGCGGCGGGATGAACGAAGGGCGGATCGTCCAGGTGATCGGGCCGGTCGTGGACGTCGAGTTCGAGCCGGGCAGGCTGCCGGCGATCTACAACGCCCTCGAGGTGCCGGGCATCGAGAACAAGGACATCTTCTCGTACAGCGAGAAGCTCGTCCTGGAGGTGGCCCAGCACCTCGGCGAGTCCACGGTGCGGGCGGTCGCGATGGCCTCCACGGACGGCCTCGTGCGCGGCCAGCGCGTCGTGGACAGCGGCGGGCCGATCTCGGTCCCGGTCGGGAAGACGACGCTCGGCCGGATCCTCAACATCATCGGGGAGCCCGTGGACAAGCAGGGCCCCGTCGCGGCCGAGAAGACCTCCCCGATCCACCGCCCGGCGCCGCCGCTCGAAGACCAGGCCACCTCCGCGCAGATGCTCGAGACCGGCATCAAGGTCGTCGACCTCCTCGAGCCCTACACGAAGGGGGGCAAGACCGGCCTCTTCGGCGGCGCGGGGGTGGGGAAGACCGTCATCATCATGGAGCTGATCAACAACATCGCCAAGCACCACGGCGGCATCTCCGTGTTCGCGGGCGTGGGCGAGCGCACGCGCGAGGGCAACGACCTCTGGCTCGAGATGCAGGAGGCCAAGGTCATCGACCCCAAGAGCTGGAAGGACTCGAGGGCCGCCCTGATCTACGGCCAGATGACCGAGCCGCCGGGCTCGCGGCTCCGGGTGGGGCTCACCGCGCTCACCGTCGCCGAGTACTTCCGGGACGAGGAGGGGCAGGACGTGCTCCTCTTCATCGACAACATCTTCCGCTTCACCCAGGCGGGCTCCGAGGTCTCGGCGCTGCTCGGGCGCATGCCCTCGGCGGTGGGCTACCAGCCGACCCTCGGGACCGAGATGGGGGCGCTCCAGGAGCGGATCACCTCCACGAAGCGCGGCTCGATCACCTCGGTCCAGGCGATCTACGTTCCCGCCGACGACATCACCGACCCCGCGCCGGCGACCGCGTTCGCCCACCTCGACGCCACCACGGTGCTCTCGCGTCAGATCGTCGAGCTCGGGATCTACCCCGCGGTGGACCCCCTCGCCTCGACCTCGCGGATCCTCGACCCCCGGATCGTCGGCGAGGAGCACTACCAGACGGCGCGCGCCGTCCAGCTCACGCTCCAGCGCTACAAGGACCTCCAGGACATCATCGCGATCCTCGGGATGGAGGAGCTCTCGGAGGAGGACAAGCTCACCGTCGCGCGGGCGCGCAAGATCCAGCGCTTCCTCTCGCAGCCCTTCCACGTCGCCGAGGCGTTCACCGGCCAGGAGGGCAAGTACGTGGCGCTCGCCGAGACCGTCCGCGGCTTCAAGGAGATCGTCGAAGGCACGCACGACGACCTGCCCGAGCAGGCCTTCTACATGGTCGGGCCGATCGACGAGGCGATCGAGAAGGCCAAGCGCCTCCGGGAGTAGGCGCCCCGCATGGCCGACCGGCTTCGACTCGAGCTCGCGACCCCGATCCGCCTCGTCGTCTCGGAAGAGGTGGACGAGGTCGTCGTCCCGGGCGTCGAGGGCTACTTCGGCGTGCTGCCCGGCCACGCGCCGTTCTTGACCCTGGTCGGGGTCGGCGAGGTGAGCTACAGCGCGGGGCGCGCCGAACGCTACCTCGCCGTGAGCGGCGGCTTCGCCGAGGTCGGACCGGGCCGGGTGACGATCCTGGCCGAGACGGCGGAGCGCCCGGAGGAGATCGACCTGGCCCGGGCCCGCCACGCGCGGGAGCGCGCGGAGGGGCGACTCACGACCCGCGGCGGCGAGGAGACCGACTACCCCCGGGCCCTCGCCGCGCTCGCCCGCGCCCAGTCGCGCCTGCAGGTGGCCGGTCGCCCGCCGGCGCCCTGAACGCGCGTCAGACCGCGGGTTTGGGCGCCAGGCAACCTTGACACCCCTCCCCCCCGGTTGTAGGCTCAGACTGGCTTTTTAGCCGCTCTCATGCGAGTCGCGGGCGTCGCGCGGATCTGCCTCCGGGACAAGGTGCGGCGGGTGAGCGGGCTGGCTCGGCCCTGGCGCGCCCCGGCCCTGCTCGCCGCGCTCGAGGCGGAGCCGGAGACGGTCCCCGACCTTCTCCTCGCGGCCCAGCGGTTCTTGTGCGGGAACCCCTTCACCCGCGCCACCTACGAGGGGCTCCTCGGCGCCGTCTGCCGGGTCGGCCTCGACCGGCGCTACACCGAGGCCCCGGGGAGCCACGGCCTGCTCCTGCTCGACCTCGAGGCGCGGCGGGTCCGTTACGAGGTCCGCGGGGTCGGCTGGCGCCGTGCCGGCTGGCTCTACTACCACGACGGCGAGGCGTTCACCTGCCGGCGGGTCCCGTTCCGGATCCCGGAGTCGTGGCAGATCGACGGGCTGCCGGAAGACCGGACCCCGCCGATCGAGTGGAACGAGGGCGGGCCGGAGCCCTTCGCCTTTCTCCTCCCCCCCGACGCCTGAGATGCGGCGCCGCGAGGAGATCGCCGCCGCTCGCCTGAGCGACGCGCTCCTCAAGCGGCTCCTCCAGCGCAAGCTGATCGAGGTCAAGGACGAATCCCGCGTGCGCGCCCTCTTCCAGAAGGTCATCGGCGACAACCTCCAGGCCGAGGAGGAGCTCGACGTCGCGGCCCGGCAGCTCCTGCAGAGCTACGCCCGCGACATCCGCGAGAAGGGGCTCGACTACCGCCAGCTCTTCAGCCGGGCCAAGGAGAAGCTCGCCCGCGAGCGGGGGTTCGTCCTGTGAGGTTCAGCCGGGAGCGCGTGTTCCACCTCGCGGTGCGGCTCATGGAGGAGCTGCTCGCGACGGAGGGGGTCGTCGCGCTGAAGCCTGCGGACGACCTCCGCGCCGAGATGATCCGCACGCTCGGGGACGAGTCGCGCGTCGAGGAGACCATCGACGCGGAGGTGCGGAAGATCCTGATGAGCTATGCCCGGCCCGCGCCCGAGGGAAGCCCGGAGTGGGAGATCCTCTACCAGAAGACCCGCGAGGAGGTCTATCGACGCCGGTTCCGGCTCGGGTAGCCAACCCGGAGGGGGGCTCCGCCCCCCTTCCGGAACCTCCCCCCGGGAAGGGTTGCGCCGGCAAAGCCGGCGCTCGGAGCGGAACACCGTGAGCCTTGTGGTTTTGCTCAAGCGAGTGGCCCGGTCTGCCGGGGCGAACCCGTAGGCCCCGCCTGCCGATGTCCATGTCCCCGTCGCCGACGCGCCTGGTCGTCGCGCTCACCGGGGCGACGGGGATCGTCTACGGCGTCCGGCTCCTCGAGGTCCTCGGCACGGTCCCCGGGGTCGAGACGCACCTGATCCTCTCGAACCCGGCCAAGCGGACCCTCGTCGAGGAGACGGATCTCACCGTCCGCGACGTCGAGCGCCTCGCCCACGTGGTCCACGACGTCCGGGACATCGGAGCCTCGGTCGCCTCGGGCTCGTACCGGACGGCCGGGATGGTCGTCGCGCCGTGCTCGATCCGGACCGCCGCGGCGATCGCGACGGGGCTCACCGGGAACCTGATCACGCGCGCCGCGGACGTGACGCTGAAGGAGGGCCGCCCGCTGATCCTCCTCGTCCGGGAGACGCCGCTCCACGTCGGGCACCTCCGGATGCTCACCGGCCTCGCCGAGATGGGGGCCGTGGTCCTGCCCCCGGTGCCCGCCTTCTACCACCGCCCCAAGGGGCTCGACGACCTGGTCAACCAGACGATCGCCCGCGTGCTCGACCGGCTCGGCCTGCCGCACACCCTCGGCCACGAGTGGCCCGGCACGACGGGCGGGCGGCGCTGAGCGTTTCCCGGCCTGCGTGAAGCTCTGTCAGTTCCAGCACGCGGCCGGGGGGCGCCGCGTCGGGCTGATCGACGGGGACACGGTCCTCGACATCACCAGCCGGGCCGCAGGTCTGACGTCGGTCCTCGACCTCATCGTGCGCGGCCGCACGCCGGCAGGGATCGAGCGCCTGGCCGCGCGCCTCGCCCGCCGGCCGCGCCTCCCGCACCATGCCTGGCGCGCGCTCGACCGCGCCCCCGGGCCGCGGCGTCCCGGGCTCCTCGTGCCGCTCGAGCCGCCCGAAGTCTGGGGGGCCGGGATCACCTACCGGCGGAGCGCCGAGTACTACTCGGCGCACGAGAGCGGCCACGCCCACCGCGAGAAGGGCATCTACGACCACGTCTACGAGTCCGAGCGCCCGGAGCTCTTCTTCAAGGCGACGGCGGCGCGCTGCGCGGGCCCCCACGCGCCGATCGGCCTCCGCGGGGACTCGACGCTCACGGCGGTCGAGGCCGAGCTCGCGGTCGTTGTGGGCGCGGCCGGCGCGATCGTGGGCTACACGGTGGGGAACGACCTCTCGGCCTGGGACATCGAGCGCGCGAACCCGCTCTTTCTCCCGCAGTCGAAGATCTTCCGTGGCGCCTTCGCCTTCGGGCCGGTCCTCGCGACGCCCTCGACGGTGCCCGATCCGCACGCCCTCGAGATCCGCTGCGTGATCGAGCGCGGCGGCCGGGTGCTCTACGAGGGGCGGGCGAACACGCGCGACATGAAGCGCCGGTGCGCCGAGCTCGTGGACTGGCTCGGCCGCTACAACCCCGTCCCGCCGGGGACGGTCCTCTCGACGGGGACCGGGATCCTCGTCCCCGACGCGCACGCCCTCCAGCCCGGCGACGTCGTCAGCATCACGATCGAGGGGATCGGCACCCTGAGGAACCCCGTCCGCCGGCTCGCGGCCTGACGGGCGAGTTCGGGGTCTCCCGCTCCCCCGCTGGGGGAGAGGGCGGGGTGAGGGGGAGCAGTCAGTCGCGCCGCGTGATGACGACGACCTGACCCCGGTCGGAGAGGAACGCGTTCAGGACCCAGCTCACCAGGCTCACCAGCAGCGCCCCCCAGAACGCCGCCCAGAACCCCTGGACCTCGAACCCGCCGACGAGCGCGGAGGTGAGCCAGAGGCAGAGGGCGTTCAGGACGAAGAGGAAGAGCCCGAGGGTGACGAGCGTGAGCGGGAGCGTGAGGACGAGCAGGATCGGGCGGACGAGGGCGTTGACGAGCCCCAGCACGAGCCCCGCCGCCAGCGCGGCGAGCGCGCTCCGGACCTCGATCCCCGGCACGACGTGGGCCGCGGCGACGATCGCCAGCGTGTTGCCGAGGACGCGGAGGATGAATCCCATGGCCCGAGTGTACCGCGGGGCGGGAGCCTGGGCGGGAGGTTACGCGGCTGCTAGAATGGCTGGTGCCGAAGGGGGGACTCGAACCCCCACACCCTTGCGGGCACTAGACCCTGAATCTAGCGCGTCTGCCAATTCCGCCACTTCGGCGCCGAGCAGCGGGTAACGTTACCACCGGCCCCGAGAGCCGTCAAGCCGATGGCCGAGATCGAGAAGCTCGTCGCCTCCAACCGGAAGGCGCGCCACGCCTACGACATCCTCGAGACGTACGAGGCGGGCCTGGTCCTCCGCGGCACCGAGGTCAAGGCGCTCCGCGCAGGGCGCGCCGACCTGAAGCAGAGCTACGCCCGCATCGAGGGAGAGGAGGCGTGGCTCCTCGGCTGCCACATCAGTCCCTACGCCCAGGGGAACCGCTGGAACCACGACCCGCTCCGGCCGCGGAAGCTCCTGCTGCACCGCGCGGAGCTCCGCCGGCTCCTCGGCAAGGTCATGGAGAAAGGATTGACCCTGGTCCCGCTGAGTCTATACTTTAGGCGGGGCCGCGCGAAGGTCGAGCTGGGCCTGGCGCGCGGCCGCAAGCTTCTGGACAAGCGGCACGTCATCCGGGAGCGGGAGGAGCGCCGCGAGATGGATCGCGCGCTCCGGGCTCGCGTCCGGGGATAGCGGTCGGCAGGGGGGCGGAACCCCCCTCCGAGAAAAAGGGGGCGATCGGTTTCGACGGGGATCACGAGGCTCAAGGCTGCACCCCGAGGGCGCCCATCACCTCGTCAAATGGTGGGTCGGCTATAGCTGCCGACAAAGAGCTAGCTCTCGCCGCCTAACACGCGGTGACGTCCGCCTGCCTCGCGCCAGCGGGGGGTGGGGCCGGGCGTCAGATTCCGGTGGCTGGCGTCGCGGACGGGCCTGGGTACCGCGACGCGAGACCTGACAGGCTGGCCCGGCGCGGATCCGGCCCGCAGGAGCCGCGCGGGGCGAGATGAAATCGCGGGCTATGGGTGTAGGGGCCGTGAGCTGACGGTTTCCGGACGTGGGTTCGATTCCCACCGCCTCCACCAAATCTCGCGCGGGGCTCGGGCCGAGCCGGGCCCCGCGCGCGTTTTTTCCCAAAAAGCTTGGGCACGCGCGCGCCGCTTCGCTAGAATGACCGTCGCCCCATGCGCCGGCCGGTGATCCTCCTCGTCCTGCTGACGCTCGCCGCGCTCCTCGGCGCCGCGAGGGCCGAGGCGCGCCCGGTCACCGTGGAGGTCCGCGCGGCGAGCGGGGCGAGCCTCGGCCGGCTCGTCGGGACGGCGGACGATCGGATCGCGTACTTTCCCCTTCACGACGTCGCGCGCCTGACGCGGGCGAGCCTCCGGCCGGCCCGTGACGGGAGCCGTGCGACGCTCGCCCTGCGCGGGGCGAGCGTCGTGGTGCGGCGCGAGAGCCCGATCGCCCTCGTCGCGGGGCGGACGCTCGCCCTGGCGGGGCCGGTCCGGGTGCGCCAGGGCGTCTGGTGGGTCCCGGGCGACCTGCTGGTCCGGGCGCTGCCGGCGCTCCTCGGCGAGGGCGTGCAGATCGGCGCGGCCCCGGCCCCGCCGCCCCCGGCGCCGCCCCCCGTGATCGCCCGGCCGGCCAGCGCGCCAGCGCAGCCGGTCCCGGCGCCCGCGCGGATCACGCCGCGCGGACAGGCCGTGGCTGCGGTGCGGGAGGCTCCGGCGCTTCCCGAGCGACCGGCCGTGCGGGCCGAGCCGCCCGCGCCGCGGGCGGAGCCGGAGCCGAGCGGCCCGTCGGACTCGGCGCCGCTCAAGGCCGGGACGCTCGAGCTGCGCTACCGCTCGTACCCGACCTACACCCGCGTGGTCCTCGAGGGGGGCGCTCCGTTCGAGCCCCGCCTCATCGAGGTGGAGGGCGCGCTGGTCGTCCCGCTCGGGCGGCTCGCCGGCGCGCCCCCGCGTGGGGGCCGGGCGGTGCGGGACGGCCTGGTCGCGTCCCTCGAGCTCGGCGAGGTCCGCGGTGGCCCCGCCCTCCGGGTGACCTTCGAGCGCGAGCCCGCGTCCCGCCGCGCCTATCGACTCCAAGACCCGCCACGGCTGGTCCTCGACTTCTACCGGCGGGCCGCGCCGGCCCCGCTCCCGCCGGGGCGCGTGGGGCTCCAGACGATCGTCCTCGATCCGGGTCATGGCGGGGACGATTCCGGTGCCGTGGGCCCGGGTGGGCTCCGGGAGAAGGAGCTGACGCTGGACGTCGCGCGGCGCGTGGCGGCGCTGATCCGCGAGGAGCTCGGCGTCACGGTCCAGCTCACGCGCACCCGGGATGCGTTCGTGCCCCTCCGCGAGCGGACCGCGTTCGCGAACCGCCAGAAGGCGGACCTCTTCGTCTCGATCCACGTCAACGCGGCGCCGCACGCGACCGCGACGGGGACCGAGAGCTACTTCCTCTCCTCGGAGGCGACCGACAACGCCGCGCGGGCCGCGGCGGCGTTCGAGAACCGCGTGATCGCCCTCGAGCCGGGGCCGCGCACGGGCCCCCGCGACCTCGTGCGCTCGATCCTGTGGGACCTGACCCAGTCCGAGTTCCAGCAGGAATCGAGCCGCCTCGCCGAGGCGCTCCAGGACAGCCTGGAGCGGGCCCTCCGCCTCCCGAGCCGCGGGGTCAAGCAGGCACCGTTCTACGTCCTCGGGGGTGCCGCGATGCCGGCCGTCCTCGTCGAGATCGGCTTCATCTCGAACCCGCAGGAGGAGCGGCGGCTGCAGGACGAGGGCTACCGCGACCGCATCGCCCGGGCCCTCGCCGCCGGCCTCGCCGCCTACAAGGGGCGCTACGACACCAGGGGCGGCGTGGTGGCCCAACCGTGACGCGGCACGACGGCCGCGGGCCGGGCGACCTCCGGCCGGTGCGCCTCACGCGGGGCTACCTGCGGCACGCCGAGGGCTCGGTCCTGGTCGAGGTCGGCGAGACGCGCGTGATCTGCACGGCGTCGGTCGAGGAGCGCGTGCCGCCGTTCCTCCGGGGCCTCGGTCAGGGGTGGGTGACGGCGGAGTACGGGATGCTGCCGCGCGCCACCCTGACCCGGACGCCGCGCGAGACCGGGCGGACCGGCGGGCGGACGCACGAGATCCAGCGGCTGGTCGGGCGCTCCCTCCGGGCCGTCGTCGAGCTCGCCAAGCTCGGCGAGCGGACGATCTACGTGGACTGCGACGTGATCCAGGCGGACGGCGGGACGCGCACCGCGGCGGTCACGGGCGGGTGCCTCGCGCTCGCCGACTGCCTCCACCACCTCGTGGCGGCCGGGCGGCTCGCCGCGAGCCCGCTGCGGGACGTCGTGGCGGCGACGAGCGTGGGGCTCGTCGGCGGGACCGCGGTCCTCGACCTCGACTACACCGAGGACTCGACCGCCGCGGTGGACATGAACGTGGTGATGACAGGCGCGGGGCGGTTCGTCGAGGTCCAGGGGACCGCCGAGCAGACCCCGTTCGACCTCGCCGAGCTGGAGCGGCTCCTCGCGCTCGCGCGGAGCGGGATCGAGCGGCTGCTCGCGCTCCAGCGCCGCGCCCTCGCCGACCGGACGACGACCGTCTTCGCGCTTCCGTGACGCCGCGGCTGGTCCTCGCCACGGCGAACGCCGCGAAGGCGGGCGAGCTCCGCACGCTCCTCGACAGCCTCGGCTACGAGATCCGGACCGCGCGGGACTACCCCGACCTCCGTCTGCCCCCCGAGGGCGATCAGAGTTACGCCGACAACGCCCGCGCCAAGGCCCGGGCGGCCGTCGCCGCGACGCGTGCCGTGGCCTTGGGAGACGACTCGGGCCTCGAGGTCGAGGCGCTCGGGGGCCGTCCCGGCGTGGCCTCGGCGCGCTACGGGGGACCGGGGCTCACGGACGGCGAGCGCGTCGAACGGCTCCTCGCGGACGTGGCCGGTGCCCCGTCCCGCGCGGCGCGCTTCCGGTGCGTCCTCGCGCTCGCCGCGCCGTGGGGGGAGGAGGCGGTCGTCGAAGGGATCGTGGAGGGCGTCCTGGCCGACCGCCCGCGCGGCGCGGGCGGCTTCGGCTACGATCCGATCTTCGTGGTGCCGGCGCTCGGGCGGACGCTCGCCGAGCTGTCCCCGGCGGACAAGCACCGCCTGAGCCACCGCGGCCGCGCCGTCGCCGCGGCGCGCCCGATCCTCGAGCGGTGGCGCGGACGAGCCGCGGCGGGGGGCGGCGGCTCTTGACGCGTCGGAGCGCGGCCCGTACCGTAGGGTCCGACGTCGGGGCGTAGCGCAGCCAGGTAGCGCACCTGCCTTGGGCGCAGGGGGTCGGCCGTTCAAATCGGCTCGCCCCGACCACTCCTACCCCGTTCCCGGGGCGCGCAGGAGGAACGATCTGATGCGACGGGGTGCAAGGGTCGGGCTTGCGGCCGTCGGGTTCGCCGCGGCGCTCGCCTCGGGGGCCCTGGCCTACAGCTGCCCGATCCTCATCAGGGACGCCGAGGAGCTGATCGCGAAGGCCCAGGTGGCCGTGACGAAGTCGGCGAGCCCCGACAAGCCGCAGGCCGAGCAGGCGCTCGCGGAGGCGCGGCGGCTCGTCGCCGAGGCGCGGAAGGACCACGAGGGCGCCAAGGCGAAGGCGAACCACGCCACAGCCGTTCGGAAGCTGAGGACGGCAAAGGCCTTCGCCGAGGAGGCGCTCGTCCTCTCTCAGCCCTGAGCCGGGTCCCTACCGGGCGGGCACCAGGCGGAGGACGCGGTCGTCGTCCGGCGCCGGCGCGCCGCGGCCGTCGCGGTTCGACGTCGTGACGTAGAGGGCGCCGTCGGGTCCTTCCGCCACTTCCCGGATCCGCCCGTACTCCCCGTCGAGGAGCCGCTCCTGCCGCACCACCCGCCGGCCCTCGACGACGACGCGGATCAGACAGCGGCCACGCAGGCAGCCGAAGACGAAGCTGCCGCGGAAGTCGGGGAAGGCCGAGCCCCGGTAGAACGTCGCCCCCGCGGGCGCGATCGCGGGGGTGTAGACGAGCAGCGGCGACTCCATTCCGGGCTGCGAGCGCGTGTGGGAGACGACCGGCCAGCCGTAGTTCCGGCCGGCCTCGACGAGGTTCACCTCGTCCCCGCCGCCCGGCCCGTCGAACCCCGAGGGGCCGTGCTCGGTCTGGAACAGGAGCCCGGTCGCGGGGTCCCAGTCGAGCCCCTGGGCGTTCCGGTGCCCGTACGACCAGATCTCGGGTCGGGCGCCGGCCCGGGCGACGAAGGGGTTGTCCGCCGGCACCGAGCCGTCGTCGTTCAGGCGGAGCGTCTTCCCGGCCAGGGAGTCGAGCCGCTGCGCCAGGTCCCGCCGCGCGGCGTCGCCCGTCGTGACGTAGAGCTTGCCGTCGGGCCCGAAGCGGAGGCGCGTGCCCGCGTGGACGCTCGCCGCGGGGATCCCCTCGAGGAGCACCGTGCGCTCCGCGAGCCCCCGGCCCGTCTCCCGGAACCGGAGCACGCGCACCGCGAGCCCGTCGGCCCGGTACGTGTGGGCGAGGTAGAGGTGACGGGTCTCGGCGAACCGCGGGTGGAGGGCGAGCCCCATGAGGCCGGCCTCGCTCGCGGCCGCCACGTCCGCGATCACGGCGAGGGGCTCCGGGCGAAGCCGCCCCCCCTCGATCACCCGCACCCGGCCCGGGCGCTCCGTGAGGAGGATGCGCCCGTCCGGGGCGAAGGCGAGCGCCCAGGGGACCTCGAGGCCCGCGGCCACCGTCTCCACGCGGAACGGGGCTGGTGCGGCGTGGGCGTCGCGCGCCGGCCCGACGCCGGCGGAGGGGCCGCAGCCGGTCGCGAGGAGCGAGCCGAGGCCGAGCGCGAGGGCCGTCCTCGTCGTGGTCAGCATGCGTCGCCGAGTATAGCCGACCCCGGCACCCGCGGCTCGTGTGCTATCCTCGCGGGAGCCGTACACACCGCACGGGTCGAACCGGAGGGCCTTCGCAATGACCACCCCATCGGGCGAGCGGGTCGCGTACTACAACGGGCGGATCGTCCTGGAGAGCGAGGTGCGGGTCCCGTTCCGCGACCGGGGCTTCATCTTCGGTGACGCGGTCTTCGACACGACCCGGACCTTCGGCCACCGGGTCTTCAAGCTCCGGCCGCACGTCGAGCGCCTCTATCGGTCGCTCCGCTACCTCCGGCTCGACCCGGGGATCCCGCCGGCCCGGATGATCGAGATCACCGAGGCGGTGCTCGCGCGGAACCTTCCCCTCCTCGCGCCCGACGAGGACTACTGGGTGACGCAGCGGGTCTCGCGCGGGACGGACCCGGCGTTCGTGCCCGGGGCGCCCGGCGGCCCGACGGTCATCGTCGAGTGCCTGCCCCTGCCGCTCCGGGCGCGGGCCCGGCTCTTTCGCGACGGGATCCGGGTGATCGTGCCGTCGGTCCGCCGGGTGCCGCCCGAGTGCCTGAGCCCGCGGGCGAAGACCCACAACTACCTGAACCTCATCACCGGCGACCTGGAAGCCCGCGCCCGGGACCCGGAGGCCTGGGCGGTGCTCCTGGACATCCACGGGAACCTCGCCGAGGGGACCGGCAGCAACCTCTTCCTGGTGAAGGGCGGCACGGTGTCGACGCCGCGCGGGGAGTTCGTCCTCGGCGGGATCAGCCGCGAGACGGCGATCGAGCTGGCGCGCGAGGGCGGGATCTCCGTCCTCGAGCGGGACCTCGATCTCTACGACGCCTACAGCGCCGACGAGGCGTTTCTCACGTCCACGAGCCTCTGCATCTGCCCGGTGCGGAGCGTCAACGGCATTCAGATCGGCGGCGGGGAGGTCTGGGGCCCGATCACCCGGCGGCTCGCCGACGCGTACGCGCGGCTCGTGGACTGCGACTTCGTCGCGCAGTACCTCAAGCGCCTCGAGGCCTGACGGGTCCGCGGGGATCATGCCCCACCTGTTCCCGCATCTTACGGGGCGGCGGGCCGGGCAGCCGCGACGGGACTTCCGCAAGGCGTGGCAGACCGCGTGCCGGAAGGCCGGCGTGCCGGGGATGCTGCGGCACGACTTCCGGCGGACGGCGGTGCGGAACATGGTCAACGCGGGGATCCCGGAGCGCGTGGCCATGAGCGTGACCGGCCACAAGACCCGGTCGGTGTTCGACCGCTACCACATCGTCTCGCCCGGCGACCTCCAGGAGGTCGCCCGAAAGCTCGCGGGCACAATTTCGGGCACAGTCGCCCCGGGACGGTTGACACCCGCGCCGTAACCCCGCATGCTTCAAGCGCGCGCGCCTGTAGCTCAGTGGATAGAGCAACGGCCTTCTAAGCCGTGGGTCGGGGGTTCGACTCCCTCCAGGCGCGCCACGCGTTCACGATCGGCGCGGGGGCTCCGGCGACTTCGCGCACTCGGGGCAGATCTCGCGTTCCTCGTCGTAGGCGATCCCGTGGATGGGGCAGCGCACGATCGGCGGCATGGGCGACGATGACCTCGTCGCCCAGCGTACCATTCGAGCGGGGGGCGCACGTCAGGATTGTGAGATGACATCACCCGGTGCCGGCGATCGCCGCC
>CAYQDR010000065.1:0-26121 GCA_964416315.1 uncultured bacterium
ACCTGGCGCTCCTCCGCGGGACCGGCCCGGGCGGCCGGATCATCGAGCGCGACGTCGAGGCCTTCCGGGCGGGGCGCCAGCCGGCCCCCGCCGCGGGCCCGGCGGTCCCGGCCGCCGCGGCGGCCCCGGCCCCGGCGGCCGCCGTCGCGCCGGTCCACCGTCCCGCCGTCGCGCGGCCCGCGGGGGAGTACGAGGACCAGCCGCTCACCGCGATCCGCGCCGCCATCGCCCGCCAGATGACCCAGTCCAAGGGGCCCGTGCCGCACTTCTACGTGACGACCGAGATCGCCATGGAGCGGGCGGTCGCCCTCCGCGAGGAACTCCAGGTGCTCGCCGGGGCCCCGAAGGTGACGTTCACCGACCTGATCGTGCGGGCGTGCGCGCTCGCGCTCGTCAAGCACCCGGGAGTCAACGCGACGTTCCAGGGACAAGCCATCCGGCGGTACCGGGCGGTGCACATCGGCATCGCGGTGGCGCTCGAGGACGGGCTGATCACGCCGGTCCTGCGCGACTGCGACCAGAAGGCGCTCTTCCAGATCGCGACGGAGGCCCGGGACCTCGCCGAGCGCACCCGCGCACGGAAGCTCAAGGCGCAGGAGCTCACGGGCGCGACCTTTACGGTCTCGAACCTCGGCATGTTCCCGGTGGACGAGTTCTCGGCCATCATCAACCCCCCCGAGGGGGCGATCCTCGCCGTCGGCGCGATCGCGGAGAAGCCCGTCGTCGTCGGGGGACAGCTCGCCGTCGGCAGGCGGATGCGCGTGACGCTCTCCTGCGACCACCGGGTCATGGACGGGGCGATGGGGGCGCGCTTCCTCGGGGACCTCAAGGCGCTCCTGGAAGCCCCCTCGAGCCTGCTGGTGTAGCCCCATGGCAGCCGAGCGCTTCGACGTCGTCGTCGTCGGGTCGGGCCCCGGGGGCTATGTCGGGGCCATCCGGGCCGCCCAGCTCGGGCTCCGGACGGCGGTCGTGGAGGCCGAGCGGCCCGGGGGGGTGTGCCTGAACTGGGGGTGCATCCCGACGAAGGCGCTCCTCCGGAACGCCGAGGTGCTCCAGCTCTTCCACCGCGCGGCGGAGTTCGGCATCACCGTCGACAACCTCCGCGTCGATTACGCGGTCGCGCACCGCCGGAGCCGTCAGGTCGCCGACCGGATGTCCAAGGGCGTCGAGTACCTCTTTCGGAAGAACAAGATCGCCCTCGTCCCCGGCCGGGGCGAGCTCGCCGGCCCCGGCGCGGTGCGCGTCCACCCGGAGGAGGGCGGGAGTCCCCGGACGCTCGAGGCGCGGGCCGTGATGGTGGCGACGGGGGCGGAGCCGCGGAGCCTCCCCGGCATCACGATCGACGGCGAGCACGTCATCTCCTCCGACGAGGCGCTCCGGCTCGAGCGCCTCCCCAAGTCCGTGATCATCATCGGCGCGGGGGCGGTCGGGGTCGAGTTCGCAGACGTGTTCGCGGCCTACGGCGTCGAGGTCACGGTCGTCGAGGCGCTCCCGCGCCTCTTGCCGATCGAGGACGAGGAGATCTCGCGCGGCCTCCAGCGGAGCTTCGACAAGCGGAAGATCGGCGTGCGGACGGGGGCCACGGTGTTTGGCGCCAAGCCCAACCGGACCACGGTGAGCGTCGAGATCGACCAGGAGGGCAAGGCGGCGCGCCTGAGTGCCGAGTGCGTGCTCGTCGCCGTCGGCCGGGGGGCGAAGACCCGGGGGCTCGGCCTGGAGACGCTCGGCGTCGCGATGGAGCGGGGGTTCGTGAAGGTGACGCCGCGCCTCGAGACGTCGGTCACGGGGGTCTACGCCATCGGTGACGTCGCGGGGCCGCCGCTCCTCGCCCACAAGGCGAGCGCCGAGGGGATCACCGCAGCCGAGGCGATCGCGGGCCACGCGACGCGTGGCGTGGACCCTCGCGCCGTCCCCAACTGCACCTACTGCCACCCGCAGGTCGCCAGCCTCGGGCTCACGGAGGCCCAGGCACGCCAGGAGGGGCACGCGATCCGGGTCGGGCGGTATCACTTCCAGGCCAACGGCAAGGCCCAGGCGCTCGCCGAGCCCGAGGGGCTCGTCAAGATCGTCGCGGCCGCCGAGACCGGGGAGATCCTCGGGGTCCACATCCTCGGGGCCGAGGCCACGGAGCTGATCGCCGAGTTCGGGCTGGGGAAGACCCTCGAGGCCACGGTCGAGGAGGTCGGCCACACGATCCACGCCCACCCGACGATGGCCGAGGCCGTGATGGAGGCGGCCCTCGACGCCATGGGCCAGGCGATCCATTTGTAGATCCTCGGAGGGGGGCGGAGCCCCCCTCCGTTCAGACCGGCGCGCCTGCGCCGCGGCCCTTCCGGCGAAGCCGGACCATTCGCCCTTCGGCGAACGGCTCGGGCCTGCCTCCCCCCGAACGACGGATCAGAAGGGGAACGTGACGAGCAGCAGGTGATCCTTCAGGGAGAGGGTGGCGTCTAGTCTAGCAGGATGCTGAAAAAGTGCCGCAGCGTGCTACCCGTCCGCGCGGCTCGGTCGAAGCGCTCCGAGCGCGGGCTTTGCCCGCGCAACCCGGGGGAGGTTGGGAAGGGGGGCGGAGCCCCCCTCCCAGGATCTCTAGACGCCTTCCAGCGGCTCGTCCTTGCCGCGGAGCTTCGAGATCTCCTCGCGCATCGCCCCGCGTCCGGCCTCGAACGCGGCCCGGAGCTGTGCCGACTTCTCCTCGACGATCTCGCGGCCCCGCCCGAGGTACTCCTGGGCGCGACCCTGGGCCTCGCCCACCGTGTCCTGCGCGCGCCGCGCGAACTCGGTGCCGCGCTCCTGGGCGCGGCGCGCCCAGTCGGTCCCTTTGTCGCGGAGGAGCTCGCGGGTCTCCTCCCCCGTCTTCGGCGTCAGGAGGAGCGCCACCCCGGCGCCGATGATGGCGCCCACCGCGATCAGCCCGAGGGCTCCGAGGAAGTTGAGGTCGCTGCGCACGTCGTCCGCCATGGTCCTGCCCCTCCTGTCACGGCCGCTGGCCCAACCGATGAATGAAGGCGTCCACGCCCTTCCGCACGCTCAACGCCAGGCCCACCACCTTCCCCACGGTCCCGAGGCTCCCCAGGAACCCCCCGAGCTTGCTCAGGCGCCCGAGCAGCTCCTGGACGTGCAGCAGGACCCCTTCCACCTCGCGCAGGTCACGCGTCGCCCGGTGGGCCAGCTCCCGGTGCTCCTCGAGCAGTGCGTGGACCTGGGAAGCCAGGGGCCGGATCTCGCGCTCGACCGCGACGAGCGTCTGCTCGGCGGCCTGCGCCGTGCGCCGGAGCTGGAGGAGCGTCGGGATCGCGGCGACGACCAGCAGGGCGAACGCCAGGCCGGCGATCAGGGCGGCGGTGGCAAGCACGATTCGGAGCCCCTTTTCTCGGGAAGGGTGGCGTCCTGCGGCTGGGTCTTACCGTAACAGACCGTCCCGGCCGCGTCAAATTCCCGCTCCGGCCGGGGGCCCGCGCGTTGACGCTCGAAAGCCGACGCCCGTATAATGCCAACCGATGTTTCACTCCGTCGAGCTCGCCTCTGCGGCGTCGGATCCGCGTCCCCGGGGGATCCCGTGAGCCTCGAGGAGCGGTTCGCCCAGCTCCGCCGCCTCCGCCAGGAGGCGGAGCTCGGCGGCGGCGCGGACCGGATCGCCCGCCAGCACAAGGCGGGGAAGAAGACGGCGCGGGAGCGGATCGAGCTGCTCCTCGACAAGGGCTCGTTCGACGAGCTCGACCGCTTCGTCGTCCACCAGACGGCCGACTTCGGCATGGCCGAGCAGAAGGTCCTGGGCGACGGCGTCGTCACGGGTTCCGGGCGGATCCACGGCCGGCCCGTGTACCTCTTCGCCCAGGACTTCACGGTCTTCGGCGGCTCGCTCTCCCTGACGTACGCTCAGAAGATCTGCAAGATCATGGACTTGTCGCTCAAGGCCGGGGTGCCGATCATCGGCCTCAACGACTCCGGCGGGGCCCGGATCCAGGAGGGGGTCGTCTCGCTTGCCGGTTACGCGGACATCTTTCTCCGCAACATCCTGGCCTCCGGGGTGGTGCCCCAGGTCTCGGCGATCATGGGGCCGTGCGCCGGGGGGGCGGTCTACTCCCCGGCGATCACGGACTTCGTCTTCATGGTGCGGGGGTCCTCGTACATGTTCGTCACCGGACCGGAGGTCATCAAGGCCGTGACGCACGAGGAGGTGACCTTCGAGGAGCTCGGGGGGGCCGACACCCACGCCCGGACGTCCGGGGTGGCCCACTTCGCGGCGGAGAGCGAAGAGGAGTGTCTCGCGGGGGTGCGGGAGCTCCTCACGTTCGTCCCCCAGAACAACCTCGAGGACCCGCCGATCCGGGCGACGCTGGATCCGCCCGACCGGGTGGACGAGGCCCTCCAGGCGCTCGTCCCGGACAACCCGACCAAGCCGTACGACATGAAGGAGCTGATCCAGACGGTGGTGGACGATCACCACTTCTTCGAAGTCCAGGCCGAGTACGCGCCGAACCTCGTGATCGGCTTCGCCCGGCTCGGGGGCCGGCCCGTCGGGGTCGTCGCCAACCAGCCGGCCCACCTGGCCGGCTGCCTCGACATCGCCGCCTCGCTCAAGGGGGCCCGGTTCGTCCGGTTCTGCGACTGCTTCAACATCCCGCTCGTGACGTTCGAGGACGTCCCGGGATTCCTCCCCGGGACCGGGCAGGAGTACGGCGGGATCATCAAGCACGGGGCGAAGCTGCTCTACGCGTTCGCCGAGGCCACGGTGCCGAAGCTGACCGTGATCACGCGGAAGGCGTACGGCGGGGCCTACTGCGTCATGTCCTCCAAGCACATCCGGGGCGACGCGAACTTCGCGTTCCCGACGGCCGAGATCGCCGTCATGGGGCCCGAGGGGGCGGTCAACATCCTCTACCGGAAGGAGCTCGGTGAGGTCCGCGACCCGGCGGGCTTCCGGGAGGCGCGCATCGCCGAGTTCCGGGCGAAGTTCGCCAACCCCTACATCGCGGCCGAGCGGGGCTACGTGGACGACGTCATCGAGCCCCGGGAGACGCGGCGGCGGCTCGTCCTGGCGCTCGAGACGCTGCACACGAAGCGGGACCAGAACCCGTCGAAGAAGCACGGGAACATCCCGCTTTAGCTCGGAGGGGGGCTCCGCCCCCCTTCCGACGGCCCTTCTGGCAAAGCCAGACCGTTCGCTCTTCAGCGAACGGCTCGGGCCTGCCTCCCCCCGGGAGGGCAGCCCTGCTACAATTCCCGGGCAGAGGGCGGTGGTGAACGAGCCAGAGCGGCGGGAGATCGAGGACGCCCGGGCGCGCTGGGAGCGGGAGGTCCTGCGACCCGCGCTCTCGGGCGCCCCGGAGCGGGCACGGTTCGAGACGTCGTGGGGCACCCCCGTGCCGCGGGTCTCGACCCCGGCCGACGTGGCGCGCCTCGACTATCTCCGGGACCTCGGGTTCCCGGGCGAGTACCCCTTCACCCGCGGCGTCCAGCCCACGATGTACCGGGGCCGGCTCTGGACGATGCGCCAGTATGCCGGCTTCGGCACCGCCGCCGAGACCAACCGGCGGTTCCGCTTCCTCCTCGACCAGGGCCAGACCGGGCTGTCGGTCGCGTTCGACCTGCCGACCCAGATGGGCCACGACGCCGATGCGTCCGCGGCCCGGGGCGAGGTCGGACGGGTGGGCGTGGCGATCTCGAGCCTCGAGGACATGGGGGAGCTCTTCGCGGGGATCCCGCTCGACCGGGTCTCGACCTCGATGACGATCAACGCGACCGCCGCCATCCTCCTGGCGCTCTACGTCGCCGTCGCCGAGCGCCAGGGGGTCGCCGCGGCGCAGCTCGCGGGCACCGTCCAGAACGACATCCTCAAGGAGTACATCGCGCGCGGGACGTACATCTTCCCGCCCGGGCCGTCGCTCCGGCTCGTCACCGACTGCTTCGCATACTGCCGGCGGCACGTCCCGCGCTGGAACGCGATCTCGATCTCGGGCTATCACCTGCGGGAGGCCGGCTGCACCGCGGTGCAGGAGGTGGCCTTCACGCTCGCGAACGCCATCGCGTACGTCGAGGCGGCGCTCTCCGCTGGCCTCCAGGTGGACGAGTTCGCGCCGCAGCTCAGCTTCTTCTTCAACGCCCACAACAACCTCCTCGAGGAAGTCGCCAAGTTCCGGGCAGCCCGCCGGCTCTGGGCGCGCCTGATGCGCGAGCGGTTCGGCGCGCGCGACCCGCGCGCGTGGATGCTGCGCTTCCACGCCCAGACGGCCGGCTCGATGCTCACGGCCCAGCAGCCCGAGAACAACATCGTCCGCGTCGCCATCCAGGCCCTCGCGGCGCTCCTCGGCGGCTGCCAGTCGCTCCACACGAACTCGATGGACGAGGCCCTCGCGCTGCCGTCGGAGGTGGCCGTCCGGATCGCGCTCCGCACCCAGCAGATCCTCGCCTACGAGTCCGGCGTGGCGGACAGCGTGGATCCGCTCGGCGGCGCCTACCACGTCGAGCGGCTGACGACGGAGATCGAGGAGGCGGCCCAGGGCTATCTTGAGAAGATCGAGGGGCTCGGGGGCGCCGTCGCGGCGATCCCCTTCATGCAGCAGGAGATCCAGGAGGCGGCCTACCGCTACCAGCAGGAAGTCGAGGCGCGGGCCCGGATCGTCGTCGGCGTGAACGAGTTCGCGACCGAGGCGCCGCCCCCGGCGCAGCTGTTCCACCCCGCCCCCGGCGTGGAAGCCGTCCAGGCGGAGCGCCTGGCGCGCCTCCGGCGCGCGCGCGACCGGGACCGGGCGGCCCGCGCGCTCGACGCCGTGGAGGCGGGGGCGCGGGGCCGCGAGAACCTCCTGCCCCGGCTCCTCGACGCCGTTCGGAGCGGGGTGACGCTCGGAGAGATCTGCGAGCGCCTCCGGGCGGTCTTCGGCGCCCACCGCCCGTCGGTGGTGTTTTGAGCGGATCCGAGCGGCGCCGCCTCTTCCGCCCGCGGGCCGCGGCGGTCGCCGTCGCGCTGCTCCTCCTGCTCGCCCGCGGACCTGCGTCCGGGGATCTCCTCCAGGACCTCGGGGCCACCTTCGAGGGGGTTGCCCGGGAGCTCGGCGCGGCGTTCCCGAAGGTCGAGGTCCGCGTGGCCGCCGTCAGCGACGCGGAGGTCCGGCTCGAGGGCGCGGGTGTCGGGGCGTTGCGCCCGGGCCTCGAGCTCGTCGCCTACCGGAAGGGCGAGCTCTTCCGCCACCCCGTGACAGGCCAGCCGCTCGGGCACGCCGAGGACGAGGTGGCCACGCTCGCTGTCACCGCGGTCGCCCCGGATCACGCGACGGCGCGGGTCGTGGTGACGGAGCGCGGCCGGATCGCCGTCGTCGGGGACGGCGCCCGGATCACGGCGGGGCGGATTCCGGTCGCCGCGCTCCCCCCGCTCGGGGTCAGCGTCGAGGGCGAGAGCGAGCAGACGGCGCTCCTGCTCGTCGCGCGCTTCTCGGCGCTCCTCGAGAAGACCGGGCGCTTCCTCGCGGTGGACCCGCGGCGGGTGCTGGAGGTCGCGGGGCCGGGGGTCGCGACCCCGCCGACGCCGCTGGAGGTGGCGCGGCGGCTCGGGGGGCCGGCAGTCCTCAGCTCGCGCGTGGTCCAGGAGGGGCGAAGCCGGGTGCTCGAGTGGGCGTGGATCTCGGGCCGCACGGGGATCACGCTGATCACGGCGCGCACGCCGCTCGTCCGCGCCGCGTTCCCGCCGCGGTTCGCCTGGGAGCAGACGCCGGAGCTCGAGCGGCGCTACCCGCTCGAGGGGCCTGTCCGCGGGCTGGCGGTCGCCGACGTGGACGGGGACGGCCGGGACGACGTGGTCGTGGCGGACGACCGCGCGGTCACCCTGTACCGGTGGCAGCCGGGGGTGGGGCTGGTCGCGCTGGCGGGCGGAGAGTACCGGCCGGGCGGACTCGTGCTGTCGGTGGACGCCGCCGACGTCAACGGGAGCGGCCGGGCTCAGGTCGTCGTCGTGGACTGGGGGCTCGGGCAGGGCGTCCGCTCGCGCGTGCTCGAGCTCGCGGGCGAGCGGCTCCAGACGCTCTACGAGGCAAGCGGCCACTACCTCCGCGTCGTCCGGGTCGGGCGGGAGCCCTGGCTGCTCGAGCAGGCCATCGGGGCCCAGGATCCCTTCGATGCCGCGATCCGGCGGCTCGTCTGGCAGGGGGGGCGCTACCGGGCGAGCCTCACCCTCCGTGTTCCGGGTGGCGTGACCGTCTACGGGCTCGCGCTCATGCGCCTCACGGGGAGCCCGGAGCCCGACGTCGTCGCCCTGACCGCGGAGGACCGGCTGGCGGTCTGGACGGCGAAGGGGCAGCGGTTGTGGACCAGCGCCGATAGCTATGGCGGCACCGTCGTCACCTTCCCCTTCACCCCGGCGTTCGAGAGCCGGAGCCAGATCGAGATGGGTGGGCCCATCGGGCGGATCCTCGGGCGTGTGATCCCGCTCCCGGACGGTCCGGAGGGCCCGGAGATCCTCGTGTTCGAGAACCAGCTCCCCGTGGGGGAGCAGGGCCGGACGCTCCTGCCGCGTCTGACGCCGGTCCTGTTCACCCAGGGCCGGATCCACCGCCTCCGGTGGCAGGCGGGCGGATTCCTCCGGGTCTGGGAGAGCCACCCGACGGACGGGTACATCGCCGACTTCGCCCAGGGGGACATCGACGGGGACGGCGCGCCGGAGGTGGTGGTGGGCGTCGTCCCCCGCGGCCTGACGCTCGACACCCTCAACCCGATCGCCCGGCCAAAGGGGCGCCTGGTCCTGTACGAGTTGCCCTGAGGGAGGCGGCCCCAGCGGGGTCGCCCGGGGGGGTCGGAAGGACACCCGCTGTCAGGGAAAAAGCGCTTGACAGGGCTTCCCCGGGGGTGGTAGAGTGAGCCCGCGTTTGTCGGAATTCTTTGGCATCATCCTCATTTAGCGTGCGTCTCGCGCAGCCCGAGGGGGGGTGGTGTGTCGGGCACCCAAGCGGTTATTCCGGCCGGTCAAGTCTCCGTCGACAACCCAACGGTCTCCTCCTAGCAGGGCACACAGCGGTTCGAGGGGTTGCCACCCCTCACAGCAGTCAACGGGAGGTGCAGGATGAAGCGACTGGGGATGCTCCTCGCGGTAGGGGCCCTGGTTCTCGGGGTCGCCATGCCCGCCATGGCCCAGCAACCGCCCTTCACGGTGTCCTTCGGCGGCCAGATGCGGGTCAACGGCTTCCTCTGGAACAACGCCCGGGACTTCTCGGACACGGAGCCGGACGGAGCCGGGGGCACGCAATTCAAGGACAACGAGGCCTGGGCCCACGAGCGGTTCCGCCTGTACACGACGATCCAGTCGGCCGACAAGAAGGCCAAGGCGGTGTGGGCGCTCGAGGTCGGCGACCTGGCCTTCGGGTCGGGCGGCGGCGGGTCCGGGGCGGAGTACGGCGGCAGCACGACGCGCGTGGGGCCGAGCTCCGGCGGCGGCCTCGGCAACGACGGCGCCAACGTCGAGACCAAGAACGCCTACCTCTGGTTCGAGGTGCCGGGGGTCCAGGGGGTGGACGTCATCCTCGGCATGCACAACATCGTCTTCCTGGCGAGCCCCACGGGCGCGTTCATGGATGACGACGCGATGGGGATCCAGATCAACTTCAAATTCGACCCGATCGACCTCCAGCTCTGGACGGCCAAGGCGGACGAGAACAACCGGTTTGACGCGGATGACAACGACTTCTACGTGGCCCGCCTCGGCGTCAACGTCACCAAGGACACCCGGGTGACGGTCGAGGGAATGGTCGTCAACTCGCAGTGCTTCGCCCGCCGAGCACCGGTGGCCCCGGCCACCACGGGGACATGCGTCGACGCTGACGTCGGCGACACGTTCTGGTTCGGTGGAACGGTCGGAACGAAGATCGCCACGATCAGCCTAGACACCACGTTCGTCTACGGCCAGCGCGCGCTCTTCTCCGCCGCGAACAACACGAACATCGAGGAGAAGGGGTGGGGGTGGCAGGGAACCGCGCGGATGCCGGTCGGGCCGCTCTCGACCTGGGTGCACTTGTGGTACACGACCGGCGACGAGAACCGGATCGTCGGCTCGCAGGCGTCGAAGGCCGTGACGGCCGGCTCCGGCCAGGCGTTCTCCACGGCGTCGAACACCACGGCGCTGAACCGCGACTCGGACAAGCTGCCGGTGCCGATCGGCGGGGCCTCGTGGCTGAGCGCGCCGTACGTCGCGGAGTGGATGTCGGGCGCCCGGACGACGGGTGACGTCTTCACCAACAACCCGCTCTACAACGACCCGACCGGCACGTGGGGTGCCGGTGTGTCGGGGACCTTCGCCGTGACGCCCGCCCTGTCGATTGGCGGCGGGGTGGCCTGGGTCGGGGCCACCGAGGACAACGGCACCTTCGGCGACTGGATCATCGAGATCGATGCCGGCCCGACGTACCGGCTCAACCCGCAGCTCTCGTTCCAGCTCGTCTTCGCGTACCTCCTTCCCGACGAGGGCGACAACGCCTGGGCCGTGCTCTCGCGGGCGTTCTACGCCTTCTAGGTCTCTTTCGGCCTGACGGAACGCCCCAGGGGGGCCACCCCCTGGGGCGTTTTGCTTTTCCGCTTGATTCCCCGCGGGGCCGACCGGACAATGGGCCTCGACGCCACGCGCGGCCCCGAGGTGACCCCGATGCGACAGCGCAGTCTTGGCCTTGCCCTCGTCCTCGCGCTCCTGGTCGCTGCCACCGCGCCCGCCTGGGCCCAGCCGCCCACGGCGAGCGTTCGGCTGGCCGTGCTCCTCCAGTGGGTCGTCAACCAGCACCGCCAGGCGGTCGTCCGCGCCCCCGGGCAGCCGCTGGCCCCGGAGTTCCGGAGCGCCCTCGACGGGGGCGTGGTGGACCGCGTCGTCTTCTGGTGGCAGCGCGGCGCGATCCAGCGCCGGTCGCTCGTCGCCAAGCCCATCCGGGTCCTCCCCGCCGCCGAGGCGACGGCGCTCGGCGGGCGCGGGGATTTCGACCTCGTGAGCGTCCGGCCGCCCGCCGGCGGGTCGGCGTGGACCGAGGTGGAGGTCGGGCTACGCAGCGCGGGGACGGACGACGTGCTGGTCCTCGAGATCGGGGGCGAGCTCCACACGATCGCCCAGGTGCTCGAGAGCCTCTTCATCGCCCTGCCGGGTGACGGGCTGCAGGAGCTCGCCCTGGCGCGCCGCGCCGTGATCCCCGGGGACGGCGTGCCCGTCTTCGCGCTCCCGTTCGGGGTGCCGGTGGTCCTCGCGGGCGGCCCGCCGCCCTTCCGGGGGGTGGCCGGGGCCGAGTTCTTCGTGGCGCGGAGCCAGGTCGAGGTGATCGAGAACGCAGCCGTCACGACGAACGGACCAGCCGACCTCGCCGGGGTCATGGGCGCCGGGCGCGACTGGCGGGAGGCCGACCGGGTCTTCGTCCGGATTCCGGCCGCCGCGCTCCGGGCTGGTGCGCCGGCCGTGGTCCTGGGCTGGAAGGACCGGACCTTCCGCTCGGACGGCGGCGACACCGACATCCGGCAGCGCGCGCGGCTCGGCGTGCCCCTCCTCCGCTGAGGGCGGCCGCCCGCCGATGACCTGGACCCCCCCGTGCCCCCGGAGTCCCGCCTGAGCCTCTCCCTCGAGGCGACGCTCCGCGAGCGGCTCGGCCGGCTGATCGGCGACGAGCTCCGGACCTGCGAGGCCGAGATCGAGCGCGAGCTGGCGGCCTCGCCGGTGCCGCTCCTCCGCGAGGTGGGCGAGTACGTCGCCCTGGCCGGCGGCAAGCGCCTCCGGCCGATCCTCGTGCTGCTGGCGGCCCGGCTGGTGGCGGGTCCCGCGCGGCGCGCGGCGCGGCTCGGGTGCGTCGTGGAGCTCCTGCACACGGCGACGCTGATCCACGACGACGTGGTCGACCAGGCGCCGCTCCGCCGCGGGCGGCCCTCGGCGAACGCCCGCTGGGGGGACGACGCGTCGGTCCTCGTGGGCGACCACCTCTACTCGCGCTGCATGGCGCTCCTGGTGGCCGACGGCGACCTGGGCGTCATGGAGGCCCTGGCCGCCGCCATGGTGTCGATGACGGAGGCGGAGGTCTTCCAGCTCGAGCGCAAGCGCGACGGGCAGCTCGCCGAGACGGACTACCTGCGGATCATCCGGCAGAAGACGGCGACGTTCATGTCGGCCTGCTGCCGGATCGGGGGGCTGGTGGGACGCCGGGACGGCGCGCAGGCCGAGGACCTGGCGGGGTACGGCGAGCACCTGGGGATCGCGTTCCAGATCATCGACGACTCCCTGGATTTCGACGCCGACCAGGCGCGGTTCGGGAAGGCGATCGGCGCCGATCTCCGGGAGGGCAAGCGCACCCTTCCCCTGATCGCCACGCTGGAGCGCGCCACCCAGGCGGAGCGCGCGCGGATCCTCGACGTGCTGGCGCGGCGAGGGTCGGGCGACCGGGACGTGGCCGAGGTGCACCGGCTCGTCAAGGTCTACGACGGGGTCGGCTACGCCGTCTCGCGCGCCGCGGGGTACGCGGCCGAGGCGACGGCGCGCCTGGCCGGCTTCCCGCCGAGCGAGGCGCGCGAGGCCCTCGCGCTGATCGCGGAGTATGTCGTCCACCGCGACCGATGACGCCCCGGCCCGATCCCCGTCGCATCTCTGCGTCCTCCAGCTCGCCGGGACGCGCTCGGCCTGCGGCCTCGCGGGCGTCCCGTCCCTCCGGCGGGGTCGTCGGCGCCCCTCAACGTACAGAGAGTACGCCTCGGGCCGCCTCCTCCTTGCGTCCCTGATCTGCTCGGGTCTCGACCCGGGACAAGCGAGGTGACGGCCCGGGCGCGCCGGGCCGGCCGCTCGGGTCCGCGGCCGAGCGGCATCGTCACGCTGCTGACCGACTTCGGCCTCGACGACCCCTACGTCGGCGCGGTCAAGGGCGTGCTCCTCGGGATCAATCCCGCGGCGCGCCTGGTGGACCTCACGCACGCCGTGCCGGCCCAGGACATCCTGCGCGGGGCCCTCGCCCTCGACGCGGCCTACCGGTTCTTCCTCCCCGGGACCGTGCACCTCGCCGTGGTGGACCCGGGGGTGGGCGGCGCGCGGCGGCCCCTGGCGGTGCTGGCGGACGGGCACTACTTCGTGGGCCCGGACAACGGGCTGTTCGGCTTCCTGTTCGAGCGCCGCGGGGCGACCGCCGTCGCGCTCGCGAACCCGGCCTACCACCGGCCCGCCCCGAGCCGGACGTTCCACGCGCGCGACGTCTTCGCCCCGGTGGCCGGGTACTGCTCGCGTGGCGTTCCCCTCGCCTGGCTCGGCCCGCGCGTCCGGGATCCCGTCCGGCTCTCCTGGCCGCGGCCGCGCCGGGCCGGGGGGCGGGTCGTGGGTCAGGTGCTCCTGGCCGACCGGTTCGGCAACCTGCTCACGAACGTGACGCCGGCGGACCTGCCGGGCCCGGCGGCGAGGTGCGCGGTCGAAGTGGGTGGGGCGCGGATCGAGGGCCTGGTGGGCGCCTACGGCGAGCGGCCGCGGGGGTCCCCGGGCGCGCTCGTGGACAGCTCCGGGCGGATCGAGATCTTCGTCCGGGAGGGTAGCGCGCGCGAGCGCCTCGGGATCGGCCCGGGCGCGCCGGTCAGCTTTTCGTCGAAGAGCCGCTCGTGGCCTCGCCCGTCGAGGACGAGGTCGAGTCCGCCTTCGAGCCCGTTCCGCCGCTCGACGAGGTCGGGCTCGCGGTGGTCTCCGGGGTCGCGCCCTTCTTCTCCGCCTCGACCGCCTTCTTCCGGGCCGCGGAGGGATAGTCGGTGACGTACCAGCCGCTGCCCTTGAGGATGAAGGGGGCCGCGGCGAGCAAGCGGTGGATGGGCCCGCCGCAGTACTGGCAGGTGGTCAGGGGCGGCGCGGAAATGCGCTGCCTGACCTCGTACACGCGCTCGCACTGCTCGCACTCGTACTCGTAGGTCGGCACCGGGTCCCCTCCGGGAAAAAAGGGAGCGCCCGCGCTCCCTTCCCGCGACTGACGCGTCGCGGTCGTCAGCCTGTATACCACCCGGCCTCGGCGCGTGTCAAGCCACGCGGCGCTCGGCGCGGCCCCATCGGCTTTTCGATTTGCGGGGTTGGCGCCGGCCTGCTACCATCGTCCCGTCTCCCGACGGCCCCCAGCGCGTCGCCGTCCGGACCCGGGAGGAGCCATGATCCGTCCGTTCCAGGGGAAGTGGCCGAAGATTCACGAAACGGCGTTTGTCGAGGAGTCGGCGCACGTCATCGGGGACGTCGAGATCGGGGAGCACTCGAGCGTCTGGTTCCACTCGGTCGTCCGGGGGGACGTCAACTCGATCCGCATCGGCCACCACACCAACATCCAGGACGGCTGCGTGATCCACGTCAACCGCGGCGACCCTGTCGAGATCGGCGACTACGTCACGCTCGGGCACGCCGTGCGGCTGCACGGGGCGCGGATCGCCCCCCACTGCCTGATCGCCATCGGCGCGATCGTCCTCGACGGCGTCGTCATGGAGGAGGAGTCCATCGTCGCGGCCGGCGCCGTCGTCACCCCGGGCACGCGCATCCCCCGGCGGACCCTCATGGTGGGGAGCCCGGCGCGGCCCAAGCGGGCGCTCAGCGACGCCGACCTCGAGCTGATCCATCGCCCGACCAACAACTACGTCCGCTTGAAGGACCAGTACCGGGAGGAGAAGTAGCGACGGATGTCCGAGACCCCACGTAAGGCGCACGCCCAGGTCAACACGGAACCGCCTCGCGGGATGAAGGACATCCTACCCGACGAGGCCGAGTTGCGCGACGCGACCGTCCAGACCATTCTCACCGTCTACCGTCGGTACGGGTTCCGTCGGATCGAGACGCCCGCGCTCGAGAGCATCCAGCTCCTGACGCGGGGCGAGGGCGGCGAGAACGAGAAGCTCATCTTCAAGATCCTCAGGCGTGGGGAAAAGCTCGATTTGGCCCGGGCCGCGAGCGAAGCCGATCTGGTGGATCTGGGCCTGCGATTCGATTTGACCGTTCCCCTGGCGCGCTACTACGCCCACAACCACGCGCAGCTACCGAAGCCCTTGAAGGCCGTCCAGATCGGGCCGGTCTGGCGGGCCGAGCGACCCCAGAGAGGGCGACTTCGTCAGTTCACCCAGTGCGACATCGACATCCTGGGCGTCAAGTCGGAGTTCGCCGAGATCGAGCTCATCCTGGCGACCACAGAAGCGCTGACGGCGCTCGGGCTCGAAGACCTGAGGGTTCGGCTCAATGACCGCCGGATTCTGCACGCGATGGCCCGTGCGTCCGGGGTGGAGCCGGGGCGCTACGAGGGCCTCTTCATCACCCTCGACAAGCACGACAAGCTCGGCTGGGACGCCGTGAAGGCGGAGCTGCTGGAGATGGGTCATCCGGGGCTCGCGATTCGCAACCTGATGGATCTGCTGATCGCGGAGCGAGACCCGAAGCGGGCGTTCGAGTGGATGCGAGGCCAGATGAAGGGCCAGGGCGCCGACGACGCCTTCGACGCCCTGAAGCACGTCATCGAAGCGGCAGAGGCCCAGGGTGTCGGCATCGCCTTCGATCCAACGCTCGTGAGGGGGATGTCCTATTACACCGGACCGATCTTCGAGATCCAGTCGTCGCGCTTTGCGTCCTCCATCGCTGGAGGCGGCCGATACGACGAGCTGATCGGAAAGATCCTCGGTCAGGACGTCCCCGCGACCGGGTTCTCCATCGGGTTCGAGCGGGTCGTCTCCATCCTCCTCGAGCTCGAGCACCCGAGCGAGCTCGGGCGGCCGGAGAAGCGCATCGCGATGGTCTTCGACGAGAGGACGGATGACTGGCAGAGAGTGTTGGAGGCGGCGCGACGGTTGAGGGCGCAAGGGCTGGCGGTGTCACTGGAGTTTCGGGCGAGGAAGCGCGGGGGCCAGTTGCGAAAGGCGCTCGAGGCCTGCGGGTTCCAGGGGTTCGCCGAGTTCGACGGGACCGCGTCGCCGAGGGTGCACTGGTTCGCGGACCGGGAGGGACAGGCCGCGCCGGGGGACGACGGATGACGGGTGGCCCGGGCGACTGGAAGCGCACGCATTCCTGCGGGGCGCTGCGGGCGGCCGATGGCGGCCAGCCCGTCACGCTGATGGGCTGGGCGTTTCGCCGGCGGGACCACGGCGGGCTCATCTTCGTCGACCTCCGCGATCGCGAGGGCGTGACCCAGCTCGTGTTCAACCCGGCGACGGACGCCGCGGCGCACGCGGCGGCGGGCGGGATCCGCGCCGAGTTCGTCCTCGCCGTCCAGGGGCAGGTCGAGCGCCGTCCGCCCGGGGCCGCCAACCCGCAGCTCCCGACGGGCGACATCGAGGTCCACGTCCGGGCGCTCCGGATCCTCAACGAGTCGAGGCCACTCCCCTTCCCGCTCGACGAAAGCCAGGAGACCGTCGAGGCGCTGCGGCTCAAGTACCGGTACCTCGACCTCCGCCGGCCGGCCGTGCTCGGGAACCTCCTCCTCCGCGACCGGGTCTGCCGGGCGGTCCGCGACTACCTCCACGACCAGGGGTTCGTCGAGGTCGAGACCCCGGCGCTGACCCGCTCGACGCCCGAGGGGGCCCGGGACTTCCTCGTCCCGAGCCGCCTCTCGCCGGGGACCTTCTACGCCCTCCCGCAGTCGCCGCAGCTCTTCAAGCAGATCCTGATGATCGGGGGCCTCGAGCGGTACTTCCAGATCGTCCGCTGCTTCCGGGACGAGGACCTGCGCGCCGACCGGCAGCCGGAGTTCACCCAGATCGACATCGAGACGGCCTTCCTCGACCGGGACGAGGTCCTGACGATCATGGAGGGGCTCGTCGCCGAGATCTTCGAGCGCGTCAAGGGCGTCGCGCTGGCACGGCCCTTCCCCCGCCTCACCTGGGACGAGGCGGTCGACCGCTACGGCTCGGACAAACCGGACCTCCGGTTCGGCCTGGAGCTCCGCGACGCCTCGGACCTCTTCCGGGGCGCGAGCTTCCAGGTCTTCGCCCAGGCGGTCGCGGCGGGCGGGGCCGTGAAGGTGCTGACCGTCCCCGGCGGGAGCTTCTCCCGGAAGGATCTCGACGACCTCGTGGAGCGGGCCAAGGCCTTGGGCGCCCGAGGCCTCGTCTGGGTCCGTGTCGGCGACGGCGCGCTCCAGTCCCCGGCCGCCCGCCACCTCGAGCCGCTCCGGGGCGCGCTCATCGAGCGCTGCGGCGCCGGGCCGGGCGACCTCGTCCTCCTCGTCGCCGGGGAGATGCCGGCCGCCGCCACCGTGCTCGGACGGCTCCGCGTGGAGCTGGCGCAACGGCTCGGGCTCATCCCCGCCGACACCTACCGGATGGCCTGGATCGTGGACTTTCCCCTGTTCGAGTGGAACGCGGAGGAGAAGCGCTGGGACGCGATGCACCACCCCTTCACCGCGCCACGGGACGAGGACGCGGCCGGGGGGCTCCTGGACCCGGGGCGCGCCCGGGCCAAGGCCTACGACCTCGTTCTCAACGGCCAGGAGATCGGGGGCGGCTCGATCCGCATCCACGCACGGGTTCTCCAGCAGCGGGTCTTCGAGCTCCTCGGGATCGACGAGGCCGCCGCCCGGGCGAAGTTCGGGTTCCTCCTGGAGGCGCTCGAGTACGGGGCGCCGCCGATGGGCGGCATCGCGTTCGGCCTCGACCGGGTCGTCGCCATCCTCGCGGGCGTCGAGTCGATCCGGGAGGTCATCGCGTTCCCCAAGACCCAGAAAGGCACCTGCCCCCTCACGGAGGCGCCGGCGCCCGTGAGTCCCGGGCAGCTTGAGGAGCTGGGGCTCCGGCTCGAGGTCGAGGCCCCGCCCGGCGTCGGACCGGCGGGACCCGGCCCCGCCGGGAGTGGCGGACACTAGGGGCGCGCTGAAAAACGCACGAGCGGCTGGCCCATCGGCGCGCTCCTGAACGAAGCGCTCCGAGCGCGGGCTTTGCCCGCGCAATCGATCCTGGGGGAGGTTCGGAAGGGGGGCGGAGCCCCCCTCCGAGGATCCTCTGCTATACTGAGGCGAGCATGGAGGCGTTGACGCTCGCGCGTGCCTGAGCCGACCACCCTTCGCATCACCCTCGCTGCCGAATCCGACCTCCTCCCGCTCCTGGGGCGGAACGACGAGAACCTGCGGTTCCTCGAGTCCCAGCTCGACCTCCGCATCGTGGCGCGTGGCGCCGACATCGTGCTCAAGGGGGACGAGCGCCAGGTCGCCCGCGGTGCGCGCATCCTCGAGGAGCTGCGGGCGCGGGTCGAGGCGGGGCTGCCCGTGCAGCCCCCCGACGTGCGCGCGGCCATCCGCGTGCTGACCGACGACGACGGCGTGGACCTCAAGAGCATCTTCCTGGACACGATTCCCGTTCCGTCGCGGAAGAAGCAGATCACCCCGAAGACCCTCACGCAGAAGCGGTATGTGGATGCCATCCGGTCGCGCGACCTCGTCATCGGGATCGGGCCCGCCGGCACCGGGAAGTCGTACCTGGCGATGGCGATGGCGGTGTCGGCGATGACCCGGCGCGAGGTCTCGCGCATCATCCTCACGCGCCCGGCGGTCGAAGCCGGCGAGCGGCTGGGCTTCCTGCCGGGCGACATGTACGAGAAGGTCCACCCCTACCTCCGCCCGCTCTACGACGCGCTCTACGACATGATGGAGCCCGACAAGGTGGCGACGCTCACCGAGCGGGGCGCCATCGAGATCGCGCCGCTCGCGTACATGCGCGGCCGGACGCTGAACGATGCCTTCATCGTGCTCGACGAGGCGCAGAACACCACCTCCGAGCAGATGAAGATGTTCCTCACGCGCCTGGGCTTCAACTCACGGATGGTCATCACGGGCGACATCACGCAGGTGGACCTCCCGTCGAGCCGTGCCTCGGGGCTCATCGAGATCCAGGAGATCGTCAAGGGCATCGAGGGGATCGCGTTCGTGTACTTCACCGAGAGGGACGTGGTCCGGCACGAGCTCGTGTCCGAGATCATCAAGGCGTACGAGGAGTGGGACCGGAGCCGCGGCGGGCGGGAGCGCGGGTGATCGCGATCGGCAACCGCCAGCGGATTCCCGTGGACCGGGGGCGGATCCGCCGGACGGTCCGGACGGCGCTCGCCGCGCTCGGGGTCTGGGATCACGAGCTGAGCCTGACGCTCGTGGACGACCGCGCGATCCGGCGGCTGAACGCCCGCTACCGTGGGGCGCGGCGGGCGACCGACGTCCTCGCCTTCCCCCTGGGGGGACCGGGGCGTCCGGTCCTCGGGGAAGCGATCATCTCGGTGGAGGCGGCGCGCCGCCAGGCCCGGCGCGTCGGCCACTCGCTCCGGGAGGAGCTCGACCTCCTCTGCTGCCACGCGTGCCTCCATCTCGTCGGCTGGGATGATCGGGAGCCGCTCGAGGCCCGGCTGATGCACCTCCGGGAGATGGCCCTCCTCGGTCGGCTCTATGCCCGACCCGCCCCCACCCTCCACGTCGTCGCCTGAGCATCGGTCCGGCTTCGTCGCCATCGTCGGGCGGCCGAACGTCGGGAAATCCACCCTGCTGAACCGCCTGCTGGGGCAGAAGATCGCGATCGTGTCCCCCAAGCCCCAGACGACCCGCACCCGGATCACCGGGATCCTCACCCGGCCGGGCGTGCAGATCGTCTTCGTGGACACCCCCGGCCTGCATCCGCCGCGCGGGAAGCTCGGGGCGTTCATGGCGGCGAGCGCCGTCCAGGCGCTCGAGGGCGTGGACGGCGTCGTGTTCGTGGCGGAGGCGACCGAGACGCCGGCGACGCTCGACGTCGATGCGCTCGCGCCGCTCGAGCAGGTCGCGGTCCCGGTGCTGCTCGCCCTGAACAAGGTGGATCTCGTCCCCGAGAAGCGGCAGCTCCTGCCGCTCCTCGAGGCGTACGCGGCGCGGTACCCGCTCCGGGAGCTGATCCCCCTCTCCGCCACCGACGGGACCGGCGTGGACCGGCTGGAGGCGGCGATCCTCGCGCTTCTGCCGCCGGGGCCCGCGTTCTATCCACCCGATCAGCTCACCGACCAGCCGGAGACGTTCTTCGTCGCCGAGACGATCCGGGAGAAGCTGTTTCTCCTCACACGCCAGGAGGTGCCGTACGCCTCGGCCGTCCGGGTCGAGGAGGTCACCGAGCGCGAGTCCGGGCGGCTCTACATCCGGGGGGTGATCTTCGTCGAGCAGCCCTCGCAGAAGGCGATCGTCATCGGTCAGGGGGGCGCCCTGCTCAAGCAGATCGGCCAGGCGGCGCGGCAGGAGCTGGAGGCCTTCTTCGGGGTGCCGGTCTACCTGGACCTCTGGGTCCAGGTGCGGAAGCACTGGCGGCGGGACGACAAGGCCCTCCGCGAGTTCGGCTATCGCCTGACGTCCTGAGCGCCCGTGCCGCTCCTCCGCACGCAGGGCATCGTCCTCCGGACGCGAGACCTCGGGGAATACGACCGCCTGGTGACGCTCTACACGCGCGACCTCGGTAAGCTCACGGCGGTCGCGCGGGGCGCCCGACGCGTCCGCTCGCGCTTCGGAGGGGCGCTCGAGCTCTTCACCTGGGGCGAGGTGGTGGGGTTCGAGCGGGAGGGCCGGGACCTGGCCCGGCTGGACCACTTCGACATCCGCCGGTCGTTCCGCGCGCTCCGGGAGGATCTCGAGCGGCTCGGGCACGGCGCCCGCATGGTCGAGACCCTGGCGCGGCTGACGGCCGAGCGGGACCCGCACCCCGCGTGCTTCACGCTCCTCCTTCGCGGGCTCCGGGCGCTGGAGACCGCGGCGGCCCCGCGCGTCCACCTCGCCTTCACGCTTCGCCTGCTGGATCTGACCGGCCACCGGCCCCGGCTCGACCGGTGCGCGGGATGCCACCAGCGGGTCGCCGCGGGGGCGGCCGCGTTCGACCCGCGTGCGGGGGGCGTCGTCTGCGGCCGCTGCCGGACCGCGGGGGGGCTGGACGTCTCCGGCGGGGCGCTCGGGGTGCTGCGCGGGCTCCAGACGGCGACCTGGGAGGCGCGGCTCCGCGCCCGGATCGCCGCGCCGACGGAGCGGGAGGGGGCGGCGCTGCTCGACGCGTACGTGGCCGAGCTCGCCGGAGGGCCGCTGCGGACCGCCCGCTTCCTGGCCCAGGCGCTCTCCCCGTTCTGATCCTCGGAGGGGGGCTACGCCCCCCTTTCCAGTTCCCCTTCGCGTCTCGTGGGACAGGCACCGCACGAGCCGCGCCACCCCGCCGGGGGGCCGAACCTCCGCCCAGCATCGATTGCGCGGGCAAAGCCCGCGCTCGGAGCGCTTCGGCCAGTGCTGTGCGGACAGGCCAGGCGCCCTTGCGCTCTTTCAGGATCGTTCTGAGGGCCGGGGGGGGGCGGCTCAGCGCCCGTGGAGGGATCGCCAGCCGGTCGGATTGCCGACCCGCCACCCTTCGGCTCGTCGCGACGCGGGTTGACGCTCGGCCTCGCGTTCAAGGCGTTCCGCTCCGGGCGGCGGCTTCGCCGCCGCAACCCCTCCTGGGGGAGGTTCGGGAGGGGGCCGTCGAGGCCCCCTCCCGGTCTTCTCAACCGCCCGTGGGACGCGGGTGGATGGGGCAGAACTCCTTGGGTTCCGTCCCCGTGACGAACGCCATCGTGACGGGCTTCGGGCAGAAGGGGTTCGCGAGGTAGCCGCTCGCCAGGTCTACGCGCGCCAGCACCACGGTCTCGGGCACCGGGAAGTCTTCCGCCGGCCGGCCCTTGAGGGTCTCCCGCATGAAGGCGAGCCAGATCGGCAGCGCGGCGCGGGCGCCGGTCTCGTCGTGCCCGAGGGTGCGCACCCGGTCGTGGCCGACCCAGACGCCGGCGACGAGCGACGGCGTGTAGCCGACGAACCAGGCGTTCGAGAAGTCGTTGGTGGTGCCGGTCTTCGCCGCAATCGGCCGGCCGAGCGCCCGCGCCTGGACGGCGGTGCCGCGCTCGACCGCCCCCCGCAGCATTTGCGTGATGACATAGGCGACGGCGGGACTCAGCGCCTCGCGGCCCTGGGGGATGTTCTCCTCGACGAGCCGGCCCTGCGCGTCCGTCACGTAGCGGACGGCGATCGGCTCCATGCGCACGCCCTGGTTGGCGATCGCCGCGTACCCGGCCGTGAGCTCCAGCAGGGTGACGTCGGAGCTGCCGAGCGCGAGCGTCAGGTTGGGCTGGAGGGGGCTCTGGACGCCGAGGCGGCGGGCGACGTCGATGACCCGGGCCACGCCGATCTGCTCGGCGAGCTTGACCGTCGGGACGTTGATCGACTCCTCGAGGGCCTGCTGGAGCGTGACCTTCCCGCGGAACTTGGCGTCGTAGTTCTCCGGCTCCCACGTCTTCCCGGGCGCGGCGAAGTAGCTCACGGGGTCGTCGTCGAGGATGTCCGCGGGTGTCCCGCCGGCCTCGAGCGCGGCGATGTAGACGAAGGGCTTGAAGGCTGAGCCCGGCTGCCGCCGGGCGTTCAGCGCCCGGTTGAACTCGCTCCGCGCGAAGTCAGAGCCTCCGACCATGGCCTTGACGTAGCCCGTGTGCGGCTCGATCACGAGGACGGCCCCCTCGGGCGCCGCCGCAGTCCCGGCCCCGGGCCCCGCGGCCTTGACCGGATGCCGGACGCCGATGGCCTGGACACCCTCGCGGAGCGCCTGCTCCGCCGAGCGCTGCATCACGGGGTTGAGGGTCGTGTAGACCGACAGCCCGCCCTTGTAGAGGAGGTCGCTCCCGAGCCTTGCCTCGAGGCTCTGCTGGAGGTACTCGAGGAAGTATTGCCCGCTCCCTCGTCGGCGCTCCGGCGCGACGAGCCCGAGCGGTGCGGCGTTCGCCTGCTTGGCCTGGGGCGCCGTGACGTAGCCCTCCTCGACCATGCGCGCGAGGACGACGGCGCGGCGCCGCTGGGCGACGTCGGGATGCTCGAAGGGGGAGTAGCTCCCCGGCGCCCGGGGCAGCGCCGCGAGGAGCGCGGTCTGCGGCAGCGTGAGCTCCTGGACGGACCGGCCGAACAAGGTGCGCGCCGCGGCCTCGACCCCGTAGGCGCCGTGGCCGAGGTAGATCTGGTTCAGGTAGATCTCGAGCAGGCGGTCCTTGGAGTAGCGTTTCTCGAGCTCGAGAGCGAGCAGCGCTTCCTTGACCTTGCGCTCGAAGCTCCGGTCGGGGGTGAGGAAGAGCATCTTCGCGAGCTGCTGCGTGATCGTGCTCCCCCCCTGCACGATCCGCCCGTGACGGACGTTGGCGTAGGCGGCCCTGGCGATCCCCGACAGGTCCACGCCGAAGTGGGAGTAGAAGCGCTGGTCCTCGACGGCGATGACGGCGTCGCGGAGGGGCTTCGGGATCTCGCGGAGCGGGACGAAGATCCGCCGCTCCGCCTGGAACTCCGTGAGGAGCTCGTCGTCGTCGGCATAGACCTTGGTGCCGATGCTGGGGGTGTACTCCTCGAGCGCCTTGACCGACGGGAGGTCCGTCGGCCAGTAGAGGTAGGCCGTCACGGCCAGCCCCGTCGCGGCGAAGACGAGGACGAGCGCGAACGCGAGGAGAACCCACCGGACGACGCGCCACGGGGGAAGCAGCCGCAGACGAGGGAGGCGTCGGCGGCCGAGGCGCACTGCGAGCCGCCACCGCCGGGCCTTGGCCCGGCGGCGGAGCACGGCGGAGCGGGAGCGGGAACGCACCGACACTCGGTCCTCGGTCTCCGGAAGCCTTGGGGTCGGCCCTCATTATACTGCCTCGGCCGGCGGGCGCCTCGGGAATGGGCGCCGCGCTGCCTTGCGGCGGTGCCGACCGTGTGATACAACCCTGCGCGATGCCGCGCCCTGCCCCGTTCCCTCCCGTCGAGGAGCAGCTCGCGCTGATCCGCCTCGGGACCGCCGCGATCGTGACCGAGGAGGAGCTCCGGGCCAAGCTCGAGCGCTCGACCCGGACCCGGACCCCGCTGGTCGTCAAGGTCGGCTTCGACCCGACCGCCCCCGATCTCCACCTCGGGCACACGGTCGTGATCCAGAAGATGCGGCAGCTCCAGGACCTCGGCCACACGATCTACTTCGTCATCGGGGACTTCACCGGGATGATCGGGGACCCGACCGGCTTGTCCGAGACGCGCAAGCCCCTCACGCGAGAGCAGATCGAGGCCAACGCCCAGACGTACCGGGCGCAGGTGTTCAAGATCCTCGACGCCGACAACACGCGCGTCGCGTTCAATTCCCAGTGGCTGGCCCCGCTCCGGGCCGAGGACGTGATCCGCATGAGCGCGCAGGTGACGGTGGCGCGCCTGCTCTCGCGCGAGGACTTCGCCGCGCGGTACGAGGCCGAGCGGCCGATCCACCTCCACGAGCTCCTCTACCCCCTCTTCCAGGCCCAGGACTCGGTCGCCCTCCGGGCGGACGTCGAGATGGGCGGAACCGACCAAACCTTCAACCTCCTGGTGGGCCGGGATCTCCAGCGCGCCGTCGGGCAGGAGCCGCAGATCGCCATCACCATGCCCCTGCTGATCGGCACCGACGGGGTGCAGAAGATGTCGAAGAGCCTCGGCAACTACGTCGGGATCACCGAGCCCCCGGGGCAGATGTTTGGAAAGCTGATGTCCATTTCGGACGACGTCATGATCACCTACTACCGACTCGTGAGCGGCTATCCCCTTGCGGACGTTCGTCGTATCGAGGCCGGGGTGCAGGGTGGGACGATTCACCCAATGGAGGCCAAGCTGGAGTTGGCCGGGAGCATCGTGAAGCAATTTCACGGTGGGGCTGCGGCGCAGGCAGCGCACCGGGGCTTCCTCCAGCAGTTCCGCGCCCGCGAGGTCCCGGCCGAGGTGCCCAGGGTCCAGGTCACCCTCCCCCCGGACGGGCGGGTCCGGGTCGACCACCTGGTGGCCGGCTCGCAAATCGTCGGCTCCACCAGCGAGGCGCGGCGGCTGATTTCCCAGGGGGGGATCCGGATCGACGGGGAGCGCGTCGAGGACCCGTTTCAGGTGCGGACCTGCACGCCCGGACAGGAGATCCTCGTCCAAAGGGGCCGCCGGGAGTTCAGGCTGGTCGAGCTCGTACCCCCCGGGGGGTCCTGGGAGCCAAAAAGCGCTTGACAGCCCAGGGGGTAGGCGTCTAGCATTAGGAGGTGCCCAGACCCGTTCGGGTCAGGGCGTTGGGGTACGCGAGACTCGCCCGGCTGATCGTCGATCACCGGAAACCGCTCTCCAACAGACGGCAGTCCGGTTCTTTGACAATCGAATATGCTACTGGCTCACCGGTAAGGTGTGCATGCCCTTTTCCCTGTCAACGCCAAACGGCCGAGACGTGGGAATGGTTTCGCAAGGTTCAAACTCGAGAGTTTGATCCTGGCTCAGAACGAACGCTGGCGGCGTGCCTAACACATGCAAGTCGAGCGGACCGCATGGGGCAACTCAGGCGGTTAGCGGCGGACGGGTGAGTAACACGTGGGTAACCTACCTGGGTGACCGGGATAACATCTCGAAAGGGGTGCTAATACCGGATACGCTCCCCGGGACACAAGTCCTGGGGAGGAAAGGCGGCGCGAGCTGCCGTTCCCAGACGGGCCCGCGGCCCATTAGCTAGTTGGCGGGGTAACGGCCCACCAAGGCGATGATGGGTAGCCGGTCTGAGAGGATGATCGGCCACACGGGGACTGAGACACGGCCCCGACTCCTACGGGAGGCAGCAGTGGGGAATCTTCCGCAATGGGCGAAAGCCTGACGGAGCAACGCCGCGTGGGGGATGAAGGCCTTCGGGTCGTAAACCCCTGTCATGGGGAAAGAAGGGCGTCGGGGTGAACAGCCCTGATGCCTGACGGTACCCCAAGAGGAAGCCACGGCCAACTCCGTGCCAGCAGCCGCGGTAATACGGAGGTGGCAAGCGTTGTTCGGAATTACTGGGCGTAAAGGGCGCGTAGGCGGGGAGGCAAGTCGGGTGTGAAATCCCTCGGCTCAACTGAGGAACGGCGCCCGAAACTGCTTCTCTTGAGTCCCGGAGAGGAGGGTGGAATTCCCGGTGTAGCGGTGAAATGTGTAGAGATCGGGAGGAACACCGGTGGCGAAGGCGGCCCTCTGGACGGAGACTGACGCTGAGGCGCGAAAGCGTGGGGAGCAAACGGGATTAGATACCCCGGTAGTCCACGCTGTAAACGATGGGTGCTAGGTGTGGGGGGTATCGACCCCCCCCGTGCCGAAGCTAACGCATTAAGCACCCCGCCTGGGGAGTACGGCCGCAAGGTTGAAACTCAAAGGAATTGACGGGGGC
>CAYQDR010000066.1:0-25671 GCA_964416315.1 uncultured bacterium
ACCGCGAGCTCGCGGTCGCCGTCCGCATCTCCAGGAAGACCCGCGTGATCTCGGGGTCGAGCTGGCCGGTGCGCGCGCCATCCTGGAGCAAGCGCAGCGCCTCCGCCTCCTCGAGGGCGGGCTTGTAGGGACGCTGCGTCCGGAGCGCGTCGTACACGTCGGCGACCGTCATGATCCGGGCGAGGAAGGGGATCTCGCTCCCCGTCAGCTTGTCCGGGTAGCCCTTGCCGTCCACCCGCTCGTGATGGTGGCGGATGATCGGCCGGACGAGCGCGAGGGTGTGCATCGGCGTGGCCAGCCGGTCCCCGACGACGGGATGCTCACGGATCGCACGCCACTCCTCGGCGTTCAGCCGCCCCGGCTTGAGCAGCACGCCGTCGGGGACGGCGATCTTCCCGAGGTCGTGGAGGTACCCGCCGAGCCGCAGCGCCCCCAGCTCCTCCTCGCCGACGCCGAGCCGCTCCCCGAGCTCGGCCGCGAGGGTGGCCAGCCGCACGCAGTGCCCGCTCGTGTACGTGTCACGCGCTTCGATCGTGAGCGCGAGGCTCGTGATCATGTTCTCCGCCTGCTCCAGCTCCTCGACCACGCGCTTGAGGCGGATCAGAGCGCCGAGCCGCGCGCCCAGCTCCCGCAGGTGCACGGGCTTCGTGAAGTAGTCGTCCGCGCCCGCCTCGAGCCCCGACACCCGCGTGTCCAGCTCGCCCTGCGCCGTCAGCAGCACCACCGGGATCAGGCGCGTCCGCTCGTCACCCTTGAGCTGGCGACAGAGCTCGATCCCCGTGATCCCCGGCATCCGCACGTCCAGGAGGATCAAGTCGGGCAACTCCTGGGCGAGGCACTCGACCGCTTCCTCGGCGGAGCCCGCCTCGCGGGCGGCGTAGCCGAGGTGCTCGACCGAGTCGCGGATGGTGTCGCGAACGACCGGATCGTCGTCCACGATGAGGATGCGCGCGGTCATCGGGTCCCTCCGCCCCCCCGCCCCCTTTTGTCCAGATCGCCGGGACGGCGCGGGCCTCTCGCCCTCGCGACGTCCCGTCCCTCCGGCGGCCTCAGGGGGGGAGGGACACCGCGTGCCCCCTCATCAGCGTCGCGGGCGCGGGTTGACACAGGGTGTCTCATCGGCGGGGCCGCCCGGGCTCCACCGGAAGGTGGGGGCCCGGCCTACTGCACCGGGAGGCTGACCGTGAACCAGGTCCCGCGGTCGACCTCGCTCTCGACCTTGATCTTCCCGCCGAGAAGCTGGACGAGCCGCTGGCAGACGGTCAGCGACAGGCCCGTCCCCGGGAAAGCCCGCCCGCTCCGGGGGCCGACCTGGAGGAAGGGCTCGAAGATCCGCTGCTGCTCCTCGGGCGAGAAGCCCGCGCCGTCGTCGGCGACGGTCAGCACGACGTTCCCCTCCCGGAGGTAGCCGGTCACCCGGATCTCGCCGACCTCGGTGTACTTGATGGAGGTGGTGATCAGGTTGTGGAGCACCTGCTCGACACGCCGCGCATCCGAGTTGACCTGGCCCACGTCGGGCTTGATGTCGGTCTGGATGCGGTTTCCCTTCCCGGCCGCGCGCTGCTGGAGGCCCCGGACGACCCGCTGGACCAGCTCCGGCACGTTGGACGCCGCCTTCTGGAGCTTGACCTGGCCGGCGTGGATGCCCGACAGGATCACGAGGTTGTCGATCAGCTCGAGGATCTCCTCCCCCCGGCCGTGCAGGATCTCGAGCTGCTGGCGCTCCTGCTCGCCGAGCGGTTTGTTGACCCCGTCCACGAGGAAGCGCGGGAGGTCCAGCAGCGCGGTCAACGGAACCCGGAGCTCCTCGCTCACGGTCTTCTGCATGGCCGCCCGCACCCGCTTGGCCTCCTCGGCGGCCGGGTCGGCCTTGACGACCTCCTTCGTCTGCGCGACCTGCATCTTGATCGTCGCCTGGAGCTCCTGCGCCTGCCGCTGGGCCTCCTGCTCCCGTCGCTTCGCTTCCTGCTCGCGCTTCTTCGATTCCTGCTGCTCGGCGTGCGCCTTCTGGAGGGCGGCCATCTGCTCGGCGAGCTTCGCCTCGAGGCCCACCGTGCCCCGGCGGACCTCCTCGAGCGCACGCGCGTGCTCGATCGCCTGCGCGGCGCGGCGCGCCATCGCCTCGAGCTGCCGAAGCTCCCCCTCGCCGAAGGGGTGCCGCGAGCGGTAGCCGACCTCGATCGCTCCGATGACCCGGTCCCCGGCCAGGATCGGCAGCCCGACGATCGACTGGATGCCGGCCGCCTTGATGTACGGCTCCTCGACCCGGTAGTCCCCCTCCACGTCCTCGATCACGACCGCCTCGCGCGTCCCCACCACCGCGCCGGCCAGCCCCTGGCCCCGCCGGAGCGTCACGCCCTCGGCCTGGACGCCCGCGAAGCCCACCCCGACGCGCGTGACGAGGTTGTCCTCTTCCTGGATCACGATGGCGCCCGCATCCGCGCCCATGCCGCTCACGACCCGACGCAGCAGGGCCGGCAGCGCCTCGCTCGCGGAGCGATCGGTGGCGGTCCCCGTGGCGGCCACGGCCTGGCCGACGGCTTCGTCGACGTGGCTCAGCGCCTCGTACTCCCGCAGCTTGTTCCGGAGCCAATTGACGACGCGGTTGAAGCCCTCCGTGAGGGCTCCGACCTCGCCGCCGACCGTCACCGGGACGCTGGCCGGTATGTCCCCGCCCTCGAGCCGGTGCATGGCGGCGCGCAGCCGGTCCATCCCCGCCGTCGCGCGGCCCGAGAGCGACATGGCGAGGGCCAGGCTCGCGATCGCGACCACCGCCGCGCCGCCGCCGATGACCCCCAGCGCTTTGCGCGTCTCCGCCAGGACCTGGGCCGTCGGCACGCCGACCACGACGACCCAGCCGACGGAGCGCACCGGCGCCGACCCCGCGAGCCGCCGCTCCTCGTCCACGAAGACGAGCTCGCCCGCGCCCTCCTGAGGCTTGAGGAACTCCGCATACCCCGACCGTCCCGAGGCGTCCTGCATGAGGAAGAGCGCCGGATGCCGCGCGACGACGAGGCCCCGCTCCGTCAGGACCTCCGCGACCGCCCCGCTCGGGAGGCCTGTCCGCCCGAGCACCGTCTGCAGCCGCTTGAGCGTCAGGTCCGCGGCCAGGACGCCGCGGAGCTGCCCGTCCGCCGCCCGCGCCGGGACGTACACCCCGACGGCCACGTCCTGTCCCACCTGCCGAGGCTCGCCGACGAACGGCTGCGTGGAGGTGGCGGCCTTCTTGAACCAGGGCTGGTCGCCCAGCCGGCGCGCGTCCCCGGCGGGCCCGCTGGCCGCCACGACGGCCCCGAGCTGGTCCAGAAACAGCAGCTGGCTGACGTCCGGGTAGCTCTGGCGGAACCGACGGATCGCCGCGTCCGCGGGCGTCCCGGCGGCCACGGCCTCGGCGGTGCCGGTGAGAGCGTCCAGCCGCGCCGTCAACTCCGTCTCCACCTGGGTCGCGAGCGCGCGCGCCCGGGTCAGCGCCGCCTCCTGGGCGAGCCCCTTCTCACGGCCCATCTGGCTGAAGCCGAGGTAGCCGATCAGCGCGAGGAAGAGGATGACGGGGACGAGGGCGACCAGGAGGAAGGTCGTGCGGAGGGAGCGTCCGGATCCGCCGCGGGCGGCAGCGGCCCTGGCCATCCTAGAGGTGCCCCGGCGCGCCCCACCGGCCGGGGACGCCGCGGACGCCGCATCCAGCGGCACCCGTCGGCGTCCCGGCGCGGATCGGGTCTGTCGCGCTCAACCGCGGCGACGAAGTGGTGGAGGGTAAGGGATTTGAACCCTCGACCTCCGGAGTGCGATTCCGGCGCTCTCCCACTGAGCTAACCCCCCGTTGCGAAAGGCATCCTACACACGCGGCCCCCCGGAACGCAAGGACTAAGTGCGCGGTCTGAACGGGGCGAAGAGGTCGATCGGGACCGGGAAGAAGGTCGTGGTGTTCCGCTCGGAGGCGACCTCGCGCATCGTCTGGAGGAAGCGGAGCTGGATGGCGATGGGCGTCGCCGCCAGGACGTGCCCGGCCTGGGCCAGCCGCTCGGCCGCCTGGAACTCCCCCTCCGCGTTGATCACCTTGGCCCGCCGCTCCCGCTCGGCCTCGGCCTGCTTGGACATCGCCCGCTGCATGTCCTGGGGCAGGTCCACGTGCTTGACCTCGACGGTGCTGACCTTGATGCCCCACGGGTCGGTCTGCTCGTCGATGATCCGCTGGAGCTGCTGGTTGATCTTGTCGCGCGAGGCGAGGAGGTCGTCCAGCTCGACTTGCCCGAGCACGCTCCGCAGGGTCGTCTGGGCGATCTGCGAGGTCGCGTAGAGGAAGTCATCGACCTGGACCACCGCCTGGCGCGGCTCCAGGACACGGAAGAAGATCACCGCATTCACCTTCACCGAGACGTTGTCGCGCGTGATCACGTCCTGGGGCGGGACGTCCATGGCGATCGTCCGCAGGCTCACCTTGACCATCTTGTCCACGACGGGGATGAGGAAGATGAGCCCCGGGCCCTTGGCTCCGAGGAGCCGGCCGAGCCGGAAGACCACCCCGCGCTCGTACTCGCGGAGGATCTTGATCGCCGAGGCAAGGAAATACACGAGGATGATGACGGCCGCGCCGATTGCGAAGATGGGCTCCATGGTCTCCTCCTACCCGCCCACGACGCGGGTCACTCGCAGGGTGGGTCGCTCGATCCCGACGACGCGAACCTGCTCTCCGACACCAGAAAAAGGACGGTCAGCGGCTCCATCGCATGGCTCCGGGACGCAGCCGACGTCTGTCGAAGTCAGGCCGCCAGCCGGGTGACCTTCAGGGTGAGGCTGTCCACTGCGACGACCCGCACCCGCTCGCCCTCGGCGATCGTCCCGCCGTCGGCGACGGCCTTCCAGATCTCCCCGCGCACGAACACCTGCCCCTCCGGCGCGAGCGGCGTCCGCGCCACGCCGACCTGTCCGATGAGCCCCTCGGAACCCGTCGCCGGCCGGCGGAGTTGGGCGCGGATCCCGGCCGAGACGGCGAAGACGAAGATCCCCCCGGTCGTCGCCACCACGGGCAGGATCACCTTCCAGGAGATGCGGAGCGCCATCTCGGGCGTGTCGACGAGCAGCATCGAACCCAGCAGGAGCGCAATGACCCCACCGATCGTCAGCACGCCGTGGCTCACGACCTTGATCTCGGCGATGAGCAGCACGACCCCCAGCAGGATCAGGAGCAGCCCCGCATAGTTGATCGGCAGCCCCTGGAAGGCGAAGAGCGCCAGGATGAGGGAGATACCCCCGATGATCCCCGGCAGGATCACGCCGGGGTTCGCCAGCTCGAAGAAGAGTCCGAGCATCCCGAGCATCAGCAGGATGTAGGCGATGTTGGGGTCGGTGATGACGCTCAGGAACCGGTCGCGCCAGCCGACCTCGATCGGCTTGACGACCGCGTTCTTCGTCTGCAGCGTCACGGTCCCGACGCTCGTCTTCACCTGCCGCCCGTCCACCGTGGCCAGGAGGCCCGGCAGGCTCTCGGCGACGAGGTCGACGACGCCGAGCTTCAGGGCCTCCCGCTCCGTCACCGAGACGCTCGCCCGGACGGCCTTCTCCGCCCAGTCGGCGTTCCGGCCGCGCTCCATTGCGATGGACCGGATGAAGGCCGCCGCGTCGTTCTCGATCTTCTTCATCGACTCCTTGTCCACCTGCCCGCCACCCGCGGCCACGGGGTGCGCGGCCCCGATGTTCGTCGCGGGGGCCATGGCGGCGACGTGGGCGGCGAGCGTGATGAAGGCCCCCGCCGAGGCGGCCCGCGCGCCCGTCGGGGAGACGTAGACGATCACCGGGACGGGGGCGTTCAGCATGTCGCGCACCATCGAGCGCATCGAGCGCTCGAGGCCCCCGGGGGTGTCGAGCTGGATGACGAGGGCGGCGGCCCCCTCGGCCCTGGCGCGCTCGATCGCCTGGCTCACCAGCCGGACCGTGACCGGGCTGATGACGCCGTCGATCTGGAGGGTCGAGACGGTGGCCGCCTCCACGCTCGCGACGGTCGCCAGCACCAGCGCACCGCCGGCGACGAGGCGGAGGCCCGCGGCGACAGCACGGCCACGAGAGCTCATCGGGGCCCTCATCATAGCACAGCCCGACCCGGCCGGTACGGCCACGGCCCCGAGCGTCAGCGGGCGAGTGCCAGGACCGAGAGGAACTCGAAGATGAGGTTGGCCGCCAGGAGCGCGGTGATCTGCCCGGGGCCGTCGTACTGGGGGGCCACCTCGACGAGGTCGAACCCGACCAGGTCGAGCCCCCGGAGCCCCCGGACGAGCGCGAGGGCGTCGTAGGACGTGAGGCCGCCCACCTCCGGCGTGCCCGTCCCCGGGGCGAAGGCGGGGTCCACGGCGTCGATGTCGAAGGAGACGTAGACCTTGCTCCCGCGGAGCCGCTCGTACTGCTCCACCGCCCAGCCCACGCCCCGCTCCCTCAGCGCCTCGACCCGCATCACGGTGATCCCGTGCTGGGCCTGGAAGTCGAAGTCCTCCGCGCCGTAGAGCGAGCCCCGGATCGCGACCTGGAAGGTCCGCCGGGGGTCGATGAGCCCCTCCTCGACGGCCCGCCGGAACATCGTGCCGTGGAAGTAGCGCGACCCGAAGTACTGGTCCCACGTGTCCGGATGGGAGTCGAAGTGGACCAGCGCCACCGGTCCGTGCCGCTTGGCGAGCGCGCGCAGGATGGGCAACGCGATCGAGTGATCGCCCCCGACGGAGACGGGCAGGCAACCCGCCGCGAGGATCGCCATGATCTCCTGCTCGACGATCTCATTCGTGCGCTCGATCGAGACCGGCGAGATGTCGATGTCGCCGTAGTCCGCGATCCGGAGGCCCTCGAACGGCGAGACCCGGAGCACCGGGTTCCACTGCCGGATCATCGCCGACTGCACCCGGATCTCGCGCGGGCCGAAGCGCGCCCCCGCCCGGTAGGACGTCCCGCCGTCGTACGGGATCCCGACGAGCGCGACGTCCAGGTCGCCCGCCACGCGATGGTGCGGCAGCCGCATGAACGTCGGGATCTGGGCGAAGCGCGGTGACTTGAAGGCGTCGAGGGGACGAAACGCGTGCGTCATCATGCCTCCACCGCGCGGAGTGCCTCCTCGCGGATCAGCTCCATCACCCGCCGCTTGAGCGCGACGAACGTCTCCGACGTCAGCATGTCCACCGTCCGCGGCCGGCCGAGCGGGACCTGGATCTCCTCTCGGATGCGGCCGGGGCGCGCCGTCATCACGAACACGCGGTCCCCGAGGAAGAGAGCCTCCTCGATGTCGTGCGTCACGAAGAGCACCGTCTTGGCGGCCTCCTCCCAGATCCCGACGAGGAGCTCCCCCATGAGCACCCGGGTCTGAGCGTCCAGGGCGCCGAACGGCTCGTCCATGAGGAGCACGGCCGGGTCGTTCGCGAGGGCGCGGGCGATCGCCACGCGCTGCATCATGCCCCCGGAGAGCTCCTTCGGATAGACGCCCTCGAAGCCCCGCAGCCCGACCCGGGCGAGGTAGTGCCGGGCGAGCCGCGCGCGCTCCGCCGGCGGCACCCTTCGGAGCCGTGGTCCGAACTCGACGTTCCGTTGGACCGTGAGCCAGGGGAAGAGCGTGTAGGACTGGAAGACCATCCCGCGGTCCGCCCCCGGCCCCGTCACCGCGCGGCCCTCGAGCAGCACCTGACCCTCGCTCGGGCGCAGGAGGCCGGCGACGAGCCGCAGGATCGTGGACTTTCCGCACCCGGACGTGCCGACCAGGACGGCGAATTCCTGGTCCTCGACCTCGAAGCTGATTTCTTCGAGCGCCGTGATCGTCTCGCCCCGGCGCGTGCGGAACCGCACGGTGAGCCGATCCAGGGTCAGGCGCGCCATGGGGTCGGTCCGGCGGGCGCGGGCTCGCTCGTCGGGGACGCGGTCCTAGCCGGAGGCCGCGGCCTGGGCCGGATAGCGCGCCGCGACGACGCTCCAGGCCCCGCCGCCGAGCAGCTCCGCGAACACCGGCTCGAGCTCCACGACCGGCACGCGGATCTGCCCCATCGAGTCGCGGTCCCGGATCGTCACCCGACGGTCGCCCGCCTCGCCCTTCGCAAGGTCACCCACCGTCCGCACGTCCACGGTCACGCAGTACGGCGTCCCCACCTCGTCCTGGCGGCGGTAGAGCCGGCCGATCGCCGCCGTGTCGTCATAGACCGCGGTCCACCGGCGCGCCAAGGCGTCGCGGATCGCCCAGGCCTCGCGCACGATCTCTTCGCGGTTTCGGAGGAGCGGGAGCACCGCGATCTTGACCGGCGCGATCTCCGGGTGGAACCGGAGAACGACCCGCTTCTCGCCGCGGACCTCCTCCGCGTGGTGGGCGTCGGCGAGGAACGCCAGCAGACTCCGGTCGACGCCGCCCGCCGGCTCGACGACGTAGGGCACGACGTGGGTCTTCCGCTCCTCGTCGTAGTACGTCAGCGACTTCCCGGTGGCGGCGGCGTGCGCCTTGAGGTCGTAGTCGGTGCGGTTCGCGATCCCCTCCAGCTCGCTCCAGCCCATGGGGAACCGGTACTCGATGTCCACGGTCCGCTTGGAGTAATGCGAGAGCTCCTCCTTCGGGTGCTCGCGGAGGCGCAGGTTCTCCCCACGGATGCCGTAGCGCTGGTACCAGGCGAACCGCTCCTGGATCCAGAACTCGTGCCAGTACTCGTCCGCCGGCTGCCCGTCGACCGTGTCGAGCGGGTTCACGAAGAACTCCATCTCCATCTGCTCGAACTCCCGCGTCCGGAAGATGAAGTTCCCCGGCGTGATCTCGTTCCGGAAGCTCTTGCCCACCTGGGCGATGCCGAAGGGGAGCTTCCGCCGCACCGCCTGGAGGACGTTGTCGAAGTTGACGAACATCCCCTGCGCAGTCTCCGGCCGGAGGTACGTCACCGCCGCCTCGTCCTCGACCGGGCCGAGGAACGTCTTGAGCATGAGGTTGAACTGCCGCGGCTCCGTCAGCTCGCCCTTGCCGCACTCCGGGCAGAGCGCCCGCCGGGCCCCGCAGTGCTTGCACGGCTCCGCGCCGGGGATCACGAACTTGTTGTCTTTCTTCGCCGGGCAGTAGTGCGTCCAGGGCTGCTCGTCGAGCTGGTCGGCGCGGAACCGCCGCTTGCACTCCCGGCAGTCCACCATGGGGTCGGTGAAGCGCTCCAGGTGGCCGCTCGTCTGCCAGACGCGCGCGTGCATCAGGATGGCGGCTTCGAGGCCGACGACGTCCCGGCGCAGCTGCACCACGTCCCGCCACCAGAGCGCCCGGATGTTCCGCCGAAGCTCCACGCCCAGCGGGCCGTAGTCCCACGACGACGCGAGACCGCCGTAGATCTCGCTCGACTGGAAGATGAAGCCCCGCCGCTTGCACAGCGAGACGAGCGTCTCCATGTCCGCCATACGACGAGCCTAGCACATCCGGTCCCCTCCCCCATCGGGGGAGAGGGCCCGAGTCAGGGGTTTCGCTAGCCCGCCTTCGGGGACCAGGGCAGGAGCCACCGGTGGAGGTACTTGAAGCACTGGTCGGTGACGAGCCCGAGAAGCCCGATCACCATGATCCCGACGAAGATCCGGTCCGTGAAGAGCCCGCGCATCGAGTTCAGGATCATGTAGCCGAGGCCGCGGTTGGCGGCGACCAGCTCGGCGACGACCAGGTAGGTCCACGCCCACCCCATCGTGATCCGGAGGGTGTCCATGACGCCCGGGAGCGTGGCGGGGATCAGGACCCGCGAGACCACCTGCCGGCGGTCCGCCCCGAGCGTGTAGGAGACGTCGAGGAGGTCCCGCTGGACGTGCGCCGAGACGTCGGCGATGAGGATCATCTGCTGGAAGAAGGTGCCGATGAAGATCACCGCAACGCGCGCCTCGTAGTCGATCCCCACCCAGAGGATGAGGAGCGGGATCATCGCGCTCACCGGCAGATACCGCATGAACCCGGTGATCGGCTCGATGATGGCCTCGACGAGGGCGAAAGAGCCCATCAGGATGCCGAGCGGGATGGCGAGCGCGGAGGCGAGGGCGAACCCCGTGAAGATGACGAAGCAGGAGGCGCGGATGTGGATCCAGAGCGTCCCGTCCTGCGTCAATTCGACCGCGCTCCGGAGGACGTCGTGGGGCGCCGGCAGGAACTCCGGGCGGACCAGGCCGCCGTACGTCAGCACGGCCCAGCTGCCCAGGAGGCCCGCCACCGTCAGGGCGCTCGCGGCGACGTAGACCGACCCCGGGATCGGCTCCTTCGGCGTGAGCCAGCTGCCCATGACTCTGGCACTCCCCGCCCGCGGCCGCGGGTGGCGTCGGGTGAGCCCCGCGGGGTCCCGGGCGGATGGGGGTCCCCTCACGGCGTCCTTCCGCGATTCGCCAGAATCGCGGAGGGCGCGTGAGAAAGGGGCCCGGAGCCCGGGCGCGCGGGGCGAGCCCGGCGACAGGACCCGCGGCCGGCGAGCCTACTTCACGAACGAGTGGTTGACCAGGTCCCTCGCGGTCACGCCCTTGGCCTGGAGCCGGCCGAAGCTCTGCCAGATGTCGAGGGCGTTCTGGACGACCTTGTACATGTCGCCCGGCTTCTGCCCGCTCCCGAAGAACTTCACGTTCCCGGCCCGGTTGTAGAACTTCACGCCGGAGAGCGTCTCGGCGAAGACCTTCGGGTCCTTGAGCCAGTCGCCGAGCCCCTTGGCCATGATCTCGTTCGACTCGCTCGTGTTCTTCTCCCAGTACGCGACGGCCTTGTTCCATGCGTTGACGACGCCCTGGATCTCCTTCCCGCGCTTCTCGATGACGTCGCGGCGGAAGATCAGGACGTCCGTGATCAGCCCCGGTGTCTTCGAGGAGTCCACCAGGACGTGCCCGTGCTTGGTGTTCTTGCTCTTCGTCACCCACGGCTCCCAGGTCACCGCCGCGTCCACCTTCTCGGCCACGAACGCCGCCCCGGCGTCTCCGGGCTTCATGTTCACCGCCTCGACGTCCTTTTGGCTCAGGCCCGACTCCCGGAGCAGCACGTTGAGGAAGAACTGGGAGACCGAGCCCTCCGCGAACGCGACCTTCTTCCCCTTCAGGTCCTTGACCGACTTGATCTCCTTCCGGGACACGATCGCATCGCCCCCGGCGGAGTCGTCGAGCGCCAGCACGTACTGGAACTCCTTGCCGGTCTTGAGGTAGAGCACCATCGTGTCGATCGTCGAGACGACCCCGTCGAGCCGCCCCGCCGACATGGCGAAGAAGCCCTCCTTCGGGTCGTCCATGTTGATCAGCTCGACGTCGACCTTCTCCTCCTTGAAGTAGCCCTTCTCGCGCGCGAGGAAGAGCGGGCCGTAGCCCACCCAGATCGAGTAGCGGATCTTCAGCGGCTCCGCGGCCGCCAGGTCCGCGAGCCCGAGCGCGCCCAGGACCAGGCCCACCAGCGCCCACGTCAGCAGTCGCTTCATGCGAACCTCCCTCCCCTCGTCGGATCGAGCTTGAGCTGCACCTGCACCTCGCCCACCCGCGACGTCGCGGGTCCCGGCGCGGCGCCCCCGAACCGGTGGCGGCGCTCCTCCGCCGGCCGGCCGAGGAGCACCCGGTCGAGCCGCGCCCCTGGTGCCCCCGCGCCCACGAACGCCCGTCGCACGTCCATCGGGTTCCGCCGGAGCTCCCTCGCCCACGGCCCGAGGGCGACCCGGGCCTGGATGAGCCCCTTGACCATCCCGAGGTCGTTGAGGAGCCCCACGTCCTCCGCCGGACCGAGCAGGAGCGCGCCGACGACCCGGTCGTCGTCCCACACCAGCTTCCGGTAGAGGGGCCGGCCCGGGTTGACCACGACGCTCGTCTCCCGGCCGTCGGCCCGCCCTGCCGGGGAGAGGGTCAGGGTGAAGGTCGGCCGTTCAGCGCGCCGAGGAGCGGAGCCGGCCCACGCCGAGCAGCTCGTGGGCCCGCCGGAGCCCGGCCACCAGCGCCGCGATGTCGTCCGGGGTCGTGTAGAGGTAGAAGCTCGCCCGCGCGGTCCCCACCACGCCGAGCCGCCGCATCAAGGGCTGCGCGCAGTGGTGCCCCGCGCGCACGGCGATCCCCTCGCTGTCGAGCGCCGCGGCCAGGTCGTGCGGGTGGATCCCGGGCAGGTTGAACGACACGACGCCGAGCCGCGCCTCGGGGTCCTCCGGCCCGTAGAGCTGGAGGTCCTCGACCTCGGGGAGGCGCGCGAGGGCCTCGCGGGTCAGCTCCGCCTCGTGCACGCGGATCGCGTCCCAGCCGAGCCCCTCGAGGTACGCGATCGCCGCACCCAGCCCGATCGCCCCCGCGATGGGCGGCGTCCCCGGCTCGAACCGCCACGGCAGGTCGTTCCAGGTCACCCGGTCGAGCCAGACCTCCTTGATGATCTCGCTCCCGCCGAACGCGGGCTCGAGCGGCTCGAGGATCTCCCGCCGGCCGTAGAGGACGCCGATCCCCGTCGGCGCCCCGAGCTTGTGCCCGGAGAACGCGTAGAAGTCCACGCCCAGCGCCGCCACGTCCACGGGCAGGTGCGGCGCCGCCTGGGCGCCGTCGATGAGGACGCGCGCCCCGGCCGCCTGCGCGCGCTCGACGATCTCGGCGACGGGGTTCACCGTGCCGAGGACGTTCGAGACGTGGGTGAGCGCGACGAGGCGCGTCCGTCGGGTGAGCAGGCGGTCCAGGGCGCCCAGGTCCAGGTGGCCACCCTCCGTGACCGGCACGTAGCGGAGGCGCAGCTTCCGCTCGCGCGCGAGCAGGAGCCACGGGACCAGGTTCGAGTGGTGCTCCATCTCGGTGAGGAGGATCTCGTCCTCCTCGGCAAGGGCCGGGCGCGCCCAGGTGTGGGCGACCAGGTTGATCGCCTCCGTCGTCCCCTTCGTGAAGATGATCTCCTCGCGATGCCGCGCGCCGATGAACGCCCGCACGCGGTCCCGCGCCGCCTCGAAGAGCTCGGTCGCCTCCTCGCCGAGCGTGTGGATCGAGCGGTGGACGTTGGCGTTCGAGCGCTCGTAGTAGGCGCGGAGGGCGTCGAGCACCGCCCGGGGCTTCTGGGCGGTGGCCGCGGAGTCGAGGTAGACGAGCCGCCGGCCGCCGATCGTGCGTTCGAGGATCGGAAAGTCCGCGCGGACGCGCTCGCCCAGGGTCACGAGGTCACCTTCAGGGCCGCGAGCGCGCCCCGGAGGACGTCCAGCGGGAGCGTCACGCAGCGGAGCCGCGAGGGTCGGATGTCCGCCTGGAGCGCCGCGAGCAGGCGCTCGCGATCCACGCCCGCCGCCTCGCGGACCGGCCGGCCTTCGACCATCTCGGCCAGGAGGTCGGCCGAGGCCAGCGCGATGGCGCACGCGTCGCCCCGGTAGCGCACGGCCTCGATCGCCGGCGTCCGTCCCCCGTCCAGGCGCAGCTCGATCCGGACTCGGTCGCCGCAGAGCGGGTTCACGTCCTCGTGGGCCGCGTCGGGCGCGTCCAGCTCGCCGAAGTAGCGCGGGTGGCGGAAACGGTCGAGGATGACGTCGCTGTACAGCGCGCCCACGCAGGCACCCTAGCACACGGGGCCCGTTCGGTCAACCGGGAAGCGGACTTACGTGGCGTCTCCTCACTTCGGGCGGGCCAGGCAGTCGAGCATCGCGTCGGTCAGGCCAAGGAGGCACGCGTTCTTGCGCAGGACGATGGTTCGACTCTCGGGTCCCGGGTTGATCTGGCACGGCTGGCCCCCGTACCAGGAGGTCGAGGATGTGGTTGTGGAGGTCGATCAGCACCACGCTGCTCTCCTCATCTGTCGCATGAGGCCAAACGACGAATGCGGCTTGACATTTCGGCCTTTCGAAGCGTATATGTCAGGCGGGTTGCGCCGTCGAGATCGTGCGCTCCCAGGGGTCAGGAGCCCTGAGCATGATCTCCGGCCAGCCTACGCGTACCTTCAGGATGCGGCCGAGCGCCCTTTGGCCCAGCGAGTAGCTGACCGTCCGGCCCTCGCGGGCAAGGCATCCGTACCTCCGGACTTGCTTTCTGGGTTTGTCGACGCCCTTGTCCACCATGCGCATCGCCGCCGGTGGCGTTCGTGCGCTCGCGGAGCCCAGCAGGCTCCCGGCCTCCGGGCAGCGGTACTCGCCGGTGCACTTTGGATCGGCCTGGTTGCGAGCGCGGCGGCGCAGCCGCCGATCCGGATCGGCGCGTCGATGTCCCAGACCGGGGCGTATGGGCTTCTCGGTCAGAACCAGCTCCGCGGGTATCAGCTCTGCGTCAAGCACACGAACGAGAAGGGTGGCGTCCTGGGACGGACGCTCGAGCTCGTCGTGGAAGACGATCGGTCCGAGCCCGCCACCGCCGGCCGCATCTACGAGAAGCTCATCACCCGGGACAAGGTGGACGCGGTCCTGGGGCCGTACTCGTCGCCCATCACGGAGGCCGTGGCCGACGTGACGGAGAAGCACCGGATGGCCATGGTGGCGCCCGGGGCCGCCGCGACCTCCATCTTCAAGAAGGGGCGGAAGTTCGTCTTCATGGTGCTCTCGCCCTCCGAGGTCTACCTGGAGGGGCTGATCGACATGGCCGCGAGGAGGGGCCTGAAGACAATTGCCCTCATCCACGAGGACACCCTCTCTCCCACGGCGATGGCCAAGGGATCGCTCGATCTGGCGAAGAAGCGCGGCCTCCAGGTGCTTGCTGTCGAGGCCTATCCGCCGGGGACGGCCGACTTCTCGACCATCCTCACGAAGATCCGGGCAACGAATCCCGATGTGCTGGCGGCGGCGACGTACTTCGACGACGCGGTGGCGATCACGCGTCAACTGAAAGCGTCGAATGTGAACTCCAAGATGTTTGGCGTGACGGTCGGCGGAGACCTGCCGAGGTTCTACGAGGTGCTCGGGCGGAGCGCGGAGTTCGTGTACGGCGCGGCACAATGGGAGCCGGAGCTGGTGACGCTGCTCCGTGGCGGCGAATTGATCCCGGTCGCACGCCGGTACCCGGGGGCCCGGGAGTTCGTCGAGTCCCACAGAAAGGAGTTCCCCGCGGCTGATCTTTCCTATCACACGGCCCAGGGGTACGGGGCATGCCAGGTCTTCGTGGAGGCCATCAAGCGCGCGGGCTCCCTGGACGGGGAAAAGGTCAGGGCGGCCATTCTTAACATGAATCTCAACACGGTCTTCGGCGGGTTCAAGGTGGACCGCGATGGCCTCCAGACCGCGCACACCATGCTGACGTTCCAGTGGCAGGACGGCAAGAAGGTGATCGTCTGGCCCGACGAGCTGGCTCCTGGGAAGCCACGCTTCCCCACGCCTCCGTGGGGTCAGCGTCAGTGAAGAGATCCGGCAGAGCGTTCACCATAGCGCAGATGTTTGGCGCGACCGTCGGTGTCGCTTTCCCGAAGTCTTGCGAGACCCTCGGCCGAGGCGCCGAGTTCGTGTACGGCGGCTCGCAGTGGCAGCCGGGGCTGGTGACGCTCCGCGCCGGCGGGTTGATCCCCATCGCGCGTCAGTGCCCCGGGGGCCCGCGAGTTCGTCGAGTCCCACCGGAGGAATTCCCCGGAGCCGATCTTTCCTATCACTCGGCCGGTGGCTACGGCGCGTGCCAGATCCTGGTCGAAGCGATCAAGAGGACGGGCTCCCTCGACGGCGTGAAGATCCGCGAGGCGATTCTCAAAATGGACCTCAACACGGTCTACGGCGGCTTCAAGGTGGACCCGGACGGCTTCCAGATTGGCCACAAGATGGTGACGACCCAGTGGCGGGACGGTAAGAACGTCATCGTCTGGCCCGAGGAACTCGCCCCGGGCAAGCCGCGCTTCCCGACGCCGCCGTGGAGTCAACGCCAGTGAAGGAGATCGCCGGGCGCTGCATCGCCGTCGTCGCCATCGCGCTGTGGTTCGGCTCGGGATCAATCGTCGAAGCGCAGTCGCCGATCCGGATTGGCGCGACGTACGCGCAGACCGGATCGCTGGCCGCCATGGGCCAGAACATGATGCGCGGCTCCCAGCTGTGTATCAAACACGCCAACGACAAGGGGGGCGTCCTCGGCCGCCGCCTCGAGCTGCTCGTGGAAGACGACCAGTCCGATGGCCCGACGGCGGCTGCCATCTACGAAAGGCTCATCACCCGGGACAAGGTCGACGCGATCCTCGGTCTCTACTCCTCCCCCCTCACCGAGGCCGTGGCGGATGTGGTCGAGAGTCACCGGATGCCGATGGTCGCGAACGCCGCCGCGACGTCGATCTTCAAGAAGGGCCGGAAGTTCGTCTTCATGGGCCCCCTCCCTGCCGAGCGGTTTCTCGAGGGGCTGATCGAGCTGGCCGCGAGCCGAGGACTGAAGAGCGTAGCGGTCATCCACGAGGACACGCTGCTACAGAGAACGATCGCGCAGGGCGTGCTCGAGTTGGCGAAGAAGCGTGGCCTTCAGATCGCGCTCGCGGAAGCCTACCCGAAGGGCACCACGGACTTCGGCGGGATCCTAGGGAGGGTGAAGGCCGCGAGCCCGGACGTCCTGGCCGCCGCCGCGTACGACGTGGTGGTGATCACCCGGCTGCTGAAGAAGCTTGGCATCAACCCGAAGATGTTCGGTTCGACTGTCGAGGTTGCCCTCCCGGAGTATTACCAGAACCTTGGCCGAGACGCGGAGTTTGTGTACGGGGCGTCGACGTGGGAGGCGGAGCTGGTGACGCTCCGCGCCGGTGGGCTGATCCCCATCGCGCGTCAGTACCCCGGGGCCCGCGAGTTCGTCGAGTCCCACCGGAAGGAGTTTCCCGGCGCTGAGCTCTCATATCACACCGCCAACGCGTACGGCACGTGCCAGGTGCTCCTGGAAGCGATCAGACGTGCAGGCTCCCTCGACGGCGGGAAGGTCCGGGACGCCATCCTGAAGCTGGACCTCAACACCGCCTTCGGGGCCTTCAAGGTGGATCGCGACGGCTTCCAGATCGCCCACAGAGGGGTCTTGTTCCAGTGGCAGGACGGCAAGAAGGTGATCGTCTGGCCCGACGAGCTGGCCCCCGGCAAGCCGCGCTTCCCCACGCCGCCGTGGAGTCGGCGACAGTGAATAGATCCGGAAGGGCGTTGATCCTCGGGCTTGTTTCCCTGTCCCTGGGGATCGGCGTGCTGCCGATCGCCGACGCTCAACAGCCGATCCGGATCGGGGCGACGCTCGCGCAGACCGGACGCTTCGCCGACATCGGTCAGATCCAGCTTCGGGCGTACCAGCTGTGCGTCAAGCACACGAACGAGAAGGGTGGCGTCCTGGGCCGGAGGCTCGAGCTCGTCGTCGAGGACGATCAGTCCGAGGCGGCCACGGCCGCCCGCCTCTACGACAAGCTCATCATGCGGGACAAGGTGCATGCGATCCTGGGCCCTTTCTCCTCGCCCATCACCGATGCGGTGGCCGATGTCGCGGAGAAGCACCGGATGCCTTTAGTCGCGCCGACGGCAGGGGTGACCTCCATCTACAAGAAGGGGCGCAGGTTCGTGTTCATGATGTACTCCCCGAGCGAGGTGTACCTGGAAGGCGTCCTCGACATGGCGGCGAAGCGAGGGCTGAAGACGGTGGCCCTCATCCACGAGGACGACTTCTTCCCCAAGGCCGTCGCCCAGGGGGGACTCGAGCTGGCGAAAAAGCGCGGACTGTCGGTCGTGCTCGTCGAAGCCTATCCCAAGGGGGCGACTGATTTCTCGGCCGTCCTCACGAAGGTCCGGGCGGCCAACCCCGATGTGCTGGGGGCGGGGACGAACGTCGCGAACGCCGTGCCGCTCACCCGCCAGCTGAAAGAGCTGGACGTAAACCCCAAGATGTTCGCACTGACGGTGGGCGTAGACCTGCCTAGCTTCTACGAAACCCTGGGCCGGGGCGCCGAGTTCGTGTACGGACCTACGCAATGGGAGGAGGAACTGGTGACGCTCCGCGCCGGCGGGTTGATCCCGATCGCGCGCCAGTACCCCGGGGCCCGAGAGTTCGTCGAGTCCCACCGGAAAGAGTTTCCCGGCACCCAGCTCTCATATCATTCCGGCGCCGGGTACGGCGGATGCCAGGTGCTCATCGAAGCGATCAAGCGCGCGGGCTCGCTCGACGGCGAGAAGGTCAGGGACGCCATCCTCAAGATGGACCTGAACACCGTCTTCGGCGCGTTCAAGGTTGACCCGGGCGGCTTCCAGATCGCCCACAAGATGGTGGTCTTCCAGTGGCAGGACGGCAAGAAGGTGATCGTCTGGCCCGAGGAGCTGGCGCCCGGCAAGCCCCGCTTCCCCACGCCGCCGTGGGGTCAGCGCCCGTGAGCAAGGCCAGGAACGTCTTCGCCGTCGCCGTCCTCGTGGCGCTGGCGTCGGCGGTCGCGCCCGTCACAGACGCGCAGCCGCCGATCCGGATCGGCGCATCGATCGCCCAGACCGGCGTGTATGCGACGCTGGGCCAAAACCAGCTCCGTGGCTACCAGCTCTGCGTCAAGCACGCGAACGACAGGGGCGGCGTGCTGGGGCGGAAACTCGAGCTGGTGCTCTACGACGACGGGTCGGATCCCGCCACGGCCGTCCGTCTCTACGAAAAGCTCATCACGCAGGACAAGGTGGATCTCGTGCTCGGTCCGTACAGCTCGCCCATCAGCGAGGCCGTGGCCGACGTGAACGAAAAGTACAAGATGCCGATGGTGGCCCCCGGCGCCGCGGCCACCTCCATCTACCGGAAGGGGCGGAGGTTCATCTTCGGCGTGCTCCCTCATGCGGAGACCCGCCTGGGAGGGCTCATCGACCTGGCCGCCAAGAAGGGGCTCAAGACCGTGGCCGTGGTCAACGTGGATGACCTCGCTCGGAGGGCGGGGGCCCAGGGCACCATCGAATTGGCCAAGAACAAGGGGCTTCAGGTGGTCTTCGCCGAGGCCTACCCCCTGGGGACGACCGACTTCTCCGCGATCCTGACCAAGGTCCGGGCGGCGAATCCCGACGTACTCGCCGGCTCCACGCGCTTCGAGGACGCCGTGGCCATCACCCGCCAGATGAAGGCGTCGGACGTGAATCCCCGGATGTACGGGCTGACGATCGGCGTGGACACGTTCAAGTTCTACGAGCTCCTGGGGCGCGAGGCTGAGTTCGTCTACGGCGCCACCCCGTGGGTGCCGGAGCTCGTCGAGCTTCGGGCCGGCGGCTTGATCCCGATCGCGCGGCAGTACCCGGGGGCGCGGGAGTTCGTCGAGGCCTACAAGAGGGAGTTCCCCGGCGCCGATTCCTCGTATCACGCCGCTGCCGGCTACGGCGGGTGCGAGATCCTCGTCGAGGCCATCAGGCGCGCGGGGTCGCTGGACAGCGACAAGCTCCGCGAAGCCGTCCTGAAGCTCGACCGCAACACCGTGTTCGGCAGATTCCGGGTCGATCGGGATGGGCTCCAGATCGCGCACAAGGACCTGGTGTTCCAGTGGCAAGACGGCAAGAAAGTCATCGTCTGGCCCGAGGAGCTGGCGCCGGGCAAGCTGCGCTTCCCGACGCCGCCGTGGAGTCAACGCCCGTGAGCAACGTCGCGAAGGTCCTCGTCGTCGCGGTCCTCGCGTCGTTGGCGTGGGCGGTCGCGCCGGTCACAGAGGCGCAGCCGCCGATCCTGATCGGCGCGTCGGCGTCCAAGACCGGGACGTATGCGGCCCTGGGGCAGAACCAGCTGCGCGGCTACCAGCTCTGCGTCAAACACACGAACGAGAAGGGCGGCGTCCTGGGACGGAAGCTGGAGCTCGTCGCGGAAGACGATCAGTCCCAGTCCGCCACCGCCATCCGCATCTACGAAAGGCTCATCACACAAGAAACAGTGGACCTCGTTCTGGGTCCGTACGGCTCACCCATGACCGAGCCCGTGATCAACCTGACCGAAAAGCACAAGATGCCGATGGTGGCACCCCTGGCCGCCACCACCTCCATCTTCAAGAAGGGGCGGAAGTTCATCTTCATGGTGGTGTCGCCCGCCGAGGTCTATCTGGAGGGGCTCATTGACATGTCCGCCAAGAAGGCGCTCAGGACCGTGGCCGTCATCAACGAGGACACGCTCTTCCCCAAGGCGATTGCGCAGGGGACCATCGAGCTAGCCAAGAAGAAGGGGCTCCAAGTGGTCTTCGCCGAAGCCTACCGCAAGGGCACCACCGATTTCTCCGCAATCCTGACGAACGTTCGGGCGGCGAACCCCGACGTGCTCAGCGCCGCTACTTACTTCGATGACGCGGTGGCCATCACCCGCCAGATGAAAGCGCTCAATGTGAACCCCAAGATGTACGGGGCGACGTCGGGCGTGGACCTGCTCAAGTTTTACGAGGTCCTAGGAAGGGACGCGGAGTTCCTCTACGGCGCGACTCAGTGGGAGCCGGAACTGGTGATACTCCGGGCCGGTGGCCTAATCCCTATCGCGCGCCAGTACCCCGGGGCCAGGGAGTTCGTCGAATCCCACAAGAAGGAGTTTCCCGGCGCCGACCTCTCCTATTTCTCCGCCGGCGGTTACGGCGGTTGCCAGATTCTTGTCGAGGCCGTCAAGCGCGCCGGCTCGCTGGACAGGGAGAAGATCAGGGACGCGATTCTGAAGCTGGACTTCAACACCGTCTTCGGCGCGTTCAAGGTGGACCCGGACGGCTTTCAGATCGCGCACAAGATGGTCACGTTCCAGTGGCAGGAGGGCAAGAAAGTGATCGTGTGGCCCGGCGAGCTGGCGCCCGGACAGGCACGCTTCCCCACACCCCCGTGGAGCCAACGACCATGAGCAACGCCGCGAAGGTCTTCATCGCCGCGGTCCTCGCGGCGTCGGTGTGGGCGGTCGCGCCGGTCACAGAGGCGCAGCCGCCGATCCGGATCGGGGCGTCGCTCGCCCAGACCGGCGTGTATGCGGCGCCCGGCCAGAACCTGCTCCGTGGCTACCAGCTGTGCGTCAAGCAGATGAACGACAAGGGCGGGGTGCTGGGGCGAAAGCTCGAACTGGTGCTCTACGACGACGGGTCGGACCCCGCCACGGCCGTCCGCCTCTATGAAAAGCTCATCACGCAGGACAAGGTGGATCTGGTTCTTGGTCCGTTCAGCTCGCCCATCGTCGAAGCCGTGGCCGACGTGACCGAGAAGCATAGGATGCCGATGGTGGCTCCCAGCGCCGCGACCACCTCCATCTTCAAGAAGGGGCGGAAGTACATCTTCATGGTGCAACCCCCTGCCGAGTTCTTCCTGGAAGGGCTCATCGACCTCGCCGCCAAGAAGGGGCTCAAGACCGTGGCCCTGATCAACGTAGACGATCTATTTGGGCGGGCGACGACCCAGGGCGCCATCGAGCTGGCCAAAAAGAAGGGCCTTCAGGTGGTCTTCGTCGCCGCCTACCCCGAGGGGAATACCGACTTCTCCACGATCCTGGCCAAGGTGCGGGCGACGGACCCCGACGTGCTGGGCGGCGCCACGCGCTTCGAGGACGCGGTGGCCATCACCCGTCAGCTCAAGGCGCTGGACGTGAATCCCCGGATGGTCGGGCTGACGGTGGGCGTGGACCTGCCCAAGTTTTACGAGGTCGTGGGGCGTGATGCCGAGTTCGTCTACGGCGCCACCCCATGGCTGCCTGAGCTCGTCGAGCTCCGGGCCGGCGGATTGATCCCGATTGCACGGCAGTACCCCGGGGCGCGGGAGTTCGTCGAGTCTCACAAGAAGGAGTTCCCCGGCGCCGGTCTCTCCTTTTTTTCCGCTGCCGGCTACGGCGGCTGCCAGATTCTCGTCGAGGCCATCCGGCGCGCCGGGTCTCTGGACGGCGAGAAGATCCGCGACGCCATTCTGAAGACGGACCGCAACACCGTCTTCGGCGGATTCCGGGTCGATCGGGATGGGCTCCAGGTCGCGCACAAGAGGGTGCTGTTCCAGTGGCAGGACGGCAAGAAGGTCGTCGTCTGGCCCGAGGAGCTGGCCCCCGGGAAGCCGCGCTTCCCGACGCCGCCGTGGAGTCAGCGGCAGTGAAGGGGATTCACCGGACCTGTCTCGTCGTCATCACCATCGCGGTGGTGCTCGGCTCGGGACCCACCGTCGAGGCCCAGCCGCCAATCCGGATCGGCGCGACGCCTTCCCAGACCGGCGTCTATGCGGCGCTCGGCCAGAACCAGCTCCGTGGCTACCAGCTCTGTGTCAAGCACACGAACGAAAAGGGCGGAGTGCTGGGGCGGAAGCTCGAGCTCGGGGTCTACGACGACGAGTCGGATCCCGCCACGGCCGTCCGTCTCTACGAAAGGCTCATCACGCAGGATAAGGTGGACCAAGTGCTCGGCCCGTATGGCTCGCCCATCACCGACGCCGTGGCCGATGTGACCGAGAGACACAAGCTGCCGATGGTGGGCAACGCTGCTGCCACCTCGATCTACAGGAAGGGGCGGAAGTTCATCTTCGCTATGGTTCCCCCGGCCGAGGTCTACCTGGAAGGGCTCGTCGACATGGGCGCCAAGAAGGGGCTCAAGACCCTGGCCATGATCAACCGGGATGACCTCTCTTCGAGGGCGATAGCACAAGGCGTCATCGAGCTGGCCAGGAAGAAGGGACTTCAGGTGGTCTTCGCCGAGGCCTACCCTCAGGGGACAACGGACTTCTCCACGATCCTGACGAAGGTTCGGGCGGCCAACCCCGACGTGCTGGGTGGCGCCACGCGCTTCGACGACGCGGTGGCCATCACCCGCCAGCTCAAAGCGCTGGACGTGAATCCTCGGATGGTGGGACTGACGGTCGGTGTGGACCTGCCCAAGTTCTACGAGGTCGCGGGGCGTGATGCGGAGTTTGTCTACGGGTCCACCCCGTGGCTGCCTGAGCTCGTCGAGGTCCGGGCCGGCGGATTGATCCCGATCGCGCGGCAGTACCCCGGGGCGCGAGAGTTCGTCGAGTCCTACAAGAGGGAGTTCCCCGGCGCCGACCTCTCCTTCCACTCCGCGCACGGTTATGGCGGCTGTGAGGTTCTCATCGAGGCCATCCGGCGCGCTGGGTCTCTGGATGGCGAGAAGATCCGTGACGCCATTCTCAAGATGAACCGCAACACCGTCTTCGGCGCATTCCGGGTCGATCGGGATGGAGTCCAGATCGCGCACAAAATGTTGCTGTTTCAGTGGCAGGACGGCAAGAAGGTCATCGTCTGGCCGGAGGAGCTGGCGCCCGGCAAGCCGCGCTTCCCCACGCCGCCGTGGAGTCAACGACCATGAGAGGATCGGCCTGGGCGTCTATCATGGGCGGTTTCGTGCTGGCGTTGTGGATGGGCCTGGTCCCAGTGGCGGCCGCCCAGCCGCCGATCCGGATCGGTGCCACCGTCTCGCAGAGCGGGGCCTACGCGGCCCTGAGCCAGAACCAGCAGGGTCGCGGCTACCCGCTCTGCCTCAAGCACACGAACGAGAAGGGGGGTGTCCTGGGACGGAAGCTCGAGCTCGTCCTGGAAGACGATCAGTCTGAGCCGGCCACGGCCGCCCGTATCTACGAGAAGCTCATCACGCAGGACAAGGTGGATCTCGTGCTCGGCCCCTACGGCTCGCCCATGACCGCGGCGGTGGCCGACGTGACCGAGAAGCACCGGATGCCGTTGGTGGCAGCCGGGACCGCCACGACCGCGCTCTTCAAGACAGGCCGGAAGTACATCTTCATGGTGAATCCGCCAGGAGAAGTCTTCCTGGAGGGCCTGATCGACATGGCGGCAAAGAGAGGGCTGAAGACTGTTGCTGTCATCCACGAGGACACACTTTTCGCCACGACAGCCGCTCAGGGCGCCGTCGATCTGGCGAGGAGGAAAGGGCTCGAGGTCGTCCTCGTCCAGTCATACTCGAAGGGCACCGCCGACTTCACGGGGCTCCTGACCAAGGTCCGGGCAGCGACGCCCGATGTCCTGGCGGCGGGATCGTACTTGGAAGACGCGGTGGCCATCACCCGCCAGCTCAGAGAGCTGAACGTGAACCCGAAGATGTACGGGGTGACTATCGGCGGGGCTCAGCCCAAATTCTACGAGGCGCTCGGACGGATCGCAGAATTCGTCTACGGAAACTCGGCATGGGAGCCTGAGCTGGTGACGCTGCGGGCCGGTGGATTGATTCCCGTCGCCCGTCAGTATCCCGGAGCGCGGGAGTTCGTCGAGGCCCACAAGAAGGAGTACCCCGGGGCCGATCTCTCGTACACGACCGCCGCTGGCTACGGCGGCTGCCAGGTGCTGGCGGAGGCCGTCAAGCGCGCCGGCTCCCTGGACAGGGAGAAGATCAGGGACGCCATCCTGAAGCTGGACTTCAATACCGTCTTCGGCCCGTTCAAGGTGGACCCTGACGGCCTGCAGATCGCCCACAAGGCGCTGATGTTCCAGTGGCAGGATGGCAAGAAAGTGATCGTGTGGCCCGACGAGCTGGCGCCCGGACAGGCACGCTTCCCAACCCCGCCGTGGAGTCAGCGCCCGTGAGCACGGCCAGGAACGTCTTGGCCGTCGCCGTCCTCGTGGTGCTGGGGTCGGCGGTCGCGCCGGTCGCGGAGGCCCAGCCGCCGATCCGGATCGGCGCGTCGCTGTCGATGACCGGCACGTACGCGGAGCTGGGGCAAATGTTCCATCGCGGCTACCAACTTTGTGCTAAGCACACGAACGACAAGGGTGGCGTCCTGGGGCGCAGGCTCGAGCTTGTCGTGGAAGACGATGGGTCCCAGCCCGCCACGGCCGCCCGCATCTACGAAAAGCTGATCACGCAGGACAAGGTGGAGGCGATCCTGGGGCCCTACTCGTCGCCCATAACCGACGTCGCGGCCGATCTAGCGGAGGAGCACCGGATGCCGCTGGTCGCGCCCGGGGCGGCCGCGACTTCCGTCTTCAAGAAGGGGCGGAAGTTCATCTTCATGGTGGTCTCCCCGGCCGAGGTGTACCTCGAGGGACCGATTGACATGGCGGCGAGGCGTGGGCTCAGGACGGTCGCGCTCATTCACGAGGACACGCTCTTCCCGAAGGCGATTGCCCAGGGGACACTCGAGTTGGCGAAGAGGCGCGGCCTTGCAGTAATTGCCGTCGAGGCCTATCCCCCGGGGACGACGAACTTCTCGGCCCTCCTCACGAGGGTCCGGGCGGCGAATCCCGATGTGCTGGCGGCAGGGACGTACTTCGAGGACGCGGTGACCATCGCCCGCCAGTTGAAAGAGCTGAACGTGAACCCCAAGATGTTCGCGGTGACGGTGGGCGGGGACCTGCCCAAGTTCTACCGGGTCCTCGGGCGGACTGCTGAGTTCATCTACGGGAGCGCGCAATGGGAGCCGGAGCTGGTCACCGTCCGTGCCGGCGGACTGATTCCCATCGCGCGTCAGTACCCCGGCGCCCGCGAGTTCGTCGAATCGTACACGAAGGAGTTCGCTGGCACAGATCTTTCGTATCAGGCCGCCGGAGGATACGGTGCATGTCAGGTGCTCGTGGAAGCGATCAGGCGAGCGGGCTCGCTGGGCGGCGAGAAGATCCGGGACGCCATCCTCAAGATGGATCTCAACACCGTCTACGGTAGGTTCAAGGTGGACCAGGACGGCGTGCAGGTCGCGCACAAGATGGTCATGTTCCAGTGGCAGGACGGCAAGAAGGTCGTCGTCTGGCCGGAAGAGCTCGCCCCGGGTAAGCCGCGCTTCCCCACGCCCCCATGGAGTCAACGCGAGTGAAGGAGATCGGCCGGGCCTGCATCGCCGTCGTCGCCATCGCGTTGTGGTTTGGCTCAGGCTCGATCGTCGGAGCACAGCCGCCGATCCGGATCGGAGCCTCCCTCGCCTTGACCGGCGCCTACGCCGCGATCGG